>DASSSV010000261.1:0-15839 GCA_035708265.1 Thermomicrobiales bacterium | reverse complement strand
CTGGGGCGAAGAACCCGCGCCGGCGGGTTTCGCGGCCGGAGGCCATGCAGGCGCGGTTTCAACCGCCAGCACCCTGGCCCCACCACTATCTAGACCCACCCTCCCTCGCACCTTTTCGCTCGCGCCTCGCCACTCCCCCTCGTCGCTCGTCGCTCGTCGCTCGTCGCTCGTTTTGCGTCCGTACCGGGGGTTTGCTACACTGCGGTGACAGTACGCGCCTTGTCGTGCCGGGTATGGCACGCAGGTTTTCCTAGAGCGGTGTGGCCAGCACGGCAGCAGCAGATCGGGCGCCCCTTTCGGCTCCGAGAAAGAAGGGACAGATGCCAGCACGGCGAGACGAATCCGACCGCGTCGCGATCTTCTTCGACATGTCAAACCTCTACTTCGCCGCCAAGGACATGGGCATCCGCATCGACTACGCCCGGCTGCTCGATTTCCTGGTCGGCGACCGGCGCCTCCAGCGCGCCTACGCCTACATCGGCGTGTCCCCCGACGACGAGAACAGCCACAGTTTCATCACCTGGCTCAGCCGCAACGGCTTCCGCGTCCGCACCAAGGTGCTGCGCCGCTACGAAGACGGCACGACCAAGGCCAACCTCGACATGGAGCTGGCGATCGACCTGCTGACCCAGGCCCGCTACATCGACGTGGCGATCATCGTCAGCGGCGACGGCGACTTCGTCAGCCTGGTCGACGCCGCGCAGCGCGGCGGCCTGCGCGTCGAGGTCGCGGCCACCCCGCGCCAGACCTCCACCGACCTGATCGACGTCTCCGACCGCTTCATCGACCTCGAGGCCAACGCCCGCATCTACGCCCGCGCCGAACTCCCACCCCGCTCCTATGGCCACACCACCGGCACGCTCGGCCGCGGCCTCGGCCGCCCGGCCTTCGCTACCGGCGCGCTCGGCGAGGGTCGCACCCCCTACGGCCCGCGCGAGGGCGCCGAGGGCGCCGAGGCCCAGCGCGGCTTCGAGCCGCACCGCCCCTACCCCGCGCAGCCCGGCGCGGCCCCGCAGCAGGCGACGAGCCCCGACGAGGAGGCCGAGGAAGACGACGAGCCCCAGCCGTCGACCAGCGACCCGCGCCTCATGCGGCGGCCGCCGACGACGAGGTAGACGATAGACGATGGTAGCCGGCGAACTAGAGAAGAACGCGGGGCGGTGCTGAAAACACCGCCTCGCGCGTTATTGTGGCCCGATTCCTATCGTCTATCGTCTATCGTCTCGCCCCTACGCGGTCTGCTCATAGTCGAGGATGCGGTCGTTGACCGTCATCAGGATCGGGCGGGTGCGATTGCGGATGACGTTGGCGTCGACCACGCACTTGCGCACGCCGTCGAGCGTGGGGATGTCGAACATCACGTCGAGGAGGATCTCTTCGATCGCCGTCTTCAGGCCGCGCGCGCCGGTCTTGCGCTGCTCGGCCTGCTCCGCCGCCGCCTCCAGCGCGTCCGCCGTGAACTGCAGGTCCACGTTGTCGAGCGCGAAGAACTTCTGGTACTGGCGCACCACCGCGTTCTTCGGCTCGGTCAGGATGCGCATCAGGTCCTCGCGCCGCAGCGGGTCGAGCGCGACGTGGATCGGCAGGCGGCCGATGAACTCCGGGATCAGCCCGAACTTCAGGAGGTCGTCGTGGTCGACATAGTGCAAGAGGCTCTCGCCCGGCTTGCCGTCCGGCCCAACCTCCTCTTCCAACGACGCCGGGGCGAAGCCGAGGCGCGACTTCTTGCCGACGCGCTTCTCGATGATCTGGTCCAGCCCCTCGAACGCGCCGCCGACGATGAAGAGGATGTTGCGCGTGTCGATCTGGATGTATTCCTGGTGCGGGTGCTTGCGCCCGCTCTGCGGCGGCACGTTGGCGACGGTGCCCTCGATGATCTTGAGGAGCGCCTGCTGCACGCCCTCGCCCGAGACGTCGCGGGTGATCGAGGGGTTGTCGCTCTTGCGCGCGATCTTGTCGATCTCGTCGATGTAGATGATCCCGGTCTCGGCGCGGGCGACGTCGCCGGCGGCCTGGATCAGCCGGAGCAGGATGTTCTCGACGTCCTCGCCGACGTAGCCCGCCTCGGTTAGCGCGGTGGCGTCGGCGATGGAGAAGGGGACGTCAATCAGTTTGGCTAAAGTCTGCGCCAGGTAGGTCTTGCCGCAGCCGGTCGGGCCGAGGAGGAGGACGTTGCTCTTCTGGAGCTCCACGTCGTCCTCGGCGCCCGCGCTGATCCGCTTGTAGTGGTTGTAGACGGCGACGGAGAGGATCTTCTTGGCTCGCTCCTGGCCGATGACATACTGGTTGAGGTGCTCGTAGAGTTTCTTCGGGGTCGGGATGCGCGTGAAGGTACGCTCCGGCCGCGGGGCGGGCGGCTCCTCCTCGTCGATGATCTCGCGGCACAGCTCGACACACTCGTCGCAGATGTAGACGGAGCCCGGCCCGGCGATCAGCCGCCGCACCTCCTCCTGACCCTTCCCGCAGAACGAGCAGCGATACTGGACCCGCCCGCCGCGCGTGCTAGACATTACCCCCTCCACGGTCCTCGTCGCCGCGCGGCGGGGCGCGCCCCTCACGCGCCCCGCCGCGCCCCGCGCTACTTGCCCGCGACGCCGACGCCGAGGCCGGCCAACTCCGGCGACTGCACGACCTCGTCGATGATGCCGTAGTCCTTCGCCTCGTCGGCGGTCATGTAGTAGTCGCGCTCGGTGTCGTGCTTGATCTTGTCGAAGGGCTGGCCGCTGTGCTTGGCCATGATCTCGGCCATCGTGTTGGTCAGGCGCAGCGTCTCGCGCGCCTGGATCTCCACATCGGGCACCGAGCCGCGGAAACCGGTCGAGCCCTGGTGGATCAGGATGCGGGCGTGGGGGAGGGCGAAGCGCTTGCCGGGGGTGCCCGCCATCAGGATGATCGAGGCCATCGAGGCGCCCATCCCGACGCAGTAGGTGTTAATGTGCGGCTTGATGAACTGCATCGTGTCGTAGATCGCCAGGCCGGAGTAGACCTCGCCGCCCGGGCTGTTGATGTAGATGTTGATGTCCTTGTCCGGGTCCTCGCCGGCGAGGAAGAGCAACTGCGCGACGATCACGTTGGCGACCTGGTCGTCGATCGGGGTGCCGAGGAAGATGATGCGCTCCTTGAGGAGCCGGGAGTAGATGTCGTAGGTCCGCTCGCCGCGGTTGGTGCTCTCGACCACGTAGGGGATCACCAGTTCGGGCCGTGGCCGGTACAGGTCAGACATCGCGAGGTTCCTTTCTGGCACGCCCGGGCGCACGCCGGGCCTGATTCCGGTCCGCATCGGGGCGGGTTCGGGCCCGCCCCTCCTATTATAGCCCCGCCTAGAGCCCCGTCACCCCCGGCGCCGGCGCCTCGTCGGGCTCGACGTCGGCCGCGGGGGCGGCCTCGACCGGCTCCGCCTCCGCCGCCTCGCCCTCGGCCGCCGCGACCGGCCGTTCGCCGACGTCCTCACCGGCCGCCGCTTCGCCCTCCGTCGCCGCGGCGGCCTCGCCGATCGGCGTCTCGCCGCCTTCGGCCGCCGGCGCGGCCTCCTCGGACTCGGCCGCTTCCGCCTCCGGCTCGGCCGGCGGCTCGAACGCGCCGCGCTCCTCGGTGGCGATGGCGATCACGCGGTCCATCAGCGCGCGCTCGAAGAGCTCGTTCTCCAGCAGCTCGCGGATGTAGTTGCCGGAGTAGACCTGGCGCAGATTCGGGTCGGCCTCGGGGCCGAGCAGCCGGTCGATCTCGGCGTCGACGTCCTGCGGGCCGACCGAGACGCCCTCGCGCGTGGCGATCTCGCGCAGCACCAGCGAGTTGCGCAGCCGCCGCGTCGCCTCGGCGCGCAACTCCTCGCGCAGTTGCTCCTGCGTCTTGTTCTCCAGCCGCAGGTGGGCTTCGAGCGTCTGGCCGTGCGACTGCGAGAGGTGGGTGCGCAGGTTCTCGATCTCGGTGTCGATCTGCCGCTCGATCAGCGCGGCCGGGAGCTCGACCGTGGCGACCTCGCCGAGCGCGTTGACCACCTCGCCGCCGACCTCGTTGCGCGCCTTCTGCCGCTCAGACTCCAGCAGGCTCCGGCGCAGGTCGTCGCGCAGGCCCTCGACCGTCGTCGCGCGGCCGTTGGACGCCTTATTGGCGAACTCGTCGTCCAGGTCGATGAGGTGCTGCTCCTCGATCTTCTTGAGCGTCAGGTGGTAGTCGAGCGTCTTGCCGCGCATGTCCGGCTCGGCCTGCTCGTCGTCCTCGGCGAAGGTGATCGGCACGTCGCGCTCGTCGCCGACGTTCATGCCGAGGATCGCCTCGCGCAGCGCCGGCAGGAGGGTGTCCTGCCCGAGCGTGAAGACGCCGTCCTTCAGCGGCGCGCGGAACTCCTGGTCGCCCTCCTTGACCTCGACGTCGAGCGTCACGCGGTCGCCCTCCTGGGCGGGGCGCGGCTCGGCCGGCTCCTCCCACGGGCTCTGCTGAGAGCGCAGGCGCGCGACCGCCTCGTCCACCTGCTCGTCGGTGACCTCGACGTGGCGCGGCTCGACCCGCACGCCCTGGTAGTTGCCCGGCTCGACGGTCGGGTAGACCTGGACGGTGACCTTGAAGGCCAGCGGCTCGGCCTGGTAGATCTCGACGTCGGGGTCGCTGACCGGGCGGAGGTCTTCGCGCTCCAGCGCCTGCTGGTACAAGGGGTCGAGCAGGTCGCGGTCGGCCTGCTCGATCAGGATCTCGCGCCCCAGCAGTTGCTCGACGATGCGGCGCGGGGCCTTGCCGGGACGGAATCCCGGCAGGCGGACCTGCTGGACGACCTTGCGGTAGGCTCGCTCCAGCGCCTTCTCGAACTCCTGCTCGTCGGTGGTGATATCGAGGACGACCTGGCTCTCGGGGAGCCGCTCAGTGACGACGTTCACGAACTCTTCACCTCTAATCCGCCGGCCCGCCGGCTCGCGCGGCGGGCCATCCGCTCCGGCCTCCCTCACGTTCCGCCCAGTATAACATAGCGACATTTGCCGCCGTGAGGCGGCGGGCTACAACGCGCGGCAAGGCGGCGCCGGAGCGGGCTGACTGTCCGTTCACCAGTGTAGTGGGCGCGCGCGAGTGGTGTCAATGGCACCTTTGCGTGTTCGCCCTCACCCCTCGCGTGATCTTTCGGCCGCCTCGGTCGTTTGTGGTGCAGAGGAAGCGTCGCGCCGGCCGCCTGGCCCGCTCGTCCGTGGGAGGTTGTGACCCGATGACTGTTCGCGCGTTCACGAGAACCCTACGCATTTCCGGCGCCGCCCTCCTGGCGCTCCTGCTGGCCGCCGGCCTGCTGCCCGGCGTCTCGCCAGCGGGGACGGCGCTGGCGCTCGGCCCCAACGCGATGCGCCCCGGCTTCAACCAGAACACCTTACCGGGCAACGACGACGGCTCGACCGGCCAGGTGCCGCTCGGCTTCACGGTCGACTTCTTCGGGACCAACTACAGTCAGGTCTATGTCAATAACAATGGGAACATCACCTTCGACAACCCGCTGTCGACCTTCACCCCCTTCGGCCTCAACAGCGCCCAGCGCGTGATCATCGCGGCGTTCTTCGCCGACGTGGACACCTCGCCGTCGGCGGCCGGCATCTGCGCGGCGCCGACGGTCGGCTGCCCGCCCGGGAACATCACCGCCTACGGCACCGGCACGGTCAACGGCCATCCGGCCTTCGGCGTGACCTGGAACGGCGTCGGCTACTACAGCTCGCACACCGACAAACTCAACAACTTCCAGCTCATCCTGATCGACCGCTCCGACATCGCGCCGGGCGCGTTCGACATCGAGTTCAACTACGACCGCATCCAGTGGGAGACCGGCGACGCCAGCGGCGGCGTGAATGGCCTTGGCGGCTCACCCGCGCGCGTCGGCTACTCCAACGGCACCGGCGCCCCCGGCACGTCCTTCGAGTTGCCCGGTTCCGGCGTCTCCGGAGCCTTCCTCGACTCCAACCCGTCGACCGGCCTGATCCACCAGAGCCTCGGCAGCGGCCAGCCGGGCCGGATCGCCTTCCAGGTGCGCGGCGGCCAGGTCGTGCCCCCCGCCTGCCCGGTCAGCGGCAACGTGACGCTCACCCTCAGCACGACGGCGGGCGGCAGCGCGACGGCCTCGCCGCCGGGGCCGACCTACGCGCCGTGCAGCCAGGTCTCGCTGACCGCCACGCCGAACAGCGGCTTCCTCTTCGCCGGCTGGACGATCGGCGGGGTGCCGGTGGGCAACGGCGACCCGCTCGGCCTGACGATGAACGCCAACTACAACGTGAAGGCGAGTTTCGTCCTCAACCCGAACTTCGCGGCCTGGACGTCGCTCGGCGGCATCCTGAGCGATTCGCCGACCGCCGCGAGTTTCCACGGCCGGGTCTACGTCTTCGCCAGGGGCTCGGATAACGCCCTCTACGTGACCTCGTCGGCCGACGGCGCGACCTTCACCCCCTGGCACTCGCTCGGCGGCATCCTCACCGCCGCCCCCTCCGCCGCCAGCACCGGCGACGCCCTCTACGTCTTCGCCAAGGGCAGCGACAACGCCCTCTACGTCGCGTCCTCGACCGACGGAACGACCTTCAGCAGTTGGCGCCCGCTCGGCGGCGTGCTGACCACGTCGCCGGCCGCCGCCGCCGTCGGCAACACGCTCTACGTCTTCGCGCGCGGCAGCGACAGCGCGCTCTACGTCACGCGCTCGACCGACGGCACGACCTTCTCCGATTGGCAGGGCCTCGGCGGCGTCCTCACCGACGCGCCGGCCGCAGTCGGCTTCCAGGGCGTCGTCTACGTCTACGCGAAGGGCAGCGACAACGCGCTCTACCAGAAGTCCTCGACCGACGGCGTGAGCTTCGGCAACTGGCAGGATCTGGGCGGCATCCTCACCGCCGCGCCGGCCGCCGCGGCCTACAACCCGACCGGCAGCATCCCGACGCTGGCGGTCTTCGCCCGTGGCACCGACGCCGCGCTCTACCTGCGGCTCTCGGCGGACGGCGTGAGCTTCACCGACTGGATGAGCCTGGGCGGCCAGGTCGTCGGCAAGCCCGCCGCCGCGGGCCTGGGCAACAACCAGCTCTTCGCCTTCGTCCGCAGCGTGGACAACGCCCTCTGGGTGCGCCACACCCAGCCGTGAGGCTGCGGCGACCAGCGCGATAGCGACACCGTGGGGCGGGCCGAGTGGCCCTCCCCCAGTTGTTGCGCCGTATCAATCGCCGTAGTGGCGGCTGTAGGCGATGAGGCGCTTCCGCCCTCCATCCAGCCGCTCGAACGTGAGGCGCAGGCTACGCGAGGCCGAAGCCGACCAGAGGCCGGCGAGATCGCCGCGGAGTTGATGCACGCGCAGCGAGGGGTGGCGCTCGTCCGTGTCGAGCCGGTCCAACGCGCTCAGGAACTGGCGACGCTCGGCGGCATTGAACGCTCGGCCGCAGAGCGTTTCTAGAAAGGTCCTCGTGAATTCGAGCGAACCGTAGGGCTCATCCTTCTCGGTCGGCATCGGCGATCATCCGCGCGAGCTCGTCCCGGCCGAGGCGGTAGACGCGCCCCTCGCGCACGTCCTCGCGCGAGCGCTCCACCAGGGCGCGGTGCTCCGGCGTGTAGGCCCAGGCATCCTCGCGCGGCACCAGAACCGCGGGCGTGAGCACGATCGTGCCGTCGACGACCTCGACCTCGAAATCGGTGCCGGGTTCGAGATGCAACGCGCGCCGCGCCTCGACCGGCAGCGTTACCCGCCCCTGTGCGTTCATCGTCGCGCGCCCATGCGCCTTCGTCACCATATCTCCCCTACCTCACGCGCCCGAAACGGCAATCGGCTCCTTCCATCGAAGCATAATCGACGTGAGTTGGATCGTCAATGTGTCACATCGTCATCGCGCCTCCCAATCTGCTCGTAGCCGGTGCCCACCACGAAGATGGTATGATGCCGGCCGACAGGCAGTTCGATGTGGGCGCGAGACAGGGTGAGGCGATGCGCGAGACGGTGACGGCGTGGGTGGGGGGGCGCGAGGGGGCGCTGCGCTTCCTGCCGCTGCTGGCGGGGCTGCTCGGCGCGCTGGCCGCGGCGGTCGGCGCGGCGGTGCAGGGCTTCGGCTTCCCGACGTCGGTGGTGGCCGTCTTCGTCGTCATCGGCCTCGCCGCGACCTGGCAGTCGCGCGAGCGGCCCTGGCTGGGCGCGATCTTCGTCGCCGCGCTGGCGTCGGTCGTCGTCGGCGTGGTCTATGGTTGAAGGGAGGAGGGGTGATGGCGAGTGAGACCGGGCTGGCGGCGCTGTTCTACGGCGTCGGGCAGCCGATGGAGTTGAAAGAATACCGTGTGCCGGAGCCGGAGCCGGGCGCGCTGGTGATGCGGATCACGCTCGCCAACGTCTGCGGCTCCGACCTCCACCAGTGGCGCGGCGAGATGAACCTTGCCGCGCTCAAGCGCCCGCTGCCCCAGATCCTCGGCCACGAGATGACCGGGCGCGTCGCCGCGCTCGGCGAAGGGGTGACGACCGACAACGCCGGCGCGCCGCTCGCCGTCGGCGACCGCATCATCTTCCGCTACTTCAACCCCTGCGGGCGCTGTCGCGCCTGCCTGCGCCGCCAGTTCCAGGCGTGCCCCTTCGCGCGCCGCGACCTCTTGACCTCCTGCGAGGAGTGGCCACACTTCCAGGGCGCCTTTGCGCAGTACCACTACCTGCCGCCCGGCAGCGTCGTCTTCAAGGTGCCCGACGACCTCGACGACGCGACCGTCGCCGGCCTGAACTGCGCGCTCTCGCAGGTGATCTGCGGCCTCCAGCGCGCCGACCTGCGCCTGGGCGACAACGTCGTGATCCAGGGCGCGGGCGGCCTCGGCGTCTACGCGACCGCGGTGGCGAAGGAGCTCGGCGCGGGCCAGGTGATCGTCATCGATGGCATCCCCGAGCGGCTCGAACTGGCGCGGGCCTTCGGCGCCGACCAGACGATCGACCTGCGTGAACTGCCCGAGCCGGAGCAGCGCATCCAGCGCGTGCGCGACCTCACCGGCGGCTGGGGCGCCGACGTCGTCGCCGAGCTGGCCGGGCACGCGCGCGTCGTGCCCGAGGGCATCCAGATGGTCGGGCGCGGCGGGCAGTACCTGGAGATCGGCAACATCAGCCCGGACCTCACCTGCACCTTCGATCCCTCGTGGATCGTCCTGCAGAACAAGAGCATCCTCGGCTTCCTCTACTACGAGGCGGAGCATCTCAAGCAGGCGCTCGACTTCGTCCACCGCACGCGCGACAAGTATCCCTTCGAGCGGGTGCTCTCGCACACCTTCCCGCTCGCGCAGGTCAACGAGGCATTCGCCGCCGCCGACCGCGGCGAAGTCACCCGCGCCTCGATCACGCCCTGGTAGGGCGGGTGGCAGGGCCAGGATAGGGGACGATCACCGCAGAGGCCCAGAGAACGAAGGAGAGGACGCGGAGAGAACGATTAAATTCTTCGTCTCTCTCCTCGTCCTCTGTGCCTCTGTGTCTCTGTGGTTTGGTCCCCGGCGGAAAGGAGCGGGACGTGGCGGAGTTGCTGACCCGGCCGGCGGTCGAGCTGGCGGCGCTGGTGCGGAAGGGTGAGGTCACGGCGCGCGAGCTGGTCGAGGCGGCGCTCGGGCGGATCGCGGAACGCGCGGACCTCAACGCCTTCACAGTGGTCGACGCCGAGCGGGCGCTGGCCGCGGCCGACGCGATCGGGCCGGGCGACCCGCGACCCTTCGCCGGCGTGCCGATCGCGATCAAGGATCTCGCCGCGGCGGCCGGGCTGCCGCTCTCGCAGGGCTCGGCCCTCTTCGCGGGCTACACGCCGGGCTACGACGCCTACGCCGTGCGGCGCATCCGCGCGGCCGGCTTCGTCGTGGTCGGCAAGACCAGCACGCCGGAGTTCGGCATTGTGCCGGTGACCGAGCCGCGACGCTTCGGCCCAACGCGCAACCCCTGGGACACCGGGCGTACGCCGGGCGGCTCCTCGGGCGGGGCCGCCGCGGCGGTCGCCGGCGGCCTGCTGCCGCTGGCGCACGGCAGCGACGGCGGCGGCTCGCTGCGCATCCCCGCCGCCTGCTGCGGGCTGGTCGGGCTGAAGCCGAGCCGGGGGCGGGTCTCGGCCGGGCCCGACCTGGGCGACTCCTTCCTCTCCTCGCAAGGCGCGCTGACGCGCACCGTCGCCGACACCGCGGCGCTGCTCGACATCATGGCCGGCTACGAGCCGGGCGACGCCACCTGGGCGCCGCCGCCGGCCGAGCCCTTCGCCGCGAGCGCCGCCCGTTCCCCACGCCGGCTGCGCGTCGCGCTGACCGTCGAGTCGCCGCTCGGCACGCCGGTGGACCCGGTCTGCGCGGCGGCGGCGCGCGAGGCGGCGGACCTGCTGGCGTCGCTGGGGCACGAGGTTGAGGAGGCCGCGCCGCCGGGCTGGCGGGCGGAGGAGACGCTGCCCTTCTTCACGGTGCTCTGGGCGGCCAACGTCGCGGCGGGCGTGCGCTACGGCGGCATCGTGGCCGGGCACGAGCCGCGCGAGGAGGACGTCGAGCCGCTGACCTGGGCGTTCTACCGGCAGGGGCTGGCGACCAACGCGGCCGACTACCTCGGCGCGCTGGCGCGACTGGAGGCGCACGCGCGGCGGCTGATCGGCTTCTTCTGCGGCGACGCCGCCTACGACGTCCTGCTGACACCGGCGCTGGGGCAGCGGCCGGTGCCCATCGGCGCGATCGACACCTGCGCGGCCGACCCGCTGGCCGAGTTCGCCGAGGCGGCCGCGTTCACGCCCTTCACGCCGATCGTCAACGTCACCGGCCAGCCGGCCGTGGCGCTGCCGCTCTTCCAGGGGGCCGACGGGCTGCCGCTCGGCGTGCAGGTCATCGGGCCGCCGGCCGGCGAGGGGCTGCTGCTCTCGCTCGCGGCGCAACTCGAAGCGGCGCGCCCCTGGGCCGACCGGCATCCGGCCGGCTGAACGCCGCGTCGCGCGCAAGAAGGCCGGCGGCCCACGAGGGGCCGCCGGCCTTTCGTCGTCGTCGCGGGCGTTACGCCGCTACTTCGGCATCTGCTGGATGGCGGTGTAGGCCGGCCGCGGGCTGAGGTCGGGCCGGAGCACGCCCCAGCCGTACTTCTCGTCGCCCGGCGAGATGTTCGGGATCGTCTGGTAGTTGAGGTTCCACAGGAACATCGCGCCCATCCACGGCCACTGGCTCTTGGCCATCTGGAACGCCTGGACGATGTACTGCGCCTGCTGCTGGTCGTTGGTCAGCAGGCAGTACTCGTAGCCCTTCGGCGCGGGCAGGCCCTGGCAGGAGTCCCAGCCGAACTCGGTCAGCCAGATCTGCTTGTTGCCTTCGCCATTGGCGACCATCACCGCGCGCTGGTCCTCGACGCGCCGGAAGTAGAAGTCCGGGGCGTTGCGCCAGCAGGTGCCCTGCAGGTTGGCGTAGACCGGCGGGCAGTTGCCGGTGCCGGGGTTGGCGGGGAAGCTGGTGTCGGGCGCGTTGGCCGCGCTGCCCGGGTGGGCGCCGAGCACGTCGTAGTACTGCTTACCCTCGCCGTTGTTGTAGGCGTAGAACGCCTGGAGGTACTTGGTGTCGTCGATCGCGATGGTCGGGTCCATCACGCCGGTCGGCGTCAGGCCGCCGAAGACGACGATCGCGTTGGGGTTGTTCTTCTTGACGCCCTTGTAGCCGGCCTTGAGCGTCTCGAAGTACGGCGCGACCGTCACGTTGCCGCCGGTCTCGCCGGCCAGGTTCTCCTCGTTCCACATCTCGTACGCCTGGATCTTGGTCGTGTAGCGGCCCGAGATCAGGCGCATCGTGTTGTAGAAGCCGTCGGTGTCCTCCGGCAGCCCGCCCGGCCGGTCGGGCGCGGCCCAGGCCGGCGACTTGGCGATGCTCAGCAGCACCTTCAGGCCGGCCGCGTTGATCGCGTTGATCCGGGTGTCGAGCGGGGCCCAATCGTACTGCCCCTTGACCGGCTCGAGCTCGCTCCAGACGAGCTGGATGCGCACCCAGCCGAAGCCGGCGCCCTGGACCTTCTGGAGCGCCTGGCTGTTGTAGGCCGCGCCCTGCTGGTTGCCGATGAGGAAGACGTTGAAGCCGTACTGGAGGCTGCTCGCGGCCGGCGCGCCGTTGCCGCCGGGGATCTGGTCGCCGGTCGGCGGGCTCGTCTCGGGCGCGGTGGCCGACGCCGGCACGCCGACGCGCGCCATCCGCTCGCGGCCGAGGTGGCCGAGGAGCGTCTCGTAGGGGGTATTCTTATTCTCGGGGTGGTACTCGAAGCGCGCGCGCTCGAAGTACTGCACCGTGTAGACCTCGCCGTTCTCCGGGCTCTTCTCCTGGAACTCCTCGGAGAGCGGGTAGCCGAAGTTCTGCAGGCCGCCGTTGGCGAGCCAGTAGTTGCGGAAGCCCCAGCCGAGGTTGTGCTGCGTCTCCGCGAAGAACGAGTGGTTGGCGTCGTTGATCGGCGCGGCCGGCTGGAAAGGCGCCTCGCTGCGCCGGTCCTTGGTGATCTCGTCGCCGACCAGCGTCAGCAGCACATCGAAGGGCTGCGGGTTCTCCGGGTGGTACTCGAAGACCGCCCGCTCGAAGTACTGCGTCTTGTAGGTCTTGCCGTCGGTCGAGACCGCGTCGTAGACATTCGTCAGCGGATAGCCGAACGTCAGCAGGCCGCCGTGGGCCTCCCAGTACTGCCGGAAGCGCCCGCTGAGGTAGTGCTGCGTCTGGGGGAAGTAGTAGGGGTCCATCGAGACGCTGCTCTCGGCGGGCGCCGCGGCCCGCGCGACCCCCGCGCCCGCGCCGGCGGTGGGGATCAGCACCCCGGCCACCAGCAGCAGCGCCATCGCGACCTTGCCGAACCTCCTGAGCATCCTCAACTCCTTACACCCGTCCTCGCGCCGCGCCGGGGCACGTTCTCGCCCCGCGCGACCCTCCCGCTCACTCCTCCGTCCCTGGCATCCCTCCTCACTCGGCGGCCGGCGCGCGCCGGCCGCGCCACCCCATCCCCGCTGCTGACAAACGGCAGAAACCCCCACCGGGGCGTTCTGCGCATAGAACGCCCGACCGTGCGCCCGGTTGCGCCGGGCGGAGTATAGCATAGTGTACGTACAGAAGAGGGAGAGCGGGCGGAGATGCGTTGATGGTTGGTAGTTGATAGCGCCCCGACGGGCGGCTTCTATCAACCATCAACTGACAACTATCAACTCTCTCACAGCACGAACCGCGTCGGCACGCGGCCGAAGCGGACTTCCGTGCCGTCTTGCAGGGGCGTGGGGCGGTCGATCCGCGCGCCGTTGACGAAGGTGCCGTTGGTGCTGCCGAGGTCGGCGACCCACCACTGGCCCTCGTGCAGCGTGAAGCGGGCGTGTTCGCCCGACATGAAGCCGTCGTTGAGGAAGATCTCGCTGCTGGGCCGCCGCCCCACCACCGCGCCGGGGCGCAGGGCGAAGGCGGTGCCGGCCGGCAGCCCGTCCTCCACGTTCGCCTCCAGCACCAGCCGTGCGACCGCCCGCGGCGGCCCCTCGGCGACGACGCGCCCGCCGCCCGCGGTGGTGAGCGCGACCGCGCGCAGCTCGCGGGCGATCGTGCGGACGATCTGGAAGAGGAAGAAGTAGAGCAGGAAGATGAAGAGGACGCGCAGGAGCAGGATGAACCACTCGAACGGGAGTTGCGTGTCGAAGGGCAGGGTCACCGCCACGGGGAGCGCGAGCGCGACGACGGCGTGGGAAAGCGCCACTAGCCCGGCACCTGATTCCGCGCGCCGTATTCCGCCCCCTGGAGCGGGAAGGCCGGCTCGGCGCCGAGCTGGTAGGGGAGGAAGCGGAGGCGCAGGCTGCCGAACTCGATCTCGTCGCCGTCGCGCAACACCCCGCTCTGCACGCGCTCGCCGTTGATCCGCGTGCCATTGGTGCTGCCGAGGTCGACGATGCGGTAGCCCTCCTGGCCGTGCTCGATGCGCGCGTGGTGGCGGGAGACGTCGGAGGACTCCAGCACGAGATCGTTGTCGAGCGCCCGCCCGATCGCCGTCTGCGCGGTGCGGATCGTGAAGGTTCGGTCCTTCCCCGGCCCGTTCATCAGCCGGAGGATGCGCGGCGGCACCCCGCCGCTCTCCTGGATGACCCGGTAGACCTCCGTCCGCTGAATGCGGTCCTCCTCCGCGACCGACCGGCCATCACCCTCGACGACGCGCGCGGCGACGCGGATGGAGCGCCGGGGCGCGGCGGCATCGCGGCCGATGCGCACGCGCACGCGCCCGAGTGTGCTGTAGCCGCGGTCGGCGATCTCCTCGGCGAGCCAGCCCTCCATCTGCCGGCTCAACGGCACGACGAAGTCGGCGAAGGCCAGCATGTCCTGGGGATTCATTGCGACCTGGTAGTCGTTGGGGACGATGGTGCCGCCGACCGAGAGGACGCGCCCATCCTCCATCGCCCGCTCCAGCCGGTGGCCGATCTCGGCCGGCTGGATCGGGCTGCGGAAGAAGCGCATAATCGTCCCCTCGACGATCTGCTCGAAGAAGTGCTCGAAACGGTCGAGTCCAGCCACGTCGCCCATCCCGACGCCAATCACTCGCTGAGAGTATAGCAAACGCGCGGCGGCCCCGCGGCGGCCGCGTTGCCCGCGCGCGGCGGATCGCCTATCATGCCGGGCGCGGAGCCCGGCTCCGCCTGACGCACGCCGCGTGCCCGGAGGTGCTATGCCCGGATCGCCCGCCCCCCGGCTCTCGCCCTCGGTCCTCGCCGCCGACTTCACCCGGCTCGGCGAGCAGATCGCCGCGGCCGAGGCCGCGGGCGCCGACGCCATCCATATTGACGTGATGGACGGGCGCTTCGTTCCCAACCTGAGCCTCGGCTTCCCGATCGTCGCCGCCGCCCGCCGCGCCACCCGCCTGCCGCTCGACGTCCACCTGATGATCGAGCGGCCCGAGCGCTACCTCGACGAGTTCGTCGCCGCCGGCGCCGACTGGCTGACCGTCCACGTCGAGGGCGGCGTCCACCTGCACCGCACCCTCACCCGCATCCGCGACCTCGGCGCGCGCGCCGGTGTCACGCTCAACCCGGCGACCCCCGCGGCCGCGCTCGACGAGGTGCTGCCGATCGTCGACCTGGTGCTGGTGATGACGGTCAACCCCGGCTTCGGCGGCCAGCGCTTCATCGCCGGCCAGCTCGCCAAGATCGCCACGCTCCGCGCGAAGCTCGACGCCCTCGCCTCCCCGGCCGGCCTCTCGGCCGACGGCGGGATCGCGCCCGACAACGTTGCGCGCGTCGTCGCCGCGGGCGCGACGGTGATCGTCGCCGGCTCGGCCGTCTTCAGCGAGAAACACAGCGTCGCCGAGGGCGTCGCGGCCCTGCGCGCCGGCATGGCGGCGGGGGCGGCCAGCCGGTGAGCGCGCCCGTCGCGCTCGCCGCGACCCTCCACGACCCCGGCGGCGAACTGCTGCTGCTACTGCGCCCCGCGCTGCCCGGCCTGGCGCGGCGCTACGCCGGGCTGGCGATCCTCGCCACCGACGACACCGCGCCGGCGATGCTGGATCTCCTCGCGGACGCGGGCGCCACCGTCGAGACGCGCCCGGCCGACTACGCCGCGGTCGGCCGGCGGCGGCTGGACGCCGTGCGGCGCGCGGCCGGGCTCGCGCCCGACGTCGCCGCCGTCCACCTCTGCGACTTCGATCGCCTGCTCCACTGGTGGCACGCCTACCCCGACGAACTGGAGGACGTCGTCGCGCAGATGTCCAGCGTGGACCTGCTGATCCTCGGCCGGACCGCGCGCGCCTGGGCCACCCACCCGGCCGTGCAGGTCGAGACGGAGCAACTGGCGAATCGGGCGATCTCGCTCCTCTACGGCGTGGACGTGGACGTCTGCGCCGGCTCGCGCGGCCTCTCGCGCCGCGCGGTCGACTACCTCGCCGCGCGCTCGCGCGAACTCGG
>DASSSV010000260.1:0-11042 GCA_035708265.1 Thermomicrobiales bacterium | reverse complement strand
TTGGCCACCCGCCAGTGCTCGACGGCTTCGCGGAGCGCCGGCTGGTAGTAGGACGTGCCCACGACCGTGATCTCGCACTCGGCGTCGAGGAGCGGCGCCTGGCCATCTAGGGTGTCGACGGGCGGGAGCGACGCCGGCGGGGGCGGGGGCGGCCCGTCGCCGGTCGGCGGCACGGTCGGCACCGTCGCGGGGGGCGGCGGAGGTACGGTCGCCGGCTCCGCTGATACGTAGGCCGCACCGCGGCTCATTGGGGCGGCCGGTGTCAGGAGCGCCGCCGCATCGGCCTCGGCGATCGCGCGGCTGAGCTCGGCGATCAGGTAGTCGATGTGCATGCTCATCCGCTCGTAGGGCGCGAGCGCGGCGATCTGCTGCCGGCGCAGGTGATCGCGGTTGAGCGTGTTCAGCTTCCCCATCGAGCGCTGGCCGAAGACCATCGCCCCGACGAACGCGCCGCCGGTCTTCCCGACCTTCGCCTTCTCGCCCTGGTAGTGGGCGCGGATCGCGCGCATCGTCGCGCTCAGGTCGCGCTTGACGAGGCGGAGCTGCTGCTGCGTCAGCCGCGCGAGCGCCTTGCGCTGGCGGTCGCCCGCCGGGCCGTGGGGCAAGGCCGCGTTCTTCGCCGTCAGATCGTCCATCGCGGCGCGGACGGCTTGCTGATACTCCTCGATCGTTCTCATTTCGCGGCGCTCGCGACGTAGCCCAGTACACAGAACAGCAGGATCAGCCCGATCACGACCACCCATGCCAGGTTCATCGCGCCGCGCGAGTGCTGCCGACCCGCGGCGTAGAAGTTGAGTTGCGCCGGGAGCGTCGCTTGCCCGGGCGGCGCGGTCGTGCTGTAGACGACGAGCCACTTGTCGGGCGTGTTGCCGGCGAAGAACGCCAATGGGAGGAAGATCAGCGCCAGGAGGCAGCCGACATCGCTCCGGTACTTGCCGGGTTGGTGAGTGATGCTCGTGACCGCCCAGCCGTGCTGCTGCATCTGGGCGACGTCGGCCGTCCGGTCGCGCTCGTCCAGGTATTCGCGCGTCACGGTGCGGATCTGCGGCGCGGCGACGAGCGGAAGCGTCGGGGCCGGCGGCGCAGGAGCGAACGTAGGGACCGTCGCGGTCGGCGGCGTTGGGGCATCGAGCGGCCGCGCGACCCGGCCGCAGTTGGGGCAATAGCGCATGCGGGCATCCATCGGCGCGCCGCAATCGGGGCAATACATCGCTCGTCGGCTCCACGGCTAGGCTTAAAGCAGTCGGTCGCTATTCACCGAAGAGATACGCCTAATTGGGCACGGGCGTTTCTGAAGTTGAACGGCGGCGCCGGGCTACTCCTCTATCGTCGCCCCATACGACGCCGTTTGGGCTGGCGGTGAATCTCCTTCACGACGCCGATGATCCGCAGTCCCGGCCCGATCCGCAGTGGGTGGCCGTTGATCGGCAAGAGGTACTGCACGTCGTCCACCTCGTCGTAGTGCTTGATGAGGACGGTCTCGCCGTCCTGCACCGCGACCACCAGATCGCCGGGCTCGTAGGCGGCGTCGGGCTCGAACTCGACCCGATCGCCCGGCTCGACCTCCGGGGTGAGGCAGTCGCCCTCTACGCGGAGGAGGTAGCGCGTCGGCTCGCGCCGCCGGCGCCGCGGTGGCTCCTCCTCGCCCTGGATCACCCCCGCGCCGGGGCCGGCGCTCCCCACCTGCTCCAGCTCGACGGGGTACTCGTAGACCGGCTCGGCGCCGATGCGGCGCAGGAGCGCGTCGAGCGGCTCCTCGGCCGGCGGCTCGGGCACGGGCATCCCGACGATCGGGCGCCCCACCAGCTCGGGCAGGGTCACGTCGAGGCAGCGCGCGAGGGCTTCGAGGTCTTCGAGCGACGGGAGCTTGCCCACCCAGCCCTTGCCGTTCTCCGCTTCCGAGAGCGTCGCGTGGTTGATCCCCGAGCACCGGGCCAGCTCTCGGAGCGAGATCGCCGGCCCGGCCCGGACCAGCTCGCCCCGCCGGATCAGCCGCAGGCGCTCCCCGAACGGAATCGCTTCCATGCCGTTCACGATATCAAACACCCCGCCGCATTTCTAGCCAGTGGAGAGGTTGACAAGTCAAACATATAGGCGTATCCTGTGGTTGGTAAATCAACCAGAGGAGGCGCAGATGTTGGCCGAGGTCGTCAGGCGCTACCGATCGTACGACCCCGCGACCGGCAGATTCGATGTCGAACGCGGCGTGCGCGAGTATGCGCGCCTCATCAATGTCAATGCCGGCCAGCTCTCCGAAATCCTCAACGGCAAGCGCCAGCCTGGTAGCCGAGTCCTCCGCCGCCTTGCTCAAACGTTTCCCTCCGCTGCCGCCGAAATCGGTAAGGCGTATGCCATGCCTACCAGTGACGGCGCGTCCGAGCCGCCGAAGGTGGCCTAGATGGGCAACCGCGGCGACGACGGCCTGACCCCCTACGAGCGGGCGCACCCGCGCGGCCGCTGGCACGCCGAGAAGGACTGCCCCATGACCGAGCGCCCCGCGCCCTACGACACCGCCGAGCCGGCCCCGGCCACGCCCGGGCGGCGCCTCACCCCCGACGACTACGCGCCCTACGCCGTCGTGCATCTCGGCGACGTGACCATCCCGAAGGCCCTCTGGGACCGCCTGTGGGACGCCGGCTTCGGATTCCTGACCCACTCCGGCGCCCTGGAGCACGGCCAGGTCGCCTACCTCATCGCGCTGGGCCTAGCCGCCCACGAGCGCGGGGAGCGGGCGTCGTGACCGCCCCACGCCCGCACCCGGGCACCCGGCGCCCGGTCTCCCCGATCCGCGCGCTCAGGCGCGAGGCCGGCGTCTCGGCCCGCGAGGCCGCGGCGATGCTGGGGCTGTGCCTGAGCGATTTCTACCGGCTGGAGGGCGGCACGCTCGCCCTCGCCGGCCGCGACGAGATCCGCCTCCTCGCGCCCCTCGCGCGGCTGCTGTCCGCGCGGCTGGGGCGGCCGATCTCCGCCCAGTTCGACCTCGTGGGGTCGGGGCGCCCGCGCCCGACCGACCGTCGGCATCTCGTCGGCGACGCGCGCCCACCCGACCGGCAATCGGGGACGGTGGGCCCGTCACCCGCGGCGCGGGTCGTCGATGCGTGCATGACCGCCAATGGGGACAGCGTACAGCCGGTGGCCGCGGCTGTGGGCATTTCGGGAAGCCAGGAAGGAGGGAACTCGGATGACCCGCCCGAAGGACCAGTGGCCGCTCCGGGACAGCGACTACCGCGGCCGCTCGCCGCTCGCCGACGAACTCCTCAACGCGATGTGCCCCCTGGTGGACGCCGCGGAGAAGCTGCGCGAGGGGGTGACGCGGATCGGCGCCTTCCAGGAGCGCCTACGCCGCCAGGAGTGTGAGGCCAAGAGGAAAGCCGCCCAGCCCGGCCAAGAGCGAGCGGCTTAGCGATCAGCGACAGGGATGAGCCGTCGTCGGCGGCGCATCTCGTCTACAGGAGAAGTATCCGCCATGATGCCCGAGTCGTCAACCATGACGCCGAACCTGACCCCGTTCCCCGACGCCCCCGACGCCGAGGCGAAGGCGGCCCACCGCTTCCTCATCAACGGCCAGCGCGCCTGCCCGGTCGACGGCGACGCCGACCGCTGGCTGGTGGAGTCGGCCTCGGTCGAGGGCTACTTCTACCTCGTCACCTTCCGCCCCGGCCGGCGCTGCCCCTGCCGCGCGAGCGTGCCGCACTGCACGCACGCCGCCGGCGCGGAGTTCCTGCGCCGGCGCATCGCGGGCTTCGCCTCGACGCCGGGGCTCGCGCCGGCCGCCCCGCTGCCGCGCCCCGCCGGGCTCCGCGTCTACCTGCTGAGCCGGCCCGGCGCCCCGCGCGCCTGGCTGGTGCAGAGCGTCCCCGGCGCCGAGACGTTCTACCTGGTCACGGGCACGCCGCCGGCCTGCGCGTGCGGGGGCGACGCCGCGCGGCCGTGCGCCCACCTCCGGGCCCTGCCCGGCACCGGCCCGCTGACCGAGCGGCTGGCGGCGCGCTCCGGCCGGGGGCCGCATGGCGAGCGCCTCGTCGGCGTCGCCGTGGCCTGCGAGGCGTGCGGCGTGACCCTCACCCCCGGCGCCGCGGTCAAGCACCTCGACGACTGGCTCTGCCCGCGCTGCGGGGCCGACCGGCTGGCGGCGAGTCGCGCCGACCGGCCGCGCAAGACGCTCGACGAGTACCGCGAGCAGGGCCGCAAGGCCCACCAGGATCTGTTCGACGCCTGAGCCGACCCGCGAGGCCGGGCGCTGCCCCGGCCGCACGTCCCTCCACCGAGGAGAGCGCAGAATGCCGAGCACGCGCCGCGCCGCCCCGACGACGCCCACCCCACCCGGCGCGTAGCGGTGCCAGCCGCCGCCGCGCCGCCCGTCCCCGCCGTCGTCGCGCCAGTCGCCGCCGCCGTGCCGCGGGGCACGGCCTGGGATCGCCCTGCCATCGGGAGGAAGCTCGCCATGTCCTCGCCCGACGCCACGGCCCAGACCGCCGACCGCTACCTCCGCCACGCGCAGATGCGCGCCACCCTCCTCGACATCTTCGCGCGCCGCCGCCCGCCCGCCGCCGAACTGGAGCGCGTGACACAGATCGCCGACTTCGCCGTCGAGACCGTCGCGGCGGCGGGGAGCGACAGCCCGACCGACTTCGCCGAGTGCGCGTGCCTCTACGGCTGGGCGCTCGGCCAGTGGCAAGCCCGCCGCGAACTGGAGGCCCCGCGATGACCGACCGCGAGCAACCCCGCATCCTCCGCGACGCCGCCGAGGTCGTCCGCCTGGCCCTGGCCGGCGGCGACCTCCCCCGCCCGCCCGAGGCGGGTACCCGGCCGCCCAATCCCCTCCGGCCCACGGCCGACCCGCGCGAGCAGACGCCGCGGTCGCCGGCGCAGCTCGCCGCGCGGGTGGCCGAGCTGGAGCCGCAGGTCGACCGGCTCCTCAAGGCGCTCGACCGGATGAACGCCGCCCGCGAGGCCGAGGCCGCCCGCGCCGACGCGCTGGCCGCCGAGGTCGAGGCAGCGGAGGCCCGCGCCGAGTTGGAGCGCGGCCGGGCGATCGACCTGACCGCCTCGCGCGATCACTGGCGGGACGCCTGCACGGCCGCCCGCGCCGAGCGGGACGCGCTGGCCGGCGAGGTGGCCCGGCTGCGCCGCGACGCGCGCTGGCAGTGGGCCGGGCTCGCCGCGGTGGTCCTCCTCTTCGTCGCGCTGCTCGTGATCGCGCGGGGGTGGTGAGGTGGACAGCCTGCCGACGCCGCTGCGCGAAGCCTGCGAGGACGCGCTGGCGCGGTATTGGGTCGAGGAGGGCGACGACGCCGGGCGGCTCGACGCGATCGTCGGCGTCGCCCTCTTCCTGGCCTGCTATGCCGCGCTCTGGTTCGCCCTCGGTTGCCTGACCGTCTACCTGCTGGGGAGGTGAGGGGATGAGCGCGAAGTTCGACCCGAAACGCTACCTCACGGCCGTGAAGGGCAAGGGCGGTGGCGAATACCTCGAAGTCAAGCACCGCATCCAATGGCTGCGCGCGGAGCACCCCGACGCCGAGATGTCGACCGAGTTGATCCACTACGACCCGCAGAACCAGGTCGCCGTCTTCAAGGCGACCGTGCGGCTCCCCGGCGGCGGCAGCGCGACGGGCTGGGCGCGCGAGACGGCGAAGACCTTCGGGGACTGGACTGAGAAGGCCGAGACGGCCGCCGTCGGCCGCGCGCTGGGGGCGCTCGGCTACGGCACGGAGTTCGCTCGGGACTTCGAGATGGTCAACCCGGACGGCTCGCCGCACGTCGCCGATGCGCCCGCGCGGGACCGGCCCGCGCCGACGAAGGCGCGGGCCGGCGACGACGAGATGCTCGGTTACATCGGGGGCGCCGACAAGCCGACCGACAAGCGCGCCCTCGCGGCCCGCCGCTTCCTCGATCGCGCGACCGACCAGGCCGACCTCGCGGCGCGGCTGGCCGCCATCAGGAACCGCCTGGCCGATGACGGCGAGGACCGCTACGAGGCACACGCCAAGACCATCCTCGCGCGACTCGACGCACGCCCGGAGGGCACCCGCCCCGCCGAGGACGTGAGCCCCGAGACCCGGGACGAGCCGCCCGCCGCCACGCCGACGCCGGCGACGCCCGCCGACGGCCCCGCGGCCCGCGCCACCGACGCGCAGGCGCGCACGATCGCCGCCCTCGTCAAGCGCATCGCCCCCGGCCAGGACACCGCGCCCTACGTGATGCGCGAGTACGGCGCCTGGCTCAAGGAGGCGTTCGGCGTGACCGCCTACCGCGACCTCACCCGCGCCGCGGCGTCGGCGCTGATCGACAAGCTGCGCGCGGACGCGCCGAAGGAGAGTGCCGCGTGAGCGATGAGCCACTCGTCATCCACGACCCGCGCGATTTCGTGTTCGCCGTCTGGCGGAGCGCCACGCCCGAGCAGCGCCGGCGCGCGGCCGCGGCGTGCTACGAGTACGACCCCGAATCGCACACGTTCCGGGCCATCCTGCCCCGGGAGCCGCCAGGCGAGTACGCCTGTCCGTGGGGCGCGGCCGAGCCGCTGGCGCTCGGGCCCGCGCCGTCTGAAGGCGAGATCTGCCGGTTCCTCTCCCCGCGCGACCCCGCGGTCATGTTCGAGGCGGTGGGCGACTTCGTCACGTTCTGGGACTCGGGCCTGATCCCGCCCGCCGTGCTGCGCCTGGCGCTGCGGACGATCGACGAGGAGGGCGCCTCATGACCGCCGACACCGCCGTCGTCCCCGCGAGCGCCCCGCCGCCGGCCGCGAAACCCTGGAGCAGCAAGTATCCCGAGCTGGCCGGCTGCCGCGATTGCGGCACGACCGAGCGACCCCACTACACCCACGGACGCTGCCGCCCCCGCGCCGAGCGCGAGCGCTGGCGGCGGCCCGGCGCGCGCGAGTCCTTCAACGCCCGCCGGCGCGAGCGGCGCGCCACCGGCGCGGCACCCCCGCACGCGGGTCCCCGGCCGGGCGACGCGGCGGCGCCCGCGCCCCCGCGCCCCCGGCTAGGCGCGGGCCACGACCGCGTCCTCGGCTGCCCGTGCGTCCCGCACGGCGACGGCACGCGCACCCCGAACTTCCGTCGTCTCACCGTGCTGGGGCGCGCCGCGACCTTCGCGGAGGCCGCCGCCTTCGCCGTCGCCCTCGCCGCGCGGGCGGCGCCCGGCAGCGCCCGCTTCTACATCCGGCGCGACGACCGGCCGCCCTTCACCTGCCGAGCGCGCCTTCCGCCACCCGGCCGGCGCGGGCCCGGAGGGCGCCCCGGCGCCCCGCGCGAGGTGCCGGCATGAGCGCGACGCTCAGGACGAGGCTCGTGCCGGTCGCCTACCAGTGCCACGACTGTTGCCGGATGGTCACTGCCGACGAGGCCCGCCGCGGCGCGGACGGCGAGTTCCGCTGCCGCGTCTGTCACGCGCTGCACCGGGCCGCTATCTGGGGGACGCGCGAGCACAACGCCGCGCGGCTCCGGGATCTCCGACACCGCCGGCGGGAGGCGCAGCCATGAGCGCCGACCGCTTCGCCGACCCGACCGACGACGACCTGGCGCGCTGGACGCGCTACTACGAGCGCCGCCTGGCCCTGGTGGACGAGGAGACCGTCGCCGGCCTCCCCGCGGTCACGCCGGAGGATCTCGGCGCCTGTAGCCTCCCGTGGCTGGCCTACTTCCAGCGCCGCGGCCTGCCGCCCGCCATGTCCCGCGAGGAGCTGCGCGACAGCACCGCGGCCTACTACGAGGCGCAGCTCGTCGAGCTCCGGCACGAGGACCTGCGGCGCCGGCGGGCCGCCGCGCGGGGCGTGGCGCGCGAGGGCAACCGCGTCCCCGACGAGGTGCTCGACGCGATCCGCCGCGCGATCCGCCTGGACGGCGCCTACGAGCTGGAGACCGGCCTGGCGCTGCGGCCGCCCGACGCGGCGAGCCAGCGCCGCGGCCCCTGCCCGTTCTGCGGCGTGAAGGGCGACCTGGGGCCGTTCTACGTCCACCTGGCCGACCCCGACGACGAGTGGTGGTACTGCCACGCCTGCGACCTGCACGGCGACCTCTTCGACCTGGTGCGCCAGGTCTACCGCGTCGACTTCCGCCGGGCGGTCATGATCCTGGCGCCGCGGTGCGGGATCGCCTGGCCGCCGGCGCCGCCGAGCCCGGTGGACCTGCTGGCCCTGGCGCGGGAGGGGCGCACGCATGGCTAGCGTCACGGGGCGCAACGGCCACGGCGACGCCGCCGTCCTCACCGCCGCGACCGGGTACCCGCGAGCGGGTGTGGCGACCTGGGGCACGCCCGAGAGCGGCTACCCGGCGCCGCCCGACCCGGCCGCCTACCACGGCCTCGCCGGCGAGATCGTCGCCGCGCTGGCGCCGCACACCGAGGCCGACCCGGTCGCGCTCCTGGCGACGCTCCTGGCCGCGGCCGGCTCGATCGTCGGCCAGGGGCCACACTACCTCATCTCCGGCCGGCGCCACACCGCGCGCGTCTACCCCGCCCTCGTCGGCCCCACTTCGACCGGGCGCAAGGGGACGAGCTGGAGCGCGCTCGAAGCGGTCCTCTCGGCCGCCTGCCCCGCCTGGTTCAAGGCGGTCGTGCCCGGCGGCCTCACCTCGGGCGAGGGGCTGATCTGGCACATCCGCGACCCGATCGTCACGCGCGAGCTGGTCAAGGTGCGGGGCGAGGTCATCCCGCGCGACGTCGAGAGCGATCCCGGCGTGGCCGACAAGCGCCTCTTCGTCGTGGAGGAGGAGTTCGCCGCGGTGCTGCGCGTGCTGGCCCGCGAGGCCAACACCCTCTCCGCGGTCATCCGCCGCGCCTGGGACGGCGGCACGCTCCGCACGCTCACCAAGCACCACAGCGCGACCGCCTCCGACGCCCACGTCTCGATCCTGGGGCACGTCACGCCCGACGAGCTGCGCCGGCGGCTGGACGACACCGAGGCCGCCAACGGCTTCGCCAACCGCTTCCTCTGGCTCTGCGTCAAGCGCGCCCGCGTCCTGCCGGACGGCGACACGTCGCCCGACGAGGGCGCCATCCTCGGCCTGGCGGCGATCCTGGAGGCGACGCTGGAGGAGGCGCGCGGCCTGGGGCGCCTCACGCTCGACGACGAGGCCCGCGCCGACTGGCACACCGTCTACGAGGCGCTGACGACCGACGCCGAGGGCTTCGTCGGCGCGCTGCTGGCCCGCGGGGCGCCCCAGGTGCTGCGCCTGGCGCTGGTCTACGCGCTCCTCGACGTCGCCCCGCGCATCCGCCGGCCCCACCTGGAGGCGGCGCTGGCGCTGTGGGGCTACGCCGCGGCCAGCGTGCGGCACCTCTTCGGCGACGCCTCGGGCGACCCGATCGCCGACACGATCCTCGCCGCGCTGGCGTCCGGCCCCATGACCCAGACGGAGATCCACGACCTCTACAGCCAGAACGTGCGCGCCGACCGGCTCGCCGCCGCCCTGGGGCGGCTGGTGGCCGCCGGCCTGGTGCGCGTCGTCGACGAGCCCGCCCCGTCCGGCCGCGGCCGGCGGGCGAAGGTCTGGAGCCTGGCATGACCGCCGCGCATTGTTCATTGTTCCGTAACCCGTTTCGCGTCCCGCGCGGGCCGCCGTGACCACCCCGGCCGGCCCGCGTGCGACGCCCGCGAACACGCCCGCTCCTCTCAAGGAGCGGGCGGGGGGGAGCCTATTAATCGCGCGCGCGTTGGGCAACCTTCAGCAACAACGGAAGAGCGATGCCACGGCGACGGGTTACGGAACAATGAACAATGCGACAGGGGGAACGCGACATGGCGACCGCGACGATCACCCGCCCATCCGCCGCGTACGTCGTCTCCGACGCGCCGGCGCCCATCCCGCCCGAGGCGCGCTTCGCCGGCGACTACCTGCCGGCGCCCGAGCTGGAGGCGCTCGCCCGCCGGCTGATCGCGACCGAGCGCGCCGTCGGCTTCCTGGCCGACTGGACCGGCGCGCTGACCTTCCTGTGGCGCCGGGCCGGCGGCAAGCGGGGCGGCAAGGCGGTCTACGGCCGCTGCCAGTCGCTCGCGGGCGTGGCGCGGCACTACGCCGGCGCGAGCTACCTGATCTGGGCCGCCGCCGACCACTGCCGGGCGGCACGCCTGACGGGCCGCCAACTCGAGGCCCTCGTCTTCCACGAACTCTGCCACCTCGCGCCGGGCGAGGAGGACGAGGAGACGGGCGAGCAGGCGCCGCCGGTGCTCGTGGGCCACGACTTCGAGGGCTTCCTCGCCGAGCTGGACGTCTACGGCCCCTGGCGGCCGGACCTGGCCCGCGCCGGCGAGACGTTCGCCCAGCTCGCGCTCTTCGACGCCGCGGCGGTGCGGCCATGAAGCTCGCCCACGCGCGCCGCCTCGCCGCCGACGTCGCCGCCTGGCTGGCGCCCGGCTGCGCGGCCGTCGAGGTGGCCGGCTCGATCCGCCGGGAGCGGCCGGAGTGCCACGACGTCGAGCTCGCGATCCTGCCCGCCGGGCAGCCGGATCTCTTCGGCGCCTGGGCCGCGCGGCTCGATCTCTTGGACGCCGCGCTCGCCCCGGTGCTCGCCGATCGGCGGCTGATCTGGCACCCGGAGAACCCCGCGCGCGGGAAGCGGCTCAAACGGCTGTGGTGCCCCGCCGAGGCGGCCACGATCGAGCTGTGGATCGCGGACAGCCCCGACAACTGGGGGCCGACCCTCGCGATCCGAACCGGCGATGCGAACTTCGCGCACGCGCTGGTGACGCCGCGCGCCTTCGGCGGCTTCATGCCGGACGGCTGGCGCCAGGCCGACGGCTACCTGCACGGCGCGGACGGGGCGATCGTCCCCTGCCCGACGGAGGACGACTACTTCCGGCAGCTCGGGATCGCCCCGACGCCGGCGCCGCGCGAGCGCGATGTCGAGTTGGCCCGACGGCTGGCCCGCCACCTGGAGGTGCCCCGATGATCGCCGCGGCCGCGCCGTATTCGGCGCCGAATACCGCCGAGAGCTTCGCCTGCCCGCTCGACCTGATCCGGCCCTCGACCCTCAACCCGCGCAAGCGCTTCGCGGAGGACAAACTGGAGGAGCTCGCCGCGAGCATCCGCCAGCACGGCCTG
>DASSSV010000259.1:0-7997 GCA_035708265.1 Thermomicrobiales bacterium | reverse complement strand
GGCTCGGCGCCGGCGACACCGACGCGGCGGTCGCCGCCCCGGCCGACGGCCTCTTCCGCAGCCGGGTCCGGGCCGGCGACGAGGTCG
The DNA here is from genome assembly GCA_035708265.1 of Thermomicrobiales bacterium. GTDB lineage: Bacteria > Chloroflexota > Chloroflexia > Thermomicrobiales > CADCWN01 > DASSSV01. The sequence continues at coordinate 7,910 of DASSSV010000259.1, read as the reverse complement.
CGGCCGGCGCGCCGCTCGGCGACCTGCTCGGCCACGACGGGCGCCTCATCGCGCGCCTCGCAGCCCCGGCCGACGGCGTCGTGGCGATGGTGCGGCGCGTGCCGCGGGTGTCGGCGGGGGAGGGGCTCTACCTCCTGACCCGGCGCGTGGCCTGAGCGAAGGAGGGGCGGTAAGGGTGGGTGTGCCCGCCACCGTGCCGATGGCCGAGCGGCTGACGCGCGAGAACCTGCGCGGCGTCTGGGCGGCGATCGCCACGCCGTTCGACGCGCACGACCGCTTCGACGAGGGCGTCTTCCGCGAGAACATCCGCCGGCTGGCCACCGCGGGCGTCCACGGCATCTACACGACCGACAGCGACGGCGAGTTCTACGCCATCGAGTTGGACGAGTACCGCCGGCTCGTGGACGCCTTCGCCGACGAGACGCGCCGCCTCGGCGTGCCGAGCATGGTCGGCGTGACCTGGTGCAACACCGCGGGGATGCTCGACCGCCTGCGCCACGCGGCCGACCGCGGCATCCTCGGCGCGCACGTCGGCCACCCGTTCTTTATGCCGATGACCGCGGCGTCCTACCGCGCCTTCTGGGAGGACGTGGCGAGCGCGGTCCCCGAGTGGTTCGGGCTGGTCCACTACAACACGCCGCGCGTCCACAACTACCAGCGCGGGCCGGACTACGCCGCGCTGGCGCGGGAGATCCCCAACCTGATCGGCACCAAGCACGTCGGCGCCGACGTCCCGGAGTTCCTGACGCTGACGGCCGAGGCGCCGGAGCTGAGCCACTTCACCGGCGAGCACGCGCTCACGCCCTTCGCGCTCCTCGGCGCGCGCGGGGTCTACTCCTGGTTCGCCAACTTCAACCCGCGCTACCTGCTCGACTGGTGGGCCGACCTGGAGGCGGGGCGCTGGGAGCGGGCGCGGGGGCGGCAGCGCCGGATGCACGCCTTCATCCAAGCGTCGCGGATCCTGCACGAGGACGGCAACCTGCACGGCATCGTCGGCAAGGCGCTGTCCGCCTGCTCGCCCTTCCTGGTCGTCGCCAACCGCACCCGGCGGCCCTACCTGCCGGTCTCGGAGGACGCGGTGCGGCAGTTCCGGCGCATCGTCGAAGACGAGTTCCCCGACCTGCTCTGGCGCGGCTAACGACGCAGGCGCAGGCGACGCAAATAACGAACGGTATCGAGAGAGGAGCGACCGATGACAGGGCTGCCCGAGGGGTTCGGCGGGATCGTGCCGCCGGTCTGCACGCCGCTGACCGAGGACTACGAGATCGACACGGCGTCGCTGGAGCGGCTGATCCGCTTCCAGCTCGACGCCGGCGTCCATGGCCTCTTCATGCTCGGCTCGACCAGCGAGCAGGCGCTGCTGACCGACGCGCAGCGCGCGACCGTGCTCGACGTCGCGGTGCGCACGGTCGGCGGCCAGGTCCCGGTCATCGCCGGGGTGATCGACACGACGACCGCGCCGTCGCTCGAACACGCGCGCGTCGCCCGGAAACTCGGTGTCGACGCGCTGGTCCTGACCGCGCCCTTCTACATCAAGCCGAATCCGGACGAGGTCGTCGCGCACTTCCGCGCGGTCCACGAGGCGATCGGGCTGCCGATCCTCGCCTACGACATCCCCTCGGCGGGGCCGCCGAAGCTCGACCGCGCGACGGTGCTGCGCCTGGCGCGCGAGGGCCTCATCGCCGGGATCAAGGACAGCAGCGGCGACGACGCCAACTTCCGCGGCCTGCTGCTGGAGGCGCAGGCGCTGCCGAACTTCACCGCGTTCACCGGCTCGGAACTGCTGGTGGACGCCGCGCTCCTGGTCGGCGCCAGCGGCTCGGTGCCCGGCCTCGGCAACGTCGACCCGGCCGGTTACGTGCGCATCTACGACGCGGCGCGCGCCGGCGACTGGGCGGCGGCGCGGCGCGAGCAGGAGCGCCTCTACCGCCTCTTCTCGATCATCTACTGCGCCACGCCCGGCCGGATGGGCTTCACCGCCGCGGCGCTCGGCGGCTTCAAGACCGCGCTCGTCCTGCGCGGCGTCATCGCGACGAACGTCACCGGCCGGCCGATGACCCGCCTGAACGACGAAGAGACCGCGCGCGTCCGCGCCGTGCTCGCCGAGGCGGGGCTGCTGTAGGCGCGGGTACGGGCGCGGGCCGCGGGAGCCGCCGCGGCCCGCACCACTCCCAGTCGCGCGGCGTGCCGACCCGCCGCGATCGAGACGCGGCAACCGAGCCGGCACGGGGGCCGGCCCCTACGAAGGGTCAACCGCATCGGCCGCGGGGAACGCCAAGAGAGGAGGCGGCGTCAGGCGGCGCACGCCTGGAGGTATTTGCTGGCCGGCGGGCGGCCGAGTTGGGCCAGGATGAAGCGCGAGGCGGCGACGACCTGGTCGAGATCGACGCCGGTCTCGATGCCGAGGCCGTGCAGCAGGTAGAGCAGGTCCTCGGTCGCCAGGTTGCCGGCCGCGCCGGGCGCGAAGGGGCAGCCGCCGAGCCCGCCCGACGCCGCGTCGAACGTCGCGATGCCGAGCTGGAGCGCCAGCAGCACGTTCGCCAGCGCCGTCCCGCGCGTGTCGTGGAAGTGCGCCGCCAGCCGGTCGGCCGGGATCTGCCGCAGCAGCAGGCCGAACACCTCCTCCACACCGCGGGGCGTCGCCACGCCGATCGTGTCGCCGACCGAGACCTCGTCCACGCCGAGGTCGAACAGGCGCTGCGCCACGTCGAGCACCGCGGCCGGCGCGACATCGCCCTCGAACGGGCAGCCGAAGGCCATCGAGATGTAGCCGCGCACCCGGACGCCCTCGCGCCGCGCCGCCGCGACGATCGGGCGGAAGTTCGCCAGCGACTCCGCGATCGTCGCGTTGATGTTCTTGCGGGCGAAGGTCTCGGTCGCCGAGGTGAAGACGGCGATGGCGCGCGCGCCGGCCGCCAGCGCCCGCTCGTAGCCCTTCTGATTCGGCACCAGCACCAGGTACTCGGTGCCCGGCCGCCGCGCGATCCCCGCCAGCACCTCCGCCGCGTCCGCCAGTTGCGGCACCGCGCGCGGGCTGACGAACGACGTCGCCTCGACCACCGGGAACCCGGCCGCGCTCAACAGATCGACATAGGCGATCTTATCCGCGGTCGCGATTTGCCCACGCTCGTTCTGCAACCCGTCCCGCGGCCCGACCTCGACCACGCGCACGCGCGCCGGCAGCCCCGCGAGGGGCTCGGGAGAGGCATCTGCCATCATCGAACGTCTCCTCGCGAAAGGACTAAGGACTCAGGACTCAGGACTCAGTGAGGCACTGTGGGATACATCGAGGCATCGGGGAGAAGTATGGTCGGCCCGAACCGACTTAGTCCTAAGTCCTTAGTCCTCAGTCCTTCTCTCGATCTCCGCCAGCGTCGCGTCGGCCGGGACCTGGTCGCCCTCGGCGTAGGGGAGGCGGGCGACGGTGCCGGCGTAGGGTGCGGCGATGGTGTGCTCCATCTTCATCGCTTCGAGCACCAGGAGCGGCTGGCGCGCCTCTACCCGGTCGCCCGCGGCGACGTGGACCTTGATGATCTTCCCCGGCATCGGCGCGGTCAGCGCGCCGGGTGAGCCCGCGCCGGCGGCCGTGGCCGCCGCCTCGACGCTCGGCGGCGCCGGCCGGGTCAGCCGGTAGGAGCGGCCTTGCCAGGCGATCAGGTAGCCGTCCGGCACGGCGATGCCGCGCAGCGGGGGCGCGCGCGCCCCCTCGCGGAGCAGCAGCGCGTCGGGGCCCTGGCGCGCGAAGGCCAGGCGGGCGGCGGCGCCGTCGCCGGCGAGTTCACAGGCGCCGTCGGGGAGGCGGACGGCCGTCAGGCGGTGCTCGGCGCCGCCATAGCGCAGGCGCAGCTCCGTCCCGCCGCCGCCCGCGCGCCAGGCGCCGCCCTCCCGCCAGGGGTCGAACGGCCGGCCGGCCGCGGCCGCGACGGCGACGCGCTCCTCGCGCCGGAGGAGATCGAGCGCCGCCGCGCCGAGCAACGCCTCGCGCGGCAGCGGCGGCGGGCCGGGCGCGGGCGCCCAGTAGCGCGGGATGAAGGCGGTCGAAGTGCGCCCGGCGCGGAACTCCGGGTGCTCCGCGAGCCAGACCAGGAAGGGCAGGTTGGTCGTCGGGCCGAGGACCGCGTAGTCGCGCAGCGCGCGCGCCAGTCGCGCCACCGCGGCGTCGCGGTCCGGCGCGTGGACGATCAACTTGGCGAGCTGCGGGTCGTAGTAGACGCCGACCTCGTCACCGCTGTAGGTGCCGGCGTCGTTGCGGACGCCCGGCCCGGTCGGCGGCGCGAAGAGCGCGACCGGCCCGGTGGAGGGGAGGAAGCCCTGCGCGGCGTCCTCCGCGTAGATGCGGCACTCGATCGCGTGGCCGCGCAGCGCCACGTCCTCCTGCGCGACGCCGAGCGGCTCGCCCGCCGCCACGGCGAACTGCAACTGCACCAGGTCCAGCCCCGTCACCGCCTCGGTGACCGGGTGCTCGACCTGCAGCCGCGTGTTCATCTCGAGGAAGTAGAAGTCGCCCGCCTCGTCCAGCAGGAACTCGACCGTCCCGGCGCCGGCGTAGCCGACCGCGCGCGCCGCCGCGACCGCCGCCGCGCCCATCCGCGCGCGCAGCTCCGGCGTCACGGCGGGCGAGGGCGACTCCTCGACGACCTTCTGGTGCCGGCGCTGGATCGAGCACTCGCGCTCGCCGAGGTGGATCGTGGCGCCGTGGGTGTCGGCGAAGACCTGGACCTCGACGTGGCGCGGCGCTTCGAGGTACTTTTCGAGGAAGACGCGCTCGTCGCCGAACGCCGCCAGCGCCTCGCGCCGCGCCCCGGCCAGCGCATCGGCGAACGCCTCCGGCTGCGCGACCGCGCGCATCCCGCGCCCGCCGCCCCCCGCCGCCGCCTTCACCAGCACCGGGTAGCCGATCGCCGCGGCTTGCCGCGCCAGTTCGGCGTCGTCGCCCGCGCCGTCGTAGCCGGGGACGAGCGGCACGCCGGCCCCGGCCATCAGCCGCTTCGCCGCGACCTTGTCGCCCATCGCCGCGATCGCCGAGGGCGGCGGCCCGATCCAGACGAGCCCGGCCGCGATGACCTGGCGGGCGAAGTCGGCATTCTCCGCGAGGAAGCCGTAGCCGGGGTGGACGGCGTCGGCGCCGCTCCGGCGCGCGGCGTCGAGGATAGCCGGGATGTTGAGGTAACTCTCCGCGGCGGGCGCCCCGCCGATGCAGTACGCCTCGTCGGCGCGCGCGACGTGCAGGGCGCGGCGGTCGGCCGCGGAGTAGACGGCGACGGAGGCGAGCCCGGCTTCCCGGCAGGCGACGGCGATGCGCACCGCGATCTCGCCGCGGTTCGCGATCAGGACCTTCCGGAAGGGCCGGGCGGGTAGCTCGCCCGCCCCGGTCGCCGCGCCGCTCACTCGCGGCCCGCCGGCGCCTCGCCGCTCGGCGTCTCGGCGGCGCCGCGCGCCGCCAGTTCTTCGCGCAGCAACTCGATCTCCTGCCGGAGCCCCTGCACCCGCCCGCCGATGAAGGCGACGTAGCCGAAGATCAGCAGCCAGATCACGACGAACGCGGCGAAGAGGAACGAGAGATTGTTGGGCACAGGCCCTCCCTTCGGGAGGGAGGACTCAGGGCTCAGGACTCAGGACTAAGTAGGCTCTGCCCATACGGAGTGCCGACTGTCGAACCGTAGTGCAATCCTAACTTAGTCCTTAGTCCTGAGCCCTGAGTCCTCCTCGAACATCGCTTGCTGGCGCAGGGCGGCGACCTCGACGCGCAACTGCTCGACGCGCAGGCGGTGGAGCAGCAGGAAGGCGTAGAGGAGGATGAAGGCCACCAGCGCCACGCCCGCCGTCAGCAGCATCGAACCGGGGAGCGCGGGGTTCTCGCGCTCGACGATCGGCGCGGGGTGGAGCGTGCGCCACCAGCGTACCGACTGGTTGATGATCGGGACGTCGATGAAGCCGATGATGCCGACGACCGCGGCGCTGCGCGCGATCTGCGGCGTCTCGCCGCCGTAGGCGCGCAGCATCAGGTAGCCGGCGTAGATGAACCAGAGGATCAGCGTGGAGGTCAGCCGGGCGTCCCAGGCCCACCAGGTCCCCCAGATCGTCTTGCCCCAGATCGAGCCGCTGAGGAGGACGATCGTGGTGAAGAGGAGGCCGACCTCGGCCGAGGAGCGCGCCAGCATGTCCCAGGCTTCGGAGCGCTTCCAGAGGTAGAGGATGCCGCCGACGAAGGTGACGAAGTAGGCGACGTACATCACCAGCGCCGCGCCGAAGTGGGCGTAGAAGATGCGCTGGGCGTCGCCCTGCGTCTCCTCGGTCGGCGCGTAGATGAAGGCCATGTAGAGCATCGCGACCATCGCCACGGCCGTGATCGGGCCGAGGTAGCGGAGCGCGACGCCCAGGCGATCCCGCTCCGCCGGCGCGGCGCGGCCGGCCGGGCGGTCGGCGGCGACCGGCCGGGCCAGTGTCGGCGCGTGCTGTCCCATGCGTGTCCCTCCCGCTGGCGTGCCGGCGCGGCGCCCGCGTGTACGCCGTCACCGGCCCTCTCCGTAATTGTACCGCCACCGGACGCCGGGGACACGCGGCGGAGGCGGGAGTCGGCAGTCGGGAGTCGGGAGTACCGGCTTACGCGCGCTGACCGGTTGCTCCGCGGGAGCCCCCTCTGCCGCCTGCCGACTCCCGACTGCCGACTAAAAGGGGCGGCCCCCGGAGGAGGGGGGCCGCCCGCGAGATGGGGGAGGAGGAAAGCGTTGGGAGTGGGCGGGGTCGCCGGACGTCATGGGATGACGCACTGGTTGCCGATGACGACCTCGTCGTCATTGCAGATCGGCACGTCGCCACCGCTCGGCGCCGCGGCCGGGCCGTAGTCGCGCGCGTCGAGCCAGGCGGGCCACTGGCGTTGCTGCGCCGCGTGCGGGTCGGCGTCGTCCGCCGCCGGCGCCCCGCAGAGCGCGCCGTCCGCGGTCAGGCACGGCGGGACGCCCGATTGCGCGGGGGCCGCGGGGGCGCGGGGCGCGTCACCGCCGGCCGGGCCGCACGCGCCCGCCAGAGCGAGGTCACGCCCTGAGCACGGGCCGGTGGTCGGTGCCGCGTTCCCCGCCGGCGCGGCAGCGGGCGGCTGGGGTGCATTACCGCCGGCGAGGTCGTCGTCCGGCAGGCAGTCGACGCTGCCCGCGCGGCAGGTGCCGGTGCTCGAGGGCGCGCTCGGTGCGGCCGGGCGCGGGTCGAGCCGGTGGTCTTCCCGGTAGGGCAGGCTGTCCGTGCCGGCCGCCGGGGCGTCGAGTCGATGATCTTCGCGGTAGTCCAGCCGGCTGGGCGTATAGCCGTCGGACGCCAGTTGTGGCTGGGGCTTCACCGTGCCGCCGGACCGGGCGAACGGCCCGAACCGGTCCACGAGGAGCCCGGTGGCGAAGGCGAGCGCGAGGAGCACGACCGCCGCCGCCACCAATGGGCCGGCCCGTCGAGTCGAGGTGAGCGTCATGGTGGGCCTTCCTTTCGTGCGGCAGGGGAGGAACTGTCCGTCTGCCATGCTGTCTAGGGTGTCCGCTCCGCCGTCCCATCTCTGCCGAGCGCCGCCCGCCCGGTCCCGCACTCCGACGACCACACCACCGGCCGGTATTCCATTGAACGTCGGCACGGAGGTTTCTCGTACATCGCCGGTCGGGTTCGCTCGTTGGGCCCAGAATAGTCCGCCAGCCGCGCGAGCACATCGCGCGAATTCATGAATCGCGCGGGCACCGCGCGACCCCAGCCGTGCGGGCGGATACCGAGAATTACTTACCCTGAGCGGTGGGGTGACACTGGGCGAGTATCGGGGCAAGGATTCGGCCGGGTCGCGGGCGACACACGCCGCCCGCGGCCGGGGCCGTCCGCCGGCGGCATCAGGCCAGGTGGTGCTCTAGGGCGAAGCGGGTGGCGGCGGCGCGCGAGGT
>DASSSV010000258.1:0-3296 GCA_035708265.1 Thermomicrobiales bacterium | reverse complement strand
GTGACCTGGCGGGCGATCGAGAGCGACCTCGGCTACGGCGTGTTCTACGGCATCTCCGGCAACGCCGGCCGGCACTGGGACATCACCGACACGATCGCGAAACTCGGCTATCGCCCCGAGGACGACGCCGAGGACTACGCGGCCGAGTTGGACGCGCGGTGAGGGCGGGTGGTTGGTAGTTGATGGTTGCAAGTTGATAGTGGCGTGGGGGCCGTCTGTGTGAGCGGGCGCGCCGTGCCGCGCCCGCTCAATCCTCCGCTGCCCGATCGCGGCCGGCTCATATGCTACTATTGCCCGCCGCAGGGGTACTCGATCGCCGGGCCGGCGGGGGGCGCCGGGGCCGGGGCGCGTGGAGGGGACGATGCAGACGGAGAAGGTGTTCTATGGGGTCATCCTGGAGTTCCGCCCCAGCGACCCTCTCGGCGTCAGCAACACGGTCATCGAGTTGCTGCCCCGCCGGCGCCGCGAAGCCTTCGCGGCCGCGCTCCAGGAGGTGCCCCCGCCAGTCGAGCGCGCCAGCAACCGCCTCCTCTACGAGCGCCACGAGGACGCGGTATCGGCGGCGCAGCGCCTGCGCGCCGTGGCCGACCGCGTGTCGCTCCAGCAACTCCAGCGGCGCAACGACATGGAGACCGAGAGCGTCTACGGCCTGGGCGGCTGGCTGATGCCGAGCGGCCACCAGTACGTGCCGATCTCCGGCCGCGAGGAAGTGTGAGGACTCAGGACTCAGGAATCAGTGTTCTTGCCCCGAGTGATCGGCATACCGGTAGCCGATCGCGTTGCATAGACTTCACTCAGTCCTGAGTCCCGAGTCCTGAGCGAGCGGAGCGAGCGATGAAACAGGTGGCGGTGCGCCGGTTGCTGGCGGTGGTCTACGCCTTCGAGCGGTTCGAGGGCGGGGAGCGGCGGCTGGTGTCGCAGGAGGAGATCCCGGCGAGCCAACTCTTCATGTTCGAGCAGCAACTGGAGGCGGTGCCGAAGCGGACGCTGGTCGCCTACGGCTCGGGCCTGCTGATCTACGACGACTACCAGGACGCGCGCTACGCGGCGACGACGGTCGCGCGGCTGGCGTCCTACGTCGCGATCCGCGAGGTCGCGACCGGTACGGGCGCGGAGGGCTGGACGACCGAGGACGGCGCGCGCTACGTCCCGGTGCCGGACGGGCTGAGCGAGGTGGTCAAAGAGTAGGCGTTAGGGGGTAGGCGTTAGGCGTTAGGAGACGAGACCCTCGATTCCTAACGTCTAACGCCTAACGTCTACCCCCTAACCCCTCGGGGGTGAGCTCATGGACGAGGCGAGCGCGAAGCGACCGAGGCTCGGCGTGCTGGCGTCCAACCCGAACTTCCCGGGCGCCTGGGCGGAGACGGTCGAGAAGGTCAGAATCGCCGACCAGCTCGGATACGACTCGGTCTGGGTCGGGGAGACCTGGGGCTACGACCTGACCGTGGCGCTGACCGAGCTGGCGCTGGCGACCGAGCGCATCAAGGTCGGCAGCGGCATCTTCAACGTCTTCTCGCGTTCCCCCGCCGTGATCGCCGCGACGATGGCGACGCTCGACGAGCGGACCGGCGGGCGGATGTTGCTCGGCCTGGGATCGTCGGGCGCCTACGTCGTCGAGCACTGGCACGGCGCGACCTTCGACCGGCCGATGCGGCGCATCCGCGAGTACGTCGAGATCATCAACATGATCATGCGCCGCGAGAAGCTCGTCTACGACGGCGAGGTCTACCACCTGGAGCGCGGCTTCCGCCTCCGCTTCACCCCCGTTCGCGAGCACATCCCGATCTACGTCGCCGCGATCACGCCGAAGAGCATCCGCCAGACCGGCGAGATCGCCGACGGCATCCTGCCGATCTACTGGCCGAGCGAGAAGTACCCGCAACTGCACCGCCTGCTCGACGAGGGCGCGCTGGCGGCCGGCCGCGCTCCGGGCCCGGTCGCGGTCGCGCCGTACATCACCTGCCGCGTGGTCGCCGACGAGGCGGAGCGGGCGCAGGCGCGGATGGAGGCGCGCGCCCCGATCGCCTACTACGTCGGGCGGATGGGGCGCTTCTACGCGGAGATGCTGGCCCGCTACGGCTTCGCCGACGAGGTCGAGGCGATCAAGCGCGCCTGGGGGGAAGGCCCCAAGGCCGCGGCGGCGGCCGTGCCCGACGCGATGCTCGACGCCACCGCGATCGTCGGGACGGTCGACGAGGTGCGCGCCAGACTCGCCGACTGGGCCGACCTCGGCGTGGACCAGCCGCTGATCGGCCTGCCGCCCGGCACGCCCGACGAGGCGGGCCGCGTGCTGGAGGCGCTGATCCGCTAGATCAGCGCCCGTCCACGCCGCGCAGGAAGTCGAGCACGAGCCGGTTGAACTCCGCCGGCCGCTCCATGTTGACCATGTGCGCGACGCCGGGGACGACGACCTTCCGCGCGCCCGGGATGTTGGCGGCCAGGACGTCGGCGACGTCGAGGATGTCGGGGACGTCCTCGTCGCCGACGATGACGAGCGTCGGCGCGTGGATCTCGCCGAGGCGGGCGGCGGCGGGCGGGTCCATCCGCTGCGGCTCGCCCTGATTGGGCAACTGCGCGTAGATGCCGGCGTTCATCTCGCGCACGCGCTCGCGCACGCCGGCGGGGACCTGGCTCCGCGCGCGGCGCGGGCCGTCCACCCACACCTGCAAGTCGATTTCGTTCGCGCGCTCGTAGTCGCCCGCCGCCATCGCCGCTTCGAGCGCCTCCTCCTGCTCGTCGCGGCCGGTGTAGGCGTAACCGCCGAGGCCGGCCGCGACCGGGACGAGCGCCGTGACCATCTCGGGGTGCTCGATCGCGAAGTCGAGGACGATGCTGCCGCCGATGGAGAGCCCGACGAGGTGCGCCCGCGCGATGCCGAGGGCGGTCATCAGGCCGTAGAGGTCGCCGCGGCCGGAGAAGGGGCCGGGCGGGTCGTTCGACCGGCCGCAGCCGCGGATGTCGTAGCGCACGACGCGGTAGTGCTCGGCGAAGGCGGCGAACTGGTAGTCCCACATGCGGTTGTCGGCGATGCCGGCGTGGTTGAGGACGAGCGGGGGCCCCGCGCCCGCGATCTCGTAGTAGAGGCGCGCGCCGTTGACGTCGGCGTAGCCGGACGTGGCCTCGGGGTTCTGCGCCATTGCGTGCTCCTTCCGTTCGGGTGGCAGGCCACCCTGCTCCCCCATGCTGGGGAAACCGGCGCAGTCGCCGTAGCTGGCCGGAATGCTCGGTCGGGCCGATGCGGCCGCTATCCTATCGCAGCCCCGGTGTCGCGGCGACCGCAGCCGGTCCCCGGGGCA
>DASSSV010000257.1:0-2071 GCA_035708265.1 Thermomicrobiales bacterium | reverse complement strand
CGCCACGGCCGTGAGCGCGGCGCGATCCGCCTCCACGCGCGCAACGCCCCCGCGACGCCGCCGGCCGACAGCCAGGAACACGTCCTCAAGGAGCACTACTGGGGCTTTGACCGCGACCGCCGCGGCGCGAGTTTCCGCTACCGCGTGGCGCATCCGGTCTGGCGCACCTACCCCGTCGAGGACGCCCGCGTGACGTTCGACCCCGGCGAGCTCCTCGGCGGCCTCTGGCGCGACCTCGACTGGCCGGCCGCGCTCCACTCCATCCTCTTCGCCGAGGGCTCGGCGGTGACGGTCTACGGGAAGGAGCCGCTGGTAGTTGATGGTTGATAGTTGTTAGTTGATAGAGGATCCCGACCGGGAAGGACTAACAACTCTCAACTCTCAACTCTCAACTCGTCAACGGGTACGGCACTGGGCGGCCGTCGAGGTACGCGACGATGGTCTCGACCACACCGGCGATGAACTCGGCGTAGGCGCGCTCGGCGATCCAGCCGACGTGCGGCGAGAGGACGACGTTCGGCAACGCGCGGAGCGGGTGGCCGGTCGGCAGGGGCTCTTGCGCGAAGACGTCGAGCGCGGCGCCCCAGAGACGGCCGGCTTGCAGCATCTCCACCAGCGCCGCCTCGTCCAGCAGCGCGCCGCGCGCCGTGTTGACCACGAGCGCGGACGGCTTCAGCAGGGCGAGTGTGTCACGGTCGAGCAGGCCGCGCGTCTCCGGCGCCAGGCGCAGGTGCAGCGTCACCACGTCGGCCTCGCGGAGCAGGTCGTCGAGCGGGCGGGCGAGCGCGCCGGCCGCGCCCGCCCGCTCCGACGTGAGCGACGGGCTCCAGGCCAGCACCTCCATCCCCAGCGCGCCCGCCACCCGCGCGACCCTGCCCCCGATCCGCCCCAGGCCGACGATCCCGAGGCGCAGCCCACTCGCCTCGCGCCCGACCGTCCGCGGCCAGCCCCCGGCGCGCACGCCGGCGTCGCCGGCCGGGATGCGGCGCAGTGCGGCGAGCATCAACCCGATGGTCAGCTCCGCGGTGGAGGTCGCCGAGGCCGTGCCGACCGTGCCGGCGACGACGATGCCGCGCGCCTCGGCGGCGGCGAGGTCGAGGTGCGCGCCGCGCGAGCCGGTCTGCGCGACGAGGCGCAGCGCCGGCAGGCGGTCGAAGATCTCGGCGCGGAGGGGGATGCGCTCGCGGTTGGCGACGACGACCTCGGCGTCGCGCAGCCGCGCGACGAGGTCGTCGAGCGAGTCGTGCGGCGTGGTGTAGATCGCCACGTCGGCCCGCTCGCGCAGCGCGGCGAAGGCCGGCGACGCGCCGTAGACGTCGTCGTAGTCGTCCGGCACGACGATCAGCGGCCGGCCGCGACCCGCCCGCGCGGCCGGCGCCGCGTCGCCCTGCGCCATCGCTCCCCCCTGCCGTGGCAGCCAATTTGCGTCGTGGTCGGCCGGCGCTCGCCGGGAATGCGACTTGCTATACTGTGTCACGCGCGGGCCGAATCAGGTCCGGCGCCGGCATCGCGACGGGGGCGGGTCAGCATGGGCCGCGTCGTCGACCAGACGGGGCTGAACGAACGGCTGCGCCAGCACGCGCGCCACAGCGGCATGATGATCGGCGTCTCGATGGCGCTGGCGATCATCCTGTCGGTCGCCGCCTTCGTCTGGATCTTCTTCCGCCTCGACCCCTACCTGACCGACTTCACCGGCGGGGAGGGCGGGCCGCAGGCCGCGCTGGCGTCGCCGGTCGCGGCCTTCGCCGCCTCCCCGGCCGCGGGCGGCGCGACGGCGACGCGCCCCGGCCCGGCCAGCCCGACCGCCGTGTCGGCGGCCTCGCCGGTGGCGTTCGGCCCGCCGCCCACGCCGACCGCGCTCGCCGCGGCGAGCCCGAGCGCCGCGCCCCCGTTCGGGGCGACGCACATCGTCGCGGATTTCGGCGAGCAGGTCAACCTGCGCGCCGGCCCCTCCGCCTCGGCCGGGCGCATCGCGCTCGTCGCCCCCGGCACGAAGCTCCACTACCTCGGCGAATCGCAGCAGGTCGGCGACGTCCTCTGGATGAAGTTCCAGACCGAGCGCGGCGACATC
>DASSSV010000256.1:0-4533 GCA_035708265.1 Thermomicrobiales bacterium | reverse complement strand
GCTACGCCCGCTGACGCGCGCCGAGAGGCGGAGCGGCCGCCCGCGGGTAGGGGGCGGGCGGGCGGCCGCGAACCGGGCCGCCCGCACGCGCCGCGTCAGAGCGCGAGCGTGGCCTTGACGACCTCCTCCGCGGCGTCGAAGCCCACGGTGAAGCCGAGGCGCTGGCAAACGCGCTGCATCGCGTAGTTGTCCGGCAGGATGTCGGCGACGAGGCGGTCGAGATGCTCGGCGCGCGCGGCGTCGACCAGCCGGCGCAGGAGCTCGGTGCCGAGGCCGTGCCGCTGGTACCGGTCGCTCACCAGGATGGCGAACTCGGCCTCGTTCGCGCCGCGCACCTTGCTCAGTCGCCCCACGCCCAGGACCTCGTGCTCGCCGGTCGCCGGGTCGGTCCGGTCCACGACGAGCGCCAGCTCGCGGTCGTAGTCGACGAAGCAGATCCGCGTCAATCGCTCGTGCGCCACGCGCTGGCTCAGGCTGAGCGCGTGGAAGTAGCGGTAGTAGACGCTGCGCTCCGACAGCGTCCGGTGGAAGCGGACCATCGCCGGCTCGTCCTCCGGGCGGATCGGGCGGATCAGCACCGTCGTCCCGTCGCGCAGCGTCCACGGCGCGACGTACTGCGTCGGGTAGGGCCGAATCGCCGGTCGGGGCAGCGCGTCGTCCGGCACGTCCGCGCCGTGCAGCACCACCCGCGCGTCGAGCGCCAGGAGGCCGCTCGTCCCGTCGGCCGGGCCGGGCGCGGCGAGCAGCGGGTTGATGTCGAACTCCTTGACCCGCGGCTGCTCCACGACGAGCTGGCTGAAGCGCACCAGGAGCTGCTCGAGCGCGGCGAGGTCCACCGGCGGCCGGCCGCGGACGCCGCGCAGCGCCGTGTAGACGCGCGTCTGCTCCAGCAGCCGGCGGGCCAGCGTGGCGTTGAGCGGCGGCAGCGCCAGCGCGCGGTCCCGGAAGACCTCGACCAGTTGCCCGCCCGCGCCGAAGAGGAGGACCGGTCCGAACTGGGCGTCGACGCTGCTGCCGACGATCAGCTCGTAGCCCTCGCGCGCGACCATCGGCTGCACGGTCACGCCCTGGAAGTGCCCCGCACCCGCCCGCTCGCGGACGGCCGCCTCGATCTCGGCGTAGGCCCGCCGCACCGCCGCGGCGTCGGGGAGGTCCAGCCGCACGCCGCCGACGTCGGTCTTGTGCGTGATCGTCTCGGAGTGCAGTTTGACCACGACCGGGTAGCCGATCGCCCCGGCCAATGCCGCCGCCTCGTCGGCGCTGGCGGCGACGCGCGTCGGGACGGTCGGGATGGCGTAGGCCGCGAGGAGATCCTTGGCCTCGACCTCGGTGAGGAGCGTCCGGCCGGCGTCGCGCGCCGCCGCGATCACCCGCGCCGCCCGCGCGCGGTCGGGCGCGACCTCGGCCAGCGCCGGCGTCTCGTAGAGCCCGCGCAGGTTGTAGGCGTGCCGCCACATGTAGGCGAAGACGCGCGCCGCGGTGTCGGGGTAGGGGAAGGTCGGGATGCCGGCCTGGTTGAGGATGCGCTCGCCGGCCGCGACCTCGGCGCCGCCCATCCAGCTCGCCAGCACCGGCTTGTCGTGGGCGCGCGCGTAGGGCCGCAGTTGCTCGGCGATCTGGGTCGGGTCGGTCATCGCCTGCGGCGTGACGATCACCAGCAGGCCGTCGCTGGCCGGGTCGCGCGCGGCGACGTCGAGCGCGCGCGCGTAGCGCTCCGGCGTCGCGTCGCCGAGGATGTCGAGCGGGTTGGCGTGGCTCCACTGGGGCGGCAGGAAGTCGTCGAGCGCCTCCAGCGTCTCGGGCGCCAGGTGCGCCAGGTCGCCGCCGTCGAGGAGGAGCGCGTCGGTGGCGAGGACGCCGGGGCCGCCGGCGTTGGTGAGGACGGTCAGGCGCGGGCCCTGCGGGCGCGGCTGCTTGGCGAGCACCTCGGCCAGGGAGAAGAGGTCGGCGATGGTGCGCACGCGCAGCACGCCCGAGCGCCGGAAGGCGGCCTCCAGCACGTCGTCGCTGCCGGCCAGCGCGCCGGTATGCGACGCGGCGGCCCGGGCGGCGGCGGCGGTGCGCCCGGCCTTGATCACGATGATCGGCTTGGTCAGCGCGACCTCGCGGGCGGCGGAGAGGAAGGCGCGGGCGTCGCCGATCGACTCCATGTAGAGGATGATGCTCGCGGTGCGCGGGTCGTCGCCGAGGTAGTCGATCAGGTCGCCCCAGCCGACGTCGAGCATCGAGCCGATCGAGACGAAGGCGCTGAAGCCGACCTGCTGCTGGAGGCTCCAGTCGAGGATGGCGGTGCAGAGCGCGCCGCTCTGGCTGATGAAGCCGACGTTGCCGGGGCGCGCCATCGCGCCGGCGAAGGTGGCGTTCAGGCCGGTCACCGGGCTCATCACGCCGAGGCAGTTCGGCCCGATCAGCCGCAGCCCGCCGCGCCGCGCCCGCGCCAGGATCTCCCGCTCCAGCGCGGCGCCGGCCGGCCCCTGCTCCTTGAACCCGGCCGAGATGACGATCGCGCCGCGGACCCCGGCCGCGACGCACTCGTCGACGACGCCCGGCACCGTCGGCGCGGGCGTCGCGATCACCGCGAGGTCGAGCGGTTCGGGGATGGCGGCGAGGCGCGGGTAGGCCCGGATGCCGAGGATGCTGGCGTGGCGCGGGTTGACGGGGTAGACCGTGCCGCCGAAGGGGTTGCCGATCAGGTTCCGGAGGAGCGTGCGCCCGACGCTGCCGGGCTGGTCGCTGGCCCCGACCACGGCGACGGTGCGGGGCTTGAAGATCGCGTCCAACGGCAGGCGCGGGCCGCCCAGCACGGCGTGGGCGGGGTCGGTCACCGGGGGGGGCGAGGCCATCGCGGATTCCTCTCACTCGCGCGGTCCGGCCGCGGCGCGCGCCGCGGCGCCGTCCGACCGGCAGGATACCCGACCGGCCAGGGCGGCAGCATGGTCCCCGCAGGTTGCGGGCCACGTCGCGGCGCGTCAACGGCGGGTGAACGGCGCGCGGCGACCCGGCTGCCATTTACCCGGCGTTTACGCGCGGCAACGCGGGCGCTAACCCGCCCGTGGCATCGTGGGGGTGTGGGGGCGCCGTCACGCCGCCGGTCAGGCGACCGCGGCGGCGCGTGACGATGGCGGTTTGGGAAGGACGAGGAGCGCGATGATGGACGGTTTCCCGCGGCGCATCCTGCTGGCGACGGACGGCTGCGCCGACGCGGCGCTGGCCGCCCGCGCGGCGCTCGACCTGGCCGACGCCGCCGGGGCGGACCTGCACCTGGCCCACGCCTGGCAGCCGATCTACGAGGGGTCGCAACCCTACCTCTACCCCAACCTGGCGGTCGGCGGCTACTACCCGGCGCTGGAGGGGGAGGCGCGGGCGGTCCTCGAGCGCGAGCGCGCGGATCGCCGCGACCGGTGGCGCGCTCCACGCGGCGCACCTGGTCAGGGGCCGACCGGCCGACGCGATCGTCGCGCTGGGCGACGACCTCGACGCGGACCTCGTGGTCATCGGCTGCCGGGGCCTGGGGCCGGTGCGGCGCCTCGCGCTCGGCAGCGTCTCCGAGGCGGTCGTCCACCAGGCCACCCGGCCGACCCTGGTCGTGCGTGGCGGCGACGTGTCCTGGCCGCCGGCCCAGGTGATAGCCGGCGACGACGGCTCCGCGCCTGCCGGCCGGGCGACCGCGCTCGCCGCGCGCCTGGCCGGGCTCGTCGTCGCGCGCCTGACGCTCGCGCGCGCCTGCCCGGCCCTGCCGCTCGCCCCGCGCCAGACGTGCGAGGAGCTGGCGCGGTTGCAGGACGAGGCGCTGCGCCGCGCGCGCGACGGGCTGGCCGAGCGCGCGCGGCACCTCGAAGCGGCGACCGGCCGGCCGGTCCGCGTCGCGACCGCGACCGCCGACCCCGCCGCGCTGCTGTTGGACCTGGCCGCGGCGGGCGACCAGCCGGCGCTCCTCGCCGTCGGCAGCCGCGGGCTGGGGCTGCTCGGCCGGCTGCGCCTGGGCAGCACCTCGACCAGGGTGCTGCGCGCCGCGCACGGGCCGGTCCTCGTCGTGCCGCATGCCGAGCAGGAGACGGACCGGGCCCCGGCCAGCGGCGGGTCGCGGCCCTGAGCGGGCGGAGCAACCCGACGCAGCGCAGGGGCGCGTCGGCTCAATCCTCCTGGGGAGTAGCCTCGACGAGCAGGTCGAGCGTCAGCGTGTCTCCGAGGGCGAGGCCCCCCGCCGGCATGGGGATGTTCCCCGTGACGCCGAAGTCCGACGGCGCGATCGTGCCCCGCGCCTCGAACCCGGCGACCAGGCCGCCGAACGGATTCTCCGCGGTCCCGTTGAAGCGGGCGTCCAGCGCGACCGGCCGCGTCACGCCGCAGATGGTCAGGTCTCCCGCCACGCGCACCTCAGGGCCGCCGCGGTGCGCGATGTCGGTGCTGCGGAAGGTGATGGTCGGGTGCTGCGCGACGTCGAGGAACGCCTCCGACCGCACGAACTCGTCGCGCGGCGGCTGGCCGGTGTCGAGGCTGGCGGCGTCGATGGTGAGGGCCACGCTGGAGCGC
>DASSSV010000255.1:0-17108 GCA_035708265.1 Thermomicrobiales bacterium | reverse complement strand
CCATCGTGCCGAGCCCGAGGTGGCCGGGGCGCGGCGCGGCCGGGTCGAAGCCGCGGCCGTCGTCGGCGACTTCCAGCGTCAGCGCGCCGTCGCCGGTCGCCAGCCGCACGACGGCGCGGCTTGCCCCGGCGTGCTTGACGGCGTTGTGCAGCGCCTCCTGCGCGATGCGGTAGAGGTGTTCCTCCACGGCCGGGTCAAGCGGCACGCGCCCCTCCGGCGCCTCCACCGCCACCGCGAGCCCCTCGCGCGCGGCCAGCGCTGCCGCCTGCTTCCTGAGCGCCGCGACCAGGCCCTCCTCGGCCAGCGCGCCGGGGCGCAGCTCGAAGATCAGCGCGCGCATCTCGGCGAGCGCGCCCTGCGTCAACTCGCGCAACTGCGCGACGCCGCGGGCGGCGGGGCCGTCGGGTGGTAGGTCGGCGCGCTCGATGGCGAGCTGCGCGGCGCGGGCGTGCAGCGTCGTCGAGAAGAGCGCCTGTGTGACCGAGTCGTGCAACTCGCGCGCGAGCCGCTGGCGCTCCTCCAGTGCCGCCGCCTCCTGCGCCCGCGCGTAGAGGCGCGCGTTCTCGATCGCCACCGCCGCCTGGTTGGCGATCGCCAGCGCCAGGTCGGCGTGGTGCGCCGTGTAGTAACTCGGCTCGCGGTGGGAGATGCTGAGCATCCCGATCGTCTCACCCTTGGCGGTGAGCGGGACGCGCAGCCAGGACCGGCTGTAGGGGAAGCGGCCGCCGACCGCGGCGCGGTAACTCCGCGCGGCCGGGCTCTGGTCGCGCTCGTCCAGCACGTCGGGGACGATCGCGACCTGGAGGGCCGGCTCGTCGCCGCTGGGCAGGCGCGCGGGGATGCGCAGGCCGGGCGGTAGGGCCAGACCGTCCGGCGCGCGGTCGGCCACCATGACCATCTCCGCGCCGTCGAGCAACCAGGCCGCCGCGCCGGTGTAGGGCACGACGCGCTGCAACTGCGCGAAGATGAGGTCGAGCAGCGGCGCGAGTTCGAGGGTCGAGGCGAGGAGGCGCCCGACCTCCAGCAGCGTCGTCAACTCCTCGGTGCGCGCGGCGACCCGCTCCTCCAGCAGTTGCCGCGCCTGCACCCGCTCGGTGACGTCCTCGTGCTGGACGACGACCTCCCGCACCCGGCCCGCGTCGTCCTTGACCGGGTAGATGACCGCGCGCACCCAGCGATAGGGGACCGCATCGGGCGCGGCGACCGCCCGCCCCGGCTCGTACCGGATCGGCGGCAGCGTGACCGGCTGGCCGGCGAAGCCGCGCTCGACCAGGGGCAGCACGCCCGCGGCGCGCAGTTGCGGGTCGTTCAGGATGGTGTAGTCGCCGAGGTCCGCCGGCCGCATCCCCCAGAGGTCTTCCCAGGCGCGATTGACGAAGAGGGTCGTCCCGTCCGGCGCGCAGACCTGGGTGCTCAGCGGCGACTGCTCGACCAGCGCGCGGAAACGCCGCCCCGCGAGCCGGAGGGCCGCTTCGGCGTCGTGCTGCTCGTCGTCAGGCGCGGGCGGCGTCGCCCGCCGCCCCGCTTCGTGCGCGGTCATGCGCGTAGCGCTCCCCGCCCCGGCCCTGGCCCGGAGTGCAACGAGAGATCTTGCTCGGCGACCGGGGCACCACCCAGGATAGCGCACGGCGCGGCGCGCGTGCCAGCCGCGGCGGGGCGGAGGGCCGGCGGTTGGAGTCGCGGCCGGGGGCCGCCGCGCGGCACGACGGCCATCGGCGCGGATTGTGCCCGCCGCGCGCCCGGGCTATGATGCCGCGACGGGCGGGGCGCCGCCCCCGATTCCTCACTTCTACCTTCTGACTTCTGACTTCTCACTTCCGGGGGAGGGCCCGATGCTGACCGACCCGCGCATCGCGAAGATGGCCGAGGTGCTGATCCGCTACTCGCTCGACACCCGGCCGGGCGACCTGCTGACGATCGAAGGGCAGCCGATCGCCGCGCCGTTGATCCGCGAGTGCTACCGCCAGGCTCTCCTGGCCGGCGCGCACCCGCACGTGGACCTGACCTTGCCGGGCCTCGCCGAGATCTTCTACCAGATCGCCGGCGACGCGCAGCTCGAGTTCGTCTCGCCGCGCGCGAAGCTGATCATGGACACCTTCGACGCGCGCCTCTCGATCCTCAGCGACGTCAACACGAAGGCGCTCTCGGGCGCCGACCCGGCGAAGCAGGCCCGCCGGCAGGCGGCGGCGCGCCCGCTGACGCAGCGCTTCATGGAGCGCGACGCGAGCGGCGAGCTGCGCTGGAGCGTGGCGATGTACCCGACCGACGCCTACGCGCAGGACGCCGAGATGTCGCTGGCCGACCTGGCGGAGTTCATCTTCGCCGCCTGCTTGCTCAACGACCCCGACCCGGTCGCGAGCTGGCGCGCGGTCGGCGCGCGGCAGCAGCGGCTGGTGGACTGGCTGGCGGGCAAGCGCGAGGTCCGGCTGCTCGGCCAGGACACCGACCTGACCCTCTCGATCGCCGGCCGCACCTTCATCAACGACGACGGCAAGAAGAACTTCCCTGGCGGCGAGATCTTCACCGGCCCGGTCGAGGATTCGGCCAACGGCGCGATCCGCTTCAGTTTCCCCGCCGCCCTCCACGGCCGCGAGGTGGAGGACGTGCGGCTGCGCTTCGAGCATGGCCGGGTGGTCGAGGCGACCGCCGCCAAGAACGGCGACCTGCTCGACCACCTGCTCGGCATGGACGAGGGCGCGAAGCGCCTCGGCGAGTTCGCCTTCGGCCTCAATCCCGGCGTCACGCGCTTCACCCGCAACGTCCTCTTCGACGAGAAGATCGCCGGTACGGTCCACCTGGCGCTCGGCGCCAGTTACCCCGCGACCGGCGGACGCAACGAGTCGGCCCTGCACTGGGACATGGTCTGCGATCTGCGCGACGGCGGCGAGGTCTACGTCGACGGGCAGCTCTTCGCGAAGGACGGCAAGGTCACGATCGAGGAGTAGCGGGCGTCAGGCGACCGTCGCGCCGCCGTCCACGACGAGGGTCGTGCCGGTGACGAAGCGCGCCTCGTCGGAGGCGAGGTAGAGCGCGGCGTAGGCGATGTCCTCCGGCTCGCCCGCGTGGCCGAGGGGGATGCCGGCGATGGCGCGCGCCGCGCCCTCCGGCGTGTCGAGGAGGTCGGCGGTCAGGCGGGTGCGGATCAGGCCGGGGATGACGGCGTTGGCCCGGATCCCCTCGGGGCCGTACGAGACGGCCATCGCGCGCACCAGGGAGATCAGCGCGCCCTTCATCGCCGCGTAGGCGTGGGTCGGCCGGGCGCGCGTGCCGACGAGTGCGGAGGACGACGAGGTGACGACGATGGCCCCGCCGCCCGCCGCGCGCAGGTGCGGCAGCGCGGCCCGGACGGTCGCGTAGACGCCGGCCAGATTGGTCCGGTAAGCCAGTTCCCAGCGCTCCGGCTCGATCGTCTCCACGGTGCCGCCGACGACGATCGTCCCGACCGCCGCGTTGGCGAAGACGACCTGCAGCCCGCCGAACGCCGCGACCGCCGCCGCGACCGCCGCCGCGCAGTCCTCGGCCCGGCCGACGTCGGCCGCGACGAAACGCGCGACGTCCGGCCCGGCGTCCCGCTCGATCGCCGCGACCGCCTCCCGCCCGGCCGCCTCGTCGCGGTCGGCGACGACCACGCGCGCGCCCTCCCGCGCGAAGAGCGCCGCGCTGGCCCGCCCGATCCCCCGCGCCCCGCCGGTGATCAGCGCCACCTTGCCGTCCAGCCGGCCCATGATCCCTCCCGAGTAGACGGCAGACGGCAGACGGCAGACGGCAGAAGCGGCTTCCGCAGGCCGATCCGGTCAGTGCTAGTAAGCCGGTACTGCCGTCTGCCGTCTGCCGTCTCGCTACTCCGCCAGCGCCTCCTTGCGCCCGACGATCTGCGCGCGGTTGCCGGCCGGGTCGCTGAAGAAGCAGAGGCGGTCGCCGAGCGGGTTGACGCTCGGCGGGTCGAGTTTGGCGCCGGCCTCGCGCAAGGCGTCCATCTTCGCGTCGAAGTCGGCCAGGTTTACCACGAAGGCGAGGTGGTGCGGGTTGGCCAGCGGCGGCGCGTCGTTGTGGAGGACTTCGAGCCGGCCGCCCTCGCCGTCGCCGATGAAGACCCCCATGCCCGGCACGTCCTTGATCTTGTGCCAGCCGAACGCCTTGAGGTAGAACGCGACCGTCTCCTCGTACTTGTCCGTGGCCGCGCCGAGACCGACGTGTTCGAGCCGGATCGTGCTCATCGGGTCGTCCTCCTGCCTATCACGTTCGTCGCGCGCCGCCCGCGCGGCGGGCATTCTATAGCAATTGGCCGCCAGTTGTCAGCCGAAGTACGAGGTACGAAGTACGAAGTACGAACTGAGGAACGGCGAGATGAGGTGGCATCTCACTCTGTCCTGGATCCCCTTATTCGTACCTCGTACCTCGTACCTCGTACCTCGTACTTCCGCTCACTTCCCGTCGGCGACCCACCAAGCATAGGAATTCCAGCGGACGTTGATGGCGTTCGGGTTGAGGTTGTGGACGCGCTTGTTGACCCCGACCGTCGACTGCGGGAAGTCGAGGATGAAGTTGGGCAGGTCGTCCATGATGAGGTTCTGCATCTGGACGTAGATCTGCTTGCGCTTGGCCTGGTCCAGCGTCGCCAGCCCTTCGTCGCAGAGTTGATCGACCTGCGGGTTGGAGTACTTGTTCATGTTGAAGCCGCCCTTGTAGTCCTCGGTCTTCCACATCGTCGACTGGTCGGGGTCGACGCCCCAGCCGAAGCCGACGAGGAAGATCTCGAAGTCGTGCGTCTCGGTGATGCGCGTCAGGTAGGCGTTCCACTCCTCGGTCTTCGGGGAGGCGTCCACGCCGATCGCCTTCCACATCTGCTGCATCACCGTGATGTACTGCTCGCGCGCGGTGTTGCCGGCGTTGGTCCAGAGCGTGAAGGAGAGCTTCTTGCCGTCCTTGGCGCGGATGCCGTCCGACCCCTTGGCCCAGCCCGCCTGGTCGAGCAGTTGGTTGGCCTTGTTGAGGTCGTAGGGGTACTTGTCGGTGATCTGGTCGGGGGCGTAGGCCCACGACAGCACCGGCTCGGTGCCAACCGCCACCTTGGCCAGCCCGAACTCGATCGCCTTGACCATCGAGTCGCGGTCGAGGGCGTAGGCGAGCGCCTGGCGCACCGCCTTGTCCTGGAAGATCGTGGTCTTGGCCGGGTCGAGCTGGTAGGAGTAGAAGGTGAAGCCGTAGGTATCGTAGGCCAGCGCCTGGACGTTCGCCTGTGCGGACATCTCCTGGAACTGCGACGCGGCGATGCTGCTGTAGTCGGCCTCGCCGGTCTTGAGCTGGGCCGTGGCGACGTTGGCGTCCTTGACGATCTTGTAGATGTACTGGTCGAGCGCGGGCGCGCCACGGAAGTAGTTCGGGTTCTTGACCAGCGTCGTGTGATCGTCCTTGACCCACTCCTTGAACATGAACGGGCCAGTGCCGATCGTCAACTTCGGGTCGCCGGTGCTGAAGCCGTGCGACTTGACCTGCGCGATCGGCACGCTGCCGAGGATGTGCTCGGGGACGATGCGGTACATGTTGTCGGTCAGGAAGGGCGCGACGATCTTCTTGAGCTTGAACACGACGGTGGCGTCGTCCTGCGCGGTCACCGAGGCGATGCGCTCGGTAACGTCGGACGTGCGCGGCGAGCCGAGATCTTTGTTGGCCAGCGCCGTGTAGGTGAAGACGACGTCCTTCGAGGTGAAGGGGGTGCCGTCGCTCCACTTGACGTCGGGGCGCAGCTTGAAGGTGTAGGTCAGCCCGTCGGCCGAGATGCCGCCGTTCTGCTGCGTTGGCACGTCGGTCGCCAGATCGGGGAAGGGGTTGCCGGTGTCGGGGTTGACGTCGACCAGCGGGTTGAACATCATCGCGATCAGCGTGCCGGACGCGCTGTCGGTGGAGAGCATCGGGTTGAGGGTCTTGGCGTCGGCGAACGAAACTTCGGTGAGGTGCCCGCCCTGCTTGCCGACCGGCTCCAGCGTGCTGTACTTCCCACCGCTGGGGTAGGCGTACTGGCCGGCGGCGGCCGGGCTGCCGGCCGGGCTCGCGGCCGGGGCGCTCGTCGGTTGGGCCGCAGCGGTCGTGGCCGTCGGGGCGGCGGTGGCGGCCGGCGCGCTGGTCGCCTGGCCGCTCGGGGCGGCCGTGGGCGCGGTCGTCGCGGTGGGCGCGCTGGTGGGGGCGGTGGTGGGCGCGGCGGTGGGCGCGGCCGGCGCAGCGGTCGGGGTGGCGGACGCGCCGCAGGCGGCCAGGATGCTGGCGACGGTGGCGGCGCTGGCGCCGGCCAGCGCGAGCCGCAGCAGGTCGCGCCGGCGCAGGCGGCGCTCCGGGTCTACCCCACTGGCCCGGGCATCATCGGTGTTCATCGGCTTCGATCCTCCTCGGGCACACGACAGACGCACAAACCCCAGCGCCGTGCGCGCGCACGGGCGCGCCGGGCGACCTGCCGCGACCGGCACCCGGCCTGCCGGTCGTGACGACCCCGTGCGGGACTGTCGGTGGCGGCGATGCCCGTGGGCCAGCGCTGGCCTGCCCGCTCGCTCGCTCGTGTGCTGGATGCTGCAGGCAAGTATCGCGCGCCGAGGAGGAGAGCGCAAACGGAGATGAGAAGTGAGAGGCCAGAAGTATGCAAACAGGAGACCGGCGGTGAAGTGAGGCGCTGCCCCACCCCACCGCCAATCCCTAGTTCATACTGCTCACTTCTGACTTCTCACTTCCCATCCTCCACCCACCAGGTCTCGGCGTTCCAGCGGAAGTTGGTCGCGTTGGGGCGCATGTTGTGGACGCGCTTGTTGACCACGTCGATGCCCTGGGCGAAGTCGGTCAGGATCGCCGGCAGGTCGTCCCAGAGGATGTTCTCCATGTCGATGTAGATCTGCTTGCGCTTGGCCTGGTCGAGTTCGCTGAGCCCCTTGGTGAGCAGCGCGTCCACCTGCGGGTTGCAGTACTTCCCGACGTTGAAACCGCTCTTGTAGGCGTCGCAGGCGAAGAAGGTCGTCTGGTCGGGGTCGGTACCGACGCCGTAGGCGACGAGGATGACGTCGAAGTCGTGCGACTCGGTCAGCCGGGAGAGGAAGGCGTTCCACTCCTCGGTCTTGATCGTCGCGTCGGCGCCGACGCCCTTCCACATCTGCTGCATCGCCGTGACCTGCTGCTCGCGGACCTTGTTGCCGGCGAAGGTCCAGAGATTGAACGACAGTTTCTTGCCGTCCTTGGCGCGGATGCCGTCGGCGCCCTTGGCCCAGCCCGCCTCGTCGAGCATCTGGTTGGCCTTGGTCAGATCGTAGGTGTACTGCGGCTTGATCTGGTCCGGCGCGTAGGCCCACGACGGCGGCGGGAGCGTCCCCTGCGCGATCGTGCCGAAGCCGTTCTCGATCGCCTTGATCATCGCCTGGCGGTCGAGCGCGTACATCAGCGCCTGGCGCACCTCCTTCTGCTGGAAGAGCGTCGACTTCGCCGTGTCGAGCTGGAAGGAGACGAAGGTGCCCTGGTATTGGTCGTAGCGGTAGACGTTGAGGTTCGGCTGCTTGCTCATGTCGTCGTAGAAGACCGCCGTGATGCCGGCCGACACGCCGGCGTAGTCGGCCTCTCCCGTCTTGATCTGCGCGGCGACGACGTTGGAGTCCTTGACGACCTTGAAGACGTACTGGTCGAGCGCGGGCGCGCCGCGGAAGTAGTCGGGGTTGCGGGCGAGCGTCGCGTGGTCGTCCTTGACCCAGTCCTGGTACTTGAACGGCCCGGTGCCGACCGTCTGCTTGGGGTCGCCGGTGCTGAAGGGGTGCGACTTGATCTGCGCCACCGGCACGCTGCCGAGGATGTGCTCGGGGACGATGCGGTACATGTTGTTGGTCAGGAAGGGCGCGACGACCTTCTTCATGGTGAAGACGACGGTGTGGTCGTCGGGCGCGGCCACCGCCGCCACGCGATCGGTCAACTCGGTCGTGTTCGGCGAACCGAGATCCTTGTTCATCATCGACTGGTAGGTGAAGACGACGTCCTTCGCCGTGAAGGGCTGGCCGTCGTGCCACTTCACGTCGGGGCGCAGCTTGAAGGTGTAGGTGAGCCCATCGGCCGAAATGCCGCCGTTCTCCTTCGTGGGGACGTCCATGGCCAGGTCGGGGTAGGGCAGCGCGGTGTCGGGGCTCAGTTGGACCAGCGCATTGAACATCAGCGCGATCCGGTTGCCCGAGGAGCCGTCGGTCGAGGTCATCGGGTTGTAGGTCTTGGCGTCGGACGAGGCGATCTCGATGATGTGCCCACCCCGCTTGCCGACCGGGTCGAGCGTGCTGAACTTCCCGCCGCTCGGGTAGGAGCCCGCCGCCGCGGCCGGGCTGCCGGCCGGCGACGCCGCGGGGCTCGCCGCGCGCGTGGGGCTGGCGGCCGCCGCGGCGCCGCTCGTCGCCGTCGGGGCCGTCGTCGGCGCGGAGGTCGCCTGCGCCGCCGCGGTCGGCGCGCTCGTCGGCGCACTGGTCGCGGCGGCCGTCGCCGCGGGGGCGCTCGTCGCGGTGGGACTCGCGCCGCCGCACGCCGCCAGGAAGCCCGCGATCGTCGCCGCGCTCGCCCCGGCCGCGACCAGGCGCAGGAAATCGCGCCGCCGCAGCCCGCGCCCCTCCCAGGAATCCGCCAGTGCCAGGAATCCGTCGGCCTTCATCTCTTCTTCCCCCTATCGCGAAGTACGAGGTACGAAGTACGAATAAGGGGGAATGGCGGACGGAGGGCTGGTGGTTGAACCCCCCTCAATGGCCTGTCGGCCACGAAACCCGCCTACGCGGGTTAGGACGAGAGATCGTCCCAGTCCGTGCGGGCGGACTCCGTGGCCCGCGGGTCATTCGGGCGCGATTTCAACCGCCAGCGCCCCGCTCACCCCCGCGTTCATCATTCGTACTTCGTACTTCGTACCTCGTACTTCCGCTCACTTCCCGTCGTCCACCCACCAGAGGTGCGCGTCCCAGTAGACGTTGATCGCGTTGGGCGTGAGGTTGTGGACGCGCTTGTTGACCGCCGAGGTGGCCTTGGGGAAGTCGAGGATCATGCTCGGCAGGTCGTCCATCAGGAGATTTTCCATCTGCTCGTAGTACTGCTTGCGCTGGGCCTGGTCGAGCGTGCTCAGGCCCTTGGCCAGCAGGTCGTCCACCTGCGGGTTGCAGTACTTGTTCAGGTTGAAGCCGCCCTTGTAGGCGTCGCACGACCACATGCTGGTCTGGTCGGGGTCCGGTTGCCAGCCGAAGCCGACCAGGAAGATCTCGAAGTCGTGCGTCTCGGTGATCCGGGTGATGTAGGCGTTCCACTCCTCGGTCTTCGGGGAGGCGTCGACGCCGATCGCCTTCCACATCTGCTGCATCACCGTCACGTACTGGCCGCGCTGCGTGTTGCCGGCGTTGGTCCACAGCGTGAAGGAGAGTTTCTTGCCGTCCTTGGCCCGGATGCCGTCCGGCCCCTTCGCCCACCCGGCCTGGTCGAGCAGTTGATTGGCCTTGTTGATGTCGAAGGGGTACTTGTTCGTGATCTTGTCCGGCGCGTAGGCCCAGGAGAGGACCGGCATCGTCCCGACCGCCACCTGCGCCAGCCCGAAGTCGATCGCCTTGACCATCGAGTCGCGGTCGAGCGCGTAGGCGAGCGCCTGCCGGACGGCCTTGTCCTGGAAGAGCGTCGTCTTGGCCGGGTCGAGCTGGTAGGCGTAGAAGGTGAAGGAGTAGGTGTCGTAGGCCGAGACCTTCAGGTTCGGCTGCTTGCTCATCTCGTCGTAGAGCGAGGGGGTGATCGAGCCGAGGTCGCCCTCGCCGGTCTTGAGCTGCGCCGAGACGACCGTGGCGTCCTTGACGATCTTGTAGATGTACTGGTCGATGGCCGGCGCGCCGCGGAAGAAGGTCGGGTTCTTGACCAGCGTGACGTGGTCGTCCTTGACCCACTCCTTGAACATGAACGGCCCGGTGCCGATCGTCGCCTTCGGGTCGCCGGTGCTGAAGGCGTGCGACTTGATCTGGTCCACCGGCACGCTCGCCAGGATGTGCTCGGGGACGACGTAGTACATGCTGCCGCTGAGGAAGCCGATCAGGAAGGGCGCGACGACCTTCTTCAGCTTGAAGACGACGGTGTGGTCGTCGGGCGCCGTCACCGAGGCGATCCGCTCGTTGACGTCGTTGGTGTAGGGCCCGCTGAGGGCCTTGTTGCCCATCGTGGTGTAGGTGAAGACGACGTCCTTGCTGGTGAAGGGCGTGCCGTCGCTCCACTTCACGTCGGTGCGCAGCTTGAAGGTGTAGGTCAGCCCGTCGGCCGAGATGCCGCCATTCGCCATCGTCGGCACCTCGGCGGCGAGGTCGGGGTAGGGTAGGCCGGTGTCGGGGCTGACCTGGACCAGCGCGTTGAACATCATCTGTATCAGCGTGAGCGACGAGCCGTCGGTCGCGAGCATCGCGTTGGTCGTCTTGGCGTCGGCGAAGGAGAGCTCGCTGACGTGGCCCCCCTGCTTGCCGACCGGCTCCAGCGTGCTGTTCTTGCCGCCGCTCGGGAAGGCGCTCGCCGCGGCGGCCGGGCTGGCGGCCGGGCTGGCGGCCCGGCTCGGGCTGGCCGCCGCGCTCGGGCTGGCGGCCGCGGCGGTCGTCGGCGCGCTCGTCGCCTGGCCGCCCGTGGCCTTCGTCGGCGCGGTCGTAGCCGCCGCAGTCGTCGGCGCGGTCGTCGCGGCGGGCGCGCTGGTCGGCGTGGCGGCGGTGCCGCCGCAGGCGGCGAGGATGGCGGCGATCGTCGCGGCGCTGACCCCGCCGCCGACGAGGCGCAGGAAATCGCGCCGGCCCAGCCCCTGCCGCTCCCAGGCGTCGGCCAGCGTCCAGAACTCCTCGGCCCTCATGGCACCCCCCTCCCGAAGGACGAGGTACGACGTACGAAGTTCGAATTAAGGGGATCTGGCGGTAGAGCGAGACGCTGGCCCGCCCCGCCGCCGTTCCTCAGTTCGTACTTCGTACCTCGTCCTTCGTACTTCGCCTCACTTCCCGTCCGCGACCCACCAGTTGTGGACGTTCCAGCGGATGTTGACGGCGTTGGGGAACATGTTGTGGACGCGCTTGTTGACCGCGGCGGTGCCCTGCGTGAAGAAGAGGACGAAGTTCGGCAGCTCGTCCTCGATGATGTTCTGCATCTCGACGTAGATCTGCTTGCGCTTGTTCTGGTCGAGCTCGCTGAGCCCCTGCGCCAGCAGTTCGTCGACGTGCTTGTTGGAGTACTTGTTCATGTTGAAGCCGCCGGTCGACGCATCGGTCGACCACATCGTCGTCTGGTCGGGGTCGACGCCCCAGGAGAAGCCGACCAGGAAGATGTCGAAGTCGTGCGTCTCGGTCAGCCGGGTGAGGAAGGCGCTCCAGTCCTCGGTCTTCGGCGTCGCCTCCACGCCGATGCCGCGCCACATCTGCTGCATCGCGGTGACGTCCTGCACGAACGCCTGGCTGATCGTGCCGGTCCAGAGGTTGAAGCTGAAGCGCTTGCCGTCCTTGACCCGGATGCCGTCGGGCCCCTTCGTCCAGCCGGCCTGGTCCAGCAGTTGGTTGGCCTTGTTGATGTCGAACGGGTACTTGTCGGTGATCTGGTCGGGCGCGTAGGCCCAGGAGAGCACCGGCATCGTCCCGACCGCCACCGTCGCGAGGTTGAAGTAGATCGCCTTGACCATCGACGCGCGATCGACCCCGTAGGCGAGCGCCTGGCGCACCGCCTTGTCCTGGAAGAGGGTCGTCTTGGCCGGGTCGAGCTGGTAGGAGTAGAAGGTGAAGCCGAATGTGTCGTACTTGACGACGTTGACGTTCGGCTGCTTGCTCATCTCGTCCCAGAGGGACGGCGTGATGCCGCCGTAGTCGCCCTCGCCGGTCTTGAGCTGGGCGACGACGACGTTCTGGTCCTTGACGACCTTGAAGATGTACTGGTCGAGCGCGGGCGCGCCTCGGAAGAAGTCGGGGTTCTTCTCGAACGTGGCGTGGTCGTCCTTGATCCACTCCTTGAACTTGAACGGCCCGGTGCCGATCGACGCCTTCGGGTCGCCGGTGCTGAAGGCGTGCTGCTGGATCTGCGCCACCGGCACGCTCGACAGGATGTGCTCGGGGACGATGCGGTACATGTTCGAGGTGAGGAAGGGCGCGACGACCTTCTTCAATTTGAAGACGACGGTGTAGTCGTCGGGCGCCGTCACCGACTCCATCCGGTCGTTCAGCTCGGAGGTGCGCGGCGAGTTGAGCTCCTTCTTCGTCATCGTCGTGTAGGTGAAGACGACGTCCTTCGCCGTGAAGGGCTGGCCGTCGTGCCACTTCACGTCCTTGCGGAGGTGGAAGGTGTAGGTGAGGCCGTCGGCCGAGATGCCGCCGTTCTCCTTGGTTGGCACGTCGGTCGCCAGGTCGGCGTAGGGCAGCGCGTTGTCGGGGTTGATGCTGAGCAGCGCGTTGAACTGGAGGGAGATGCGGTCGTTCGACGGCACGTCGGTGGAGATCATCGGGTTGTTCGTCTTGGCGTCGGTGGCGACGACCTCGGTGACGTGGCCGCCCTGCTTGCCGACCGGCTCCAGCGTGCTGTACTTGCCCCCGCCGGGGTAGGGGTACTGGCTGGCGGCGGCCGGGCTGCCCGCGGCGGACGGGCTGGCGGCCGCAGCGGAGGGGCTGGCCGCGCCGCCCGCGGCCGCCGTCGGCGCCTTGGTCGCCGCGGCGGTCGGCGCGGTGGTCGCGGCGGCGCCGGCCGCCGTCGGGGCGGTGGTGGCGGCCGCGGTCGTCGGCGCGGCGGTGGCGGCCGGGGCGCTCGTCGCGGTGGGGCTCGCGCCGCCGCAGGCGGCGAGAATCGTGGCGATCGTCGCGGCGCTGGCGCCCGCGAAGGCGAGGCGCAGGAAATCGCGGCGGGGCAAGCCCCGGCGCTCCCACGCCTCGGCGAGCGCCCAGAACTCTTCGGCTTTCATCGGCGTTGGCTCCTCCTCTGCGGGTCGTAGAGTCGTGCCGCGCCGCGATCCCGCCCCCCACGGGCCCCGGCGCGCCCTCGGTCAGCCGGGCCGGCCGGCCCGTCGCCCCAACTCGCGCGATGCTCCCCACGACTGCGCAGGATGCCAGGACGCCAGGACGCCATCACGCCCCCTTGATCGCCACCTCCTCCCCCGGCATGGGCCACTCGGGCACGGCGCCCGCCCAACCGGCAGGCTGCCCCCGCGTCCCCGGCGCTGCGATCCAACGAACTCACGACTGCGAGACGACGATAATTCCGGCCGTAGTGTGCCGCATCGCAGCGGCGGGCGCAAGGGGGCCCGGGAACCTCCCGCCATCTCGCGTTGTACAGTACGAGGCGGCTGACCGCGACCGGCGAGGGGGCGCGACGTGGCGAGGGCGAGGACGATCGGGCGGGCGATGCGGGGTATTGGCGCGGCCGTGCTGCTGGTCGCGCTGGCCGGGTGCTCCGTCACGGGCGCGCCGACTCCCACGCCGGCCGGCACAGTCGCGGCTACGAGCCTGCCGGCCTCGCCCGCGGCCGGCGCGACGGCCGCTCGCGTGGCGGCGCCGTCGCCCGCAACGTCCGCCGCCAGCCCGGCCGCCCGCGCGACGCCGGCGACGCCCAGGCCCGCGACGCCAGCCGCGGCGGCCTCCCCGGCGACACCCGCGCCGGGGCGAGTCGGCAACCCGCTCGTGCTCACCGGCCAGACCGGCGCCGTGACCGTCGTCGCCTGGTCGCCGGGCGGCTCGTCCTTCGCGGCGGGCGGCGGCACGCTGCCGGACAAGAGCGACCACACGATCCGGATGTGGCGGGCTGACGGCACGCTCGTGGCTACCCTGGCGGGCCACACCAACCTGGTGACGAGCCTGGCCTGGTCGCCGGACGGCCGCACGCTGGCGTCCGGAGCGCTGGACGGCACGGTGCGCCTGTGGAGCGATACCGGGCAGCCACGCGCGACAATCGCCATGCCCGGCGAGCGCGAGGCCGTCTTCAACATGGCGTGGTCGCCCGACGGCAGCCTCCTCGCGGTCGGGACCATCCTCCCCGCCATCCCCCGGTCCAGTTCCTCGCAGCCGATCCCCGGCACCGTCCGCCTCTACCGGCCCGACGGCACGCTCGGCAGGACGCTCGCCGCGAACATCGCCGGCTCGCCGTATCTCGGGACCGGCGGCAAGTTCGTCAACCTGGCCTGGACGCGGGACGGCAGCCTCCTCGCGGCGGGCGCGGTGACGTACGCGGTCTGGCGTCCCGACGGCACGGTCGTCGGCACGATCTACCAAGGCGGCACGCCGGCCTGGGGGATGGCCTGGTCGCCGGACGGTGCGTACCTCGCCATCGGCGACGAGAATGGCGATGTGGACCTCTACACGCCTGTAGGGAAAGGCGTCGCCGGTTGGAGCCGTAACGGCGGGGCCTACAGCAGCCTGGCCTTCTCGCCCGATGGCCGGACGCTCGCCGTCGGCACCAGTTACTCGCTGCGCCTCCTGAACGTCGCCGACCCGCACGCCGCCCCGCTGGTCCTGGGCACTGGCACCGACGCCAACGTCGCCTGGTCGCATGACGGGCGGCTGGCGGCCGCCACCCGCGCGAACCCCGCCAGCCCCGACGACAACGTCGTCGCCATCTGGCGCACCGACGGCACGCCCCTCCCCGCCTTCGCCGGCTGTCCCGGCGGCGCCATCCACGCCCTCGCCTGGGCGCCAGATGGCAAAGCCCTCGTCGCCGGTGGCGACACCGGCGCCGTCTGCTTGTGGAGTGCCGAGCGCTGAGTGACGAGTGACGAGTGACGAGGGGCTGGGACGGTGGGAGATCGCGCGGCTCGGCCGCGTCCCAACCCGCGGAGGCGGGTTTCGCGGCGAGCGGCGCGAGCCCCTCGCCGCGGTTTCAACCGCGGGCGGGCCCCGGCGGGCGAGAGCAATCGTCAGTCTGACATAAATCGTCGCTGTGTCAGCCGGCCCTCCACGCTCGGCTACAATGCCCCAGCATCTTCGGCCGCCGCGTGAGGGAGGTTCAGGCGTGGAGTTTGTTGTCGAGCCGGCGATCTTCGAGCGTTTCCCGGGGTTGCGCCTGGCCGTGGTCGTGGCGCACGGGGTGGACAACCGGGCCGACCGGCCGGCAGCCGCGGCGCGGTGGCGCGACGCCTGGGACGCGGCGGGACGGGAGGGCGCGCAGTACGGCAACGCGCAGTCTCACCCGCGCGTGCGCCGCTGGCGCGAGCGCTTCCGGGCGCAGGGCATCTCCGGCAAGGAGTTCCCGAGTTCCGCCGAGGCGCTGCTGCGGCGGGCGCTCAAAGGCGGCGAGCCCTTCGCGATCAACCCGCTCGTGGACTTCTACAACAGCGTCTCCCTGCGGCACGCCGTTCCGGCCGGCGGCTTCGACCTCGACCACGTTGCCGGCCCGCTGGAATTGCGGCTGACGCGGCCAGGCGACCACTTCACCGCGCTGGACGAGGACGCGCCGCTGCCGGTGCCGCCCGGCGAGGTCGCCTACGCCGACGGCCAGACGGTCCTGACGCGCCACTTCGTCTGGCGGCAGGCGCGCACCGCCCTCATCACCCCGGCCACGCGCTCGGTCTTCCTCGTCTCCGAGATCCTTGGCGAAGTCGGCCCCGACGTCGCCGACGCCGTCCTGGCCGACCTCCGCGACGGCCTCGCCACGCTCTTCGACATTACCCCGACCTACGCCGCCGTGCTCGACGCCGACAACCCGTCCGCCGCCACCTGACGACTGCAGGGCCGTCTCCACTCGTCACTCGTCACTCGTCACTCGTCAGTGGTATGCGTGCAGTACCCGGTCGGCCCAGAGCGCGAGGCCCTGCCAGAGCCAGAAGGCGCCGAGGGCGAGCGCCAGCGCGGGGCCGGCGTAGTAGCGGCGGCGCTGCCAGCATTCCCAGAGGAGCCAGCCGGCCGCGACCGCTAGCGGCGGCAGGGCGAAGAGGTGGTAGCGGACGCTCAGCCCGGCCACGAGTTCGACCAGGACGAAGACGACCGCCGTGGCGAGCCAGGCGAGGGCGAGCGCCAGTTGCGGCGAGCGGCGCGCTCGCCAGAGGGCGACGGCGCCCGCCAGCCCGAGCGGCAGCGCGACCCAGCCCCACCAGAGCAGGAAGCCGTCCCACTCGCCGCGCAGGCGCGCGGCGAGGCCCGGCTGCGGGGCCGCGCCGCCGCGCGCGCTCACCTGCCCGCCGAGCGCGTCGCGGGCGTAGCCGAGCAGCAGGCCCGCGTGGAAGCGGTAGTAGAGCACGAAGGCGACGACGAGCGCGACCGCGAAACTCGCCAGCAGCGCGAGTGCCTGCCCGCGCGCCGCGCGGTCGCGACTGAGCGCGAGGAGCGCGACGGCACACAGCGGCACCGCGACCAGCAGCGACAGGAAGACGCCGAAGTGCCCGAGGAACGCGGCGGCGAGGAGGGCCGTCAGCCCGGCCGCGACCGGCCATGCGTGCCAGCGGCCGTAGGTCAGGACGAGCGCAACGAGGTAGGCGGTGGCGAGGCCCTGGCCGAAGAGGTTGGCGAAGTTGCCGGCCGAGACCATCCCGTAGGTGATCGGCGTGACCGCGTAGATCCCCGCCGCCCAGAGCGCCGCGCCGTCCGCGCCCGTCAGCCGCCGCGCCAGCGCGAAGGTGAGCAGCGCCCCGGCCGCGATCGCCAGCGCCGCCGTCACCTCGACCAGCAGGACGCCATTCGCGATCAGATAGGAGAAGGGGAGCATCGCCGCGTAGAAGGCCGGCGGGTAGGGCGCCTCGAGCGCGCGCGGGCCGGGCAGCGGCAGGGTGAAGACCCATTGGCCCCGCTGCACGAACTCCAGCCGGTGGACGTTGAGCATCAGGTCGCTCGACCGGAACTGCGGGTGCCGCATCCCGGCCAGGAGCGCGAGAAACATCGCCCCGGCGATGAGCGCCGCGCCGCCGAGCGCGCGCGGCGCCTCCGCCCACGCCCACCGTCGCCCGACCGCCCGCAGCCCCCAGGCCAGGAGGAGCGTCGTCAGCCCGACCGCCGTGGCGACGAGGCACAGCGCGGGTGCGTAGCGGGCCAGCTCGAAGCGCGAGCGCAGGGCGAAGACGGCGAGCGCGACCAGCGCCGCCCAGCCGGCCGTCGCGCCCGCGACCGACGCTTCGAGCGCCAGCGCCGGGACCGCGTAGGCCAGCAGCGCAAGCAGGAGGACCGTCC
>DASSSV010000254.1:0-5596 GCA_035708265.1 Thermomicrobiales bacterium | reverse complement strand
GGCGCTCCCCCGGCCGGCCGGGGATTGCAGCACGCGGTTCGTGCCTCGTAGCCTAGCGGCGCGGGGCGGGACGGACAAGAGGGAAAACCCCTAGACATCCGCACCCCCGCGAGGCGCAGGGGCGCCGCTCGCCTACCGCGGATGGAACGGCCCGCCATGGGGCCATGGCGGGCCGTGGTGGTGAAGGTACGTTGTGGTGGTAGCAGTCGTCGCTCGTGATCGCCCGTGCGTCTCCCGGGTTGGGCCGCGCTTACTGCGCGAGGAGTCGGACGTGCTCCGCGCGCTGCCGCTGTGCATTCCGCGGATCGGGGCCGGCGACGAATTCGACCCGCTGCCCCTCGCGCAGCTCGTCGAAGGTCGGCTGTTCCACGTCGTTGCTGTGGAAGAAGATGTCGGCGCTCCCGCCATCCGGGGCGATGAAGCCATAACCCCGGTCGTCGCGCATGCTCTTGATCGTGCCCTGTGCCATGTCGGTATCCTTCCTGTTCCTTCACGCGCGGCCAGTATACCACCGCCCGGCTCGCCGCGCCCGGCGAGCGAGCGCCGCGCCGCCCGGCGCGAGCAGCGCGCCGGGCGCACAGGCCAGGAGCAGCGTGCCGAGGCAACAGCAGCCGCCGCGCTGTGCGGTCGCCCGGCGGCGGCGCGAGCCGGCGAGCCCGGTCTGATAGGAGAGGCCGGTGCCGGGGAGGGAGAAGGTGGCCCGGCGGCCGCGCGGGCCGACGCTGTAGCGCGCGCCGCGCACGCCGAAACTCGTGCCGATGCCGCTCTTGCTGAGGTTGACGCGCACACCGGGCGCGACCTTGAAACTCTTGCGGAAGCGGAAGCCCACGGCGAGCCCCTTTCCGGCGGCCGCGGCGCAACCCCTCGCGCCCTGCCAGACGCGGCGAGCCGCCGAGAACATGAGCACCGAGGCTACGAGTAGCCGCGGTGCTTGAATCCGAACCTACGACCACCTGCTTCCCAAGCAGGCTGTCGTGACCGCTGCGCAGTCGTCGTCGCAGCACCGAGACCGTTCGCGATGGGTGCGGAGCGGGCGATGGGACTCGAACCCACGACAGCCTGCTTGGGAAGCAGGTACTCTACCGACTGAGTTACGCCCGCGCGAGCCGGCACCTTCGATGGCCCCGGACTGTCCCCATTATACACATCCGGGCCGGGATTTCAACGTGCGCGGAGCGGGTCGGTGGCGCGCCGCGTGCTACACTCGGCGGGAGACCGGCCGGTCGCGGCCGGAGGGAGGCATGAACTCGTGGTGCAGCGCAGCCTCTTCCGCGACGAGCCCGCGCCGGAGCAGCCGGCGCCTTTCGACGACCTCACCGCCGCGCGCGAGGCGGCGCGCGGCTGCGTGCGCTGCGACCTCAGCGCGACGCGGCGGCAGGTGGTCTTCGGCGAGGGCAGCCCGCTGGCCCGCCTGCTGATCCTCGGCGAGGGGCCGTCGGAGATGGACGACCGCTCCGGCCACCCCTTCAGCGGCCCCTCCGGTCGCCTGCTGGAGACCTGGTTCGCCCGTCTCGGCCTGCGCCGCGAGGACATCTGGCTGACCAACGTCGTGCGCTGCCGCCCGAGCGAGGTGGTCAACGGCCGGCTCAAGAACCGGCCGCCGCGCGAGCGCGAGGCGACCGCCTGCCGGCTCTGGCTCGACACCGAGATCGCGCTGGTGCGCCCGGCGGTGATCCTGGCGCTCGGCGGCACCGCCGGCAAGGCGCTCCTCGGCAAGGGCTTCAAGATCAGCCAGGAGCGCGGCCGCTGGCGCGAAGGGCCGCACGGCGCGGCCGTCCTGACGACCTTCCACCCCGCCTACCTGCTGCGCCTGGAGGACGACGCGCTGGCCCGCGCCGAGGCCGCCGTCGACGCCGACCTCGACGCCGTCCGCGAGCGGCTGGCGGTCGGCCGTGGGGCGTAGGGCGTGGGCCGTGGGGCGTCAATTCGTCGGGACAGTTGGGCCGATCCGGGCCGCGGCGGATGCTGATTCACCTTGCCGGAAGCCAGGAAGCAGGGCCGGCATGGCTTCCGGCCCTGTTGAACGCCCGAGAAGCGCCCGATTTCGCATGCCGTCGCGCCTTACGGCCTACGCCCCGCGGCCCACGGCCAACTCGGTGACGGCCAGGCCAGCGGCGATGGCGTCCTCTTCCGCGGAGACCAGCAGGACGCCATTGGGTGATGCGCTGTCGAGCAGGGCGCGCAGGCCGGGGTCGCCGGCCGGGCGGTAGAGGCGCGCGGTGAGATCGACCGCGCCGGCGGCGCGCGCGGGGTGCTCGCAATAGCGGCAGCGGAGGTCCAGGCCGCCGCCGTCCTCGCCGGCGATGTCGAAGCGCGGCCCGCTCGCGACCGGCTCGTGGCGCGTCACGCAGGAGGGGTTGGCGCAGGCCACGCCGGCAGCCCGATAGCCGGGGTGCCGCGGGGCCGTCGCGCACGTCTCGGCCGGGCGCGAGCCGGCCCAGCCGCTGCCCCACTC
The DNA here is from genome assembly GCA_035708265.1 of Thermomicrobiales bacterium. Lineage (GTDB taxonomy): Bacteria > Chloroflexota > Chloroflexia > Thermomicrobiales > CADCWN01 > DASSSV01. The sequence continues at coordinate 3,141 of DASSSV010000254.1, read as the reverse complement.
CTCCTCCGCCAGCCCCAGCAGCAGCGCCAGGAGCGCCATCCGCACCGGCACGCCGTTCGCCGCCTGCCGGAAATAGGCGCTCCGCGGGTCGCCGTCGAGGTCCGGGTCCAGCTCGCCCGCGCGCGGCAGCGGGTGCATCAGCAGCGTCCGCTCGCCGACGTCCCAGCGCCGCAGCAGGTCGCGGTCGACGCGCGGGTAGGCGCGCACGCCCGCGGCGTGGCCGGCGAAGCGCTCGCGCTGGATGCGCGTCAGGTAGAGGGCGTCGGTGTGCGGCAGCGGCGCGCCGCCGTCGGGGAACCACCAGCCGGGCTCGCAGCCGCAGACCGCGCGGAGCCGGTCGAGCAGGTACGCGGGCGGCGCCAGCGCGGGGTCGCCCGGCGCGAAGATCAGCCGCGCGCCGCAGCAGGCCAGCCCGCAGGCGAGCGAGTGGACCGTGCGGCCGTACTTGAGGTCGCCGTACAGGGTGACGGTGCGCCCCGCGACGCCGCCGAACTCGCGGTAGAGGGTGTAGAGGTCGCAGAGGGTCTGCGTGGGGTGCTCGTGCGCGCCGTCGCCTGCGTTGACGACCGGGACCGTCGCGACGTCGGCCGCGAGGCGCGCCGCGCCCTCCCAGGGGTGCCGCAGGGCGATGATGTCGGCGTAGGCGCTGACGACGCGGATCGTGTCGGCCAGCGTCTCGCCCTTCGCCACCGACGACTGCGCCCGGTCGGCTACGGTCAGCACCGCGCCGCCGAGCCGGTTCATCGCCGACTCGAAGGAGAGTCGCGTCCGGGTGCTCGGCTCGAAGAAGAGGGTCGCCAGTTGATAGCCCCGGCCGAGGTGCGCCTGCCCGCGCGGCTGCGCCGCGAACCGGTCGGCGCAACGGAAGAGCAACTCCAGGTCGGCTCGCGCCAGGTCGCCGATGCCGACGATGTGCCTGCCTCTCAGCCCCATGCTCCGCCCCCTCGTGCGTCGCTACCGCGCCACCGCCTCACGCCCACTCTAGCAGGTGTACGTACGACGGTCAAGACGAGCGACGCGCGAGTGACGAGTGACGAGTGACGAGTGACGAGGGGGCGAGAAGGGAGGAGGCGCACAAGCGCCGTGGCTCTTGCGCGGATCACCGCGGTGCGACGAAACCCACACAAAGCCGCCTCCCGGGCGAGCCGGGCTGGGGAAATGACCGGGATCCAGCCCGCGCAGGCGGGCTTCGTGCGCCCGCAGGTGCCCCAAGCCCCGGCTTCAGCCGCCAGGCCCCTCCCCGACGAGACGTTCCTCCGTCCTCCGTCTCCCGTCCTCCATCTCGTCCTGCTGCCCGACCGCCCGACTGCCCGACCCCTCACCCCGCCAGGAAGCGCGCCAGCACGTTGGCGGTGACGCGCGAGACGCGCTCGTCGACCAGCAGCGAGGCCGGGTAGGTGATCGAGCCGACCGAGAAGACCGCGCCGCCGTTCGGCAGGTCGTAGTAGACCATCTCGGCGCCGCCCTCGTCGGGGTTGACGCCCTTCGCGAGCAGGGCCGCGTTCGGCGGCGACGACGGGCTCATCTTGTCGGTCTCGTGGCCGGAGGCGCCGCCGTGGCAGCGCTCGTGCAGGCTCGCGGCGCCGAAGAGGTCGCCGTCGCGGAGGCCGGTCCCGGCGAAGACCCAGTGCCCGGCGTCCGCGACGCGATAGGGCGCGGCCGTCATGATCCCCTTGTCGGTCGTCACGACGCCGAGCAGGTTCGCCTCGCTCTCGTAGGCGCGGTGGAAGCGGCTCTCGTAGTAGATGTCGGGGTTGTCGGGGTCGACCATGCCGAGTTCGCCGCCGCCGCTGGCGAGGTGCGTCTTGAAGCGCAGCGTCGCCGGGTCGAGGTACTCGATCTCGCAGTTGAGGCCGTTGCCGCCGAGGTACATCAGCCGCCCGCCGCGCTCGTAGACCCACTCCTTGACGCGGCGGTACATCGCGCGCGACCAGTACTCCGGGTGCGTGCTGAGGATCAGGATCCGGTAGGCGTCGAGGTCCAGCGCGCCTGAGTGCAATTGCTCGTCGGCGTAGAGGTCGTAACCGAAGCCCTCCCGCTCCAGCCAGCCGAGCAGCCGCCACTCGGCCGGCGCCAGGTGGCAGGTCTGCCGCCCGGCGATCGGGTCGGTGACCTCCGTCCCCTCGGGGACGAAGTTGCCGAGTTCCGGGCGCTCGCTCGACAGCGGCGCGTACTCCTCATCGCGCGCCTTCCACTCGCGGAAATCGCTCTCCTGACGGTAGCGCAGGAGGTCCTGGCGGGCGTTGACGATCGGCGCGTCCGGCAGCCGGGCCGAGTTGACGTAGTTGCTGCGCCCGCCGAAGTTGTTGTAGGCGGTCCAGGTGTTGGTCGAGGCGAGCACCGCGATCGGCGCGGTCGGCGTCGCCGGCGCCACGACCCAGGGGAAGGAGAAGAAGGCGCCCGACTCGCCGCGCGCGTGGAAGTAGTAGAGCCCCGAGCGCGCCGGGCCGGCGACGAGCTGGGTGTGGTGCGGGCTGCCGTAGCCGACCTTGTTCCAGCCGACGCCCGTCTGGGTGTAGTCGCCGTCCGGCGTGATCTGCATCATCGCGCGCGGGCCGTGCTCGTCGTGCCAGCCGAGCAGCCGGACGAACTCTTTCCGGTAGCCATAGCGCCAGAGGCTGAGTTGGAAGGGCTCGACGGCATGGACGCGGAACTCGGCGCGCTCGCCCGCCCTGACCCACTTCGGCCAGGCGTAGCCGAGCAGGCGGTCCGACAGCAGCCGGAACTGGTACGGCCCCCCCTCCGCCACGTCCAGGTCGACGCGCTTGGAGCCGTAGCCCCCCTTCGCCAGCGTCGCCCGGTAGCGCCCCGGCGCGATATCGGCCAGCACCGCGCCGCGCGGCGTCGTCCGCGCCACCGCGACCGTCCGCCCGTCGCGCTCGAACTCGACCAGCGCGTCCGGCAGCGCGACGTACCACTCGTCGCTGACGTACCCGACCAGCATCTCGTCCTCCTCGGTGGGCTGTGGGCTGTGGGCCGTGGGCCGTAAAGTAGCCCTTCCGCCGCGCTCGTGCCGCGCGCACTCTATGGCCGCGAGAGGGCGCTGTCAACGCCGGCGGCCCTCACCCCCCGCCCCTCCTCTCCCAATCCTGGACGAGGGGGAGGCCGCCATGTGGACGGTGTGCTGCTCTTCCAGAGCGC
>DASSSV010000253.1:0-12570 GCA_035708265.1 Thermomicrobiales bacterium | reverse complement strand
TGCGCCGCCGGGGCCACGACGTCGCCCTCTTCGAGCGGAGCCGCCTGCTCGGCGGCAAGGCGACGTCGTACGTCGTCGGCGGGACGGAGGTGGACAACGGCCAGCACGTCTACCTCGGCTGCTGCACCGCGTTCATCGACTTCGTCGCTGGCCTCGGCCTGGCCGACCGGCTGCGGCTGCAGGAGCGCTTCGAGGTGCTGATGCTCAAGCGGGGCGCGGCGCCCTGCCGGCTGCGCGCGGCCGGCTTCCCCGCGCCCCTGCACCTGCTGCCGGCCCTCCTGGGCCATCGCTACCTCGGCGCGGCCGGGCGGCTCCAGGTCGCCTGGGCCATCGCGCGCTCGCGCCTGCCGGCCGCGCCGGGGGAGACCTGCGCGCACTGGCTGGCGCGGCTGGGGCAGGGCGAGCGCGCCCGGCGCTACTTCTGGGACCCCTTCCTCGTCCCGGCCCTCAACGCGCCGCTGGAGCAGGTCGCCGCCGAGGACGGCCGCTTCGTGATCGCAACCGCCTTCGCCGGCGACCGTACGGCCGCCTGCATCGGGCTGGCGACGGTGCCGCTGGCGCGGATCGCCGAGGCCGCCGCCGCGCGGGCCGGCGAGGTCCACCTGCGGACCGCCGTGACCGGGCTGCTGGCGGAAGATGGGCGGGCGCGCGGCGTGCGCCTCGCCGACGGGCGGGAGGTCGCCGCCGACGCGGTCGTCCTGGCGGTGCCGCCGCGCGCGCTGGCGCGCCTGCTGGGCGAGCCGGCGCGCTACGGTCTCGGGGGCGTCGAGGACTTTCGCGCCGAGCCGATCGTGGACGTCCACCTCTGGTACGACCGCGACGACTTCGGCTTCGACTTCGCGGCGCTGCTCGACTCGCCGGTGCAGTGGGTCTTCCGCAAGGCCCCCGGCTACCTCTGCGGCAGCCTCAGCGCGGCCGGCGCGCTGGTCGGGCGGCCGGAGGGCGAGCTCGTCGCGCTGTGCGACGAGGAGTTGCGCGCGACGCTGCCGGCGCTGGCGGGTGCGCGGCTGGTGCGCGGCGCCGCCACGCGCGACCCCGAGGCGACCTTCGTCCCCACGCCGGGCCTGCGCCGGCCCGGCCCGGCGACCGCCTACCCCAACCTCGCCGTCGCCGGCGCCTGGACCGCGACCGGCTGGCCCGCGACGATGGAGTCGGCCGTGCGCAGCGGCCAGGCCGCGGCGGCGGTAGTTGCGAGTTGTTAGTTGATAGTTGAAAGAGGACGAGGACGTGGCATCCGAGATTCTAACAACGAACAACTCGCAACTATCGACCCTGCCGACCGGCTCAGCGCTGGAGCAAGCCGTCGATTGGCTGCTGGCGCGCCAGGACGCGGCCGGCTGGTGGGCGGGCGAGCTGGAGACGAACGTGACGATGACGGCGGAGCACGTCCTGCTCCTCCGCTTCCTCGGGCTCGACCTCGACCCGATCCGCGACGGCGCGATCCGGCATTTCCTCCAGAACCAGCGCGAGGACGGCTCCTGGGCGCTCTACTACGACGCGCCGGCCGACCTCAGCACGACGATCGAGGCGTACGTCGCGCTGAAGGTGCTCGGGGTGGACCCGGCCGCCGCGCCGATGGTCCGCGCGCTCCGGGTGATCCGCGAGCAGGGCGGGGTGGCGCGCGCGCGGGTCTTCACCAAGATCTGGCTGGCCCTCTTCGGGGAGTACCCGTGGGAGGGCATTCCCAGCATGCCGCCCGAACTGGTCTACCTGCCGCCGAGCGCGCCGCTCAACCTCTACGACTTCGCCTGCTGGGCGCGCGGCACGATCGCGCCGCTCCTGATCGTGATCTCCCGGCGCCCGCGCCGCCCGCTCGGCGTGTCGCTCCGCGAACTCGTCGTGCCGGGGACCGAGGGCGAGCTGACCCGCGTGCCCGGCTCCGGCCCCTTCTGGTGGGCCGACAAGATCCTGAAACGCTACGACCGGCTGCCGCGGCAGCCGGGGCGGCGCGCGGCCTGCGGGCGGCTGGTGGACTGGATCGTGGAGCACCAGGAGGCCGACGGCAGTTGGGGTGGCATCCAGCCGCCGTGGGTCTACTCGCTGATCGCGCTCAACCTGGAGGGGTTCGGGCTCGACCACCCCGTCATGCGCCGGGGGCTCCGGGGGCTCGACCGCTTCGCGCTCGACGACGAGGGCGGCTGGCGGCTGCAAGCCTGCATGTCGCCGGTCTGGGACACCGCCTGGGCGATCCTGGCGCTGCGCCGGGCCGGTCTGCCTGTTGGCCACCCCGCGCTCGTCCGCGCGGTCGACTGGACGCTGGCCGAGCAGATCGCCGGCGGCGGCGACTGGCAGGTGCGCACCACCGAGCGCGAGTGCGGCGGCTGGGCCTTCGAGTTCGACAACGACCTCTACCCAGACATCGACGACACCGCGGTGGTCGTGCTGGCGCTCTTGGAGGCGGCGCCGCGCGAGAAGGTCGCCGCGGCGGTGGAGCGGGCGCGCCGCTGGGTGCTGGCGATGCGCTCGAAGAACGGCGCCTGGGCGGCGTTCGACCGCGACAACACCGGCCAGATCGCCTACCGCTTGCCCTTCGCCGACTTCGGCGCGATGATCGACCCACCGACCGAGGACGTGACCGCCCACGTCGTGGAGATGCTGGCCGCCCTCGACTACCGCCCCGGCGACCGCATGGTCGCCCCGGCGCTGGGCTACCTGCGGCGGACCCAGACGGCGGACGGCGCCTGGTGGGGGCGCTGGGGCGTCAACTACATCTACGGGACCTGGTGCGTCGTCTGTGCGCTGACGCGGCTGCGCACCGGGCAACACCTGGTCGACCGGGCGGCGGCCTGGCTCTTGCGTGTGCAGAACCTGGACGGCGGCTGGGGGGAGAGTTGCTACTCGTATGAAGCCCCATCGGCCGCCGGCCAGGGCCGCAGCACGGCCTCGCAGACCGCCTGGGCGGCGATGTCGCTGCAACTGGCAGGGCTGGGCGACCACCCGGCCTGCCGCCGGGGGCTGGCCTATCTACTGGAGCGTCAGGTCGGAGGTACCTGGGAGGAACCGGAGTACACGGGTACGGGCTTCCCGCGCGACTTCTACATCAATTACCACCTCTACCGGCACCTGTTCCCGACCCTGGCCCTGGCCCAGGCCGCGCCGCCCGCGCGGGCGCGCGCCATTCGCACACGGGGAGGTGAGTTGAGATGGCCGTACCGCTGAAGCAGAGCCTGGCCGTCGGCGCGTATGTCTTCAAGCAGAGGTACCTGAAGCGCAACGACAAGTTCGCGCTCGTGCTCCAGTTGGAACCGCTCTATCAGTGCAACCTGGCCTGCGCCGGCTGCGGCAAGATCCAGCACCCCGACGAGATCCTGCGCCGCCGCCTGACCGTGCAACAGTGCGTGGACGCCGTCGAGGAGTGCGGCGCGCCGATCGTCTCGATCGCCGGCGGCGAGCCGCTGATCCACAAGGAGATCGACCAGATCGCCGCCGCGCTGGTGGCGCGCAAGAAGTTCGTCTACCTCTGCACCAACGCGCTCCTCTTGGAGCGGAAACTGGACCGCTTCACGCCTTCGCCCTACTTCGCCTGGTCGGTCCACATCGACGGCCTGCGCGAGCGGCACGACGAGTCGGTCTGCCGCGAGGGGGTCTTCGACAAGGCGGTCGCGGCGGTCAAGGAGGCCAAGCGGCGCGGCTTCCGCGTGACGACCAACACGACCTTCTTCGGGCAGGACAACGCGCAGACGATCCGCGACGTGCTCGACTTCCTCAACGACGAACTGGAGGTCGACACGATGCAGATCGCGCCCGGCTACGCCTACGAGAAGGCGCCGGACCAGGAGCACTTCCTCGGCGTCGAGCGCACGCGCGCGATCTTCCGCGAGGCGTTCGCGGGCGGCAAGCGCAAGCACTGGCGGCTCAACCACACGCCGCTCTACCTCGACTTCCTCGAAGGCAAGGCGGATTTCCTCTGCACCGCCTGGGGCATCCCCTGCTACTCGGTCTTCGGCTGGCAGCGCCCGTGCTACCTGCTGGCCGACGGCTACGTCAGTTCCTACAGGGAACTGGTGGAGACGACCGACTGGGACCGGTACGGGCGCGGCAAGAACCCGAAGTGCGCGAACTGCATGGCGCATTGCGGCTACGAGCCGACCGCTGTCGTCGCGACGATGACCTCGCCGCGGCAGTCCCTCCGCGCCCTCGTCGACACGGTGGCGCGGTGACGCGGGGGCGTGAGAGCGTGAGAGCGTGAGAGCGTAAAGAGGCCGGGCGCCTGAAGGCGCGGCTGGGGGCGCCTGCGGGCGCACGAAGGCCGCCTGCGCGGCCTAGAATCGTCCTAACCCGCGCAGGCGGGTGGCCATTCAGCCGCAGTTTCAACCGCCAGGCCCCGCGCTCTCACGCTCTCACGCTCTCACACTCTCACGAAAGGCGGCAATGAGAGAGCGGACCGACACCGTCTTCCTGACCGGCGGCACCGGCTTCATCGGGTCGCACGTCCTGCGGGCGCTGCTCGCGGCGGGGTATCGCGTGCGCGCGCTGGTGCGCGGGGAAGGCGACCGCCTGCCGGCGCTCGATGGCTGCGTGCCGGTGCGGGGCGACCTCGACCGGCCGGGCCCGCTGGCGCGCGAGCTGGCCAGCTGCCGCTACCTCGTCCACGTCGCCAGCCTCTACTCCTTCGCCCCGCGCGACCGCCCGCGCGCCTGGGCGACCAACGTCGCCGGCTGCCGCGGGCTGCTGGAGGCGGCGCGCGTCGCCGGCGTCGAGCGCGCCGTCGTCACCTCAAGTTCCTCGACCGTCGGGCCCGCGGTGGATGGGCGGCCGGCGACCGAGGCGGACCACGCGATGCACCTCGACGGCCTCTCCGCCTACCACGCCTCGAAAGTCGCCGAGGAGCGGGAGGCGCTGGCCGCGCGGGTGCCGGTCGTGCTGGTCCTGCCGACCGCGCCGGTCGGGCCGGGCGACTGGAAGCCGACGCCGACCGGGCGGATGGTGGTCGACTTCCTGCGCGGCCGCATGTTCGCCTCGGTCGCGGGCGGCCTGAACATGGTCGCCGTGGAGGACGTGGCGCGGGCGCACGTCCTGGCGCTCGAAGCGGGGCGCGCGGGCGAGCGCTACCTCGTCGGCGGGGAGAACCTGTCCTTCGCCGAGATCTGGGGGCGGCTGGCCGGGCTGACCGGGCGGCCGGCGCCTACACGCCAGATCCCGCACGCGCTGGCCCTCTCCCTGGCCTGGGCCGACGAGGCCCGCTGCCGCGCGCTCGGCGGCCGGCCGGCGATCCCGCTCGAAGGGGCGCGAATGGCCCGGCACTACATGTACGTGGACGACGCGAAGGCGCGGCGCGAGTTGGGCCACGACCCCTCGCCCGTGACCGCCGCGCTCGGCCGGGCGGTGGACTGGTACCGCGCGCATGGCTACGCCGCCTGACCCGGCCGGCCGGCTCACCGTCTACGCGGCGACCGGCCTCGAAGCCTGGGCGGCGCGCCGCGTGCTGCCGCGCGGCGTCGCGGTCGCGCGGGTCGGCGTGGGGTTGCGGGAGTGGCCGCGCCCCGCGCCCGGCCCTTTCGTCTCCTGCGGGCTGGCCGGCGCGCTCGTCCCCGAGATCGCGCCGGGGGCCGTGCTGATCCCTGGATGGGTCGGGCTGCCCACCGGCGAGCGCTTCCCCTGCGATCCGCACCTGGTGGCGGCGCTCGTCGCCGCGGCGCGGGCGCTCGGCCACGAGCCGGCGACCGGGCCGCTCGTCACCACGCCGCGGCTGGTGACGGGGCCGGCGCGGCGGGAGTGGGCCGCGCGCGGCTTCGTCGCCGCCGACATGGAGAGCGGGCTGCTCCTGTCCTGGCACCCGCGCGGCGCGGTCGTGCGTGTCGCCCTCGACGCGCCCCGGCGCGACCTCTCACCTGCCTGGGCTTCCCCCGGCCGGGTCGCGCTCGTGCCGTGGCTCTGGCCCCAGGCCCTCCGCGTCGCCGCGGTCGCGCCCGCCTACGCGCTGCGCGCCGCGGCCGTCGTGCGCGCCGCGCACGACGGGTTACAGGTTGCAGATTGAAGATTACAGATCGCGGGCCGCGAAAGACGGCGGATCTTCAATTCGACATCTGCAATCTGCAATCGATTAGACCGCCAGCAGCACCGTCGCGATGAACCCCGCGACGACCAGCACCAATCCGAGTTGCTGCCGCCGATTCCCCAGCAGGAGTTGCAGCGTCCCGCCGGCCGGCGCCGAGGCCCCACCCCAGAAGATGAAGAAGAGCCCGACGACCAGGATCGCGAGACCGGCGCCCCACTCAGTCACCACACCACCTCGTCCGCGCAATAACCATCGAGTCGCGATATCTCTACCGGTACTATCCACGAAACCACCCCGTCCGCGCAAGCCCGCGGTAGGAGGTCGGCAGCGGCCGGCGCGCCCGGAGCCGTCCCGAGCCGGCCCGGGCCCTCCGCGCGCGACGATCCCTGGCCTGGCCCGGTTCGTGCGGCGAAGCGCGACGTGCCGTAGACTAGCGGGGACGGGCCCGCCAGGCGGGCGGCGAGGACGGGGAGCAGGGATGCCGCGGCGCGCGGAACGGGCCACGGTCGCCGGGCCCACGGGGAAGGTGGAGATCTCGCAGGGCGCGATCGCCGCACTGGTGCGGCGCGCCGTGCTGGAGTCCTACGGTGTCGTCGGCATGGCGCCGAGCTCGCTGCGCGGCAACATCGCCCGCCGGCTCGGCCAGGACGACCCGCGGCGCGGGATCGAGGTCGTCGTGCGCGACGACCGCATCGAGATCACCCTCTACGTCATCCTCGAATACGGCGTGCGCATCTCCGAGGTCGCGCACAACGTCATGGCCTCGGTGAAATTCGCGGTCGAGCGCGCGCTCGGCATGGAGGTCGCGGCGGTCAACGTCTACGTCCAGGGGCTGCACTTCAGCGAGTAGGCGGTAGGCGGTAGGCGGTAGGCGTTAGGAGATCGTGGTGAGGCGCTCGGCAATCGGGTGAGCTACTGCCCGTGCCTGGACCCCTAACGCCTACCGCCTACCGCCTGGGGAGCGAGCGTGAGCGACAGGGCAGCGGCGTCCGGCGCGTGCGACGGCGCGGGGCTGCTGGCCGCGTGCGAGGCGGCCGGCGCGCTCCTGGCCCGCCACGCGGAGGCGATCAACGCGCTCAACGTCTTCCCCGTGCCGGACGGCGACACCGGGAAGAACATGCTCCTCACGATGCGGGCGGCGCTCGACGCGGCACGCGCCGGCCACGCCGCGGGCGAGACGGGTGCGGGCGCGCTGGCCGCCCTGGTGGCGCGCGGCGCGCTGCTCGGCTCGCGCGGCAACTCCGGCGTGATCCTCTCGCAGATCTTGCGCGGCCTCGCCCGCGGCTTCGGCGACGCCGCGACCTTCGACGGCGCGCGCCTCGCCGCGGCGGTCCGCGAGGCGGCCGCGACCGCCTACCGCGCCGTCCAGCAGCCGGTCGAGGGGACGATGCTGACCGTGATCCGCGAGGCGGCCGAGGCCGCCGAGTCGGCGGTCGGGCGCGAGCCGGACCTGCCGCCCGCCGCCGTCCTCGACCGCGCGCTGGCGGCCGCGCGCACCGCGCTGGCCCGCACGCCCGACCTCCTGCCGCGGCTGCGCGAGGCCGGCGTGATCGACGCCGGCGGCCAGGGGGTCGTGACGCTACTGGAGGGGGCGGCGGCCGCGGCCCACGGCGAGCCGCTGCCGGAGGCCGGCGTGGCGACCGCGCCCGCCGCGCCGGGCGACCGCCTGGCCGATTTCCTCGCCGCGCACGAGGACGACGAGTTCGGCTACTGCACCAACCTGATGCTCCTGGCGCGCCCCGGCGAACGCCTCGACTTCCCCGCCGTCCGCGGGCGGCTGCTGGCGCTCGGCGCGTCCGGCGTCGTCAGCGGCGACGAGGAGCTCGTCAAGGTCCACATCCACACCGAGCACCCCGGCGCGGTGCTGGAAGAGGCGCTCCGGTGGGGCGAGTTGAGCGAGATCCGCATCGACAACATGAACGCGCAGGTGCGCGGCGTGGCCACCGGGCGGCCGGCGCCGCCGCCCACCGACGGGGCCGCGGCCGGGCCGCAGGTCGTCGCCGTCGCCTCGGGCGCGGGGCTGACCGCGGCGCTGCGCGGGCTGGGGGCGACGGCGGTCGTCGCGGGCGGCCAGACGATGAACCCGAGCACCGCGGAGTTGCTGCGCGCGGTCGAGGCGCTGCCGGGCGACGAGGTGCTGCTGCTGCCCAACAACCCCAACGTTCTCCTCTCGGCGCGGCAGGTCGCCGGCCTGACCGCGAAGCGCGTCGCCGTCGTGCCGACGCGCTCGGTGCCGCAGGGCATCGCCGCGCTCGCCGCCGCCAACTTCGACGCCGGCCTCGACGACAACGCGGCGGCGATGACCGCCGCGCTGGCCGCCGTGCGCTCCGGTGAGGTCACGCGCGCGGTGCGCGACGCGACGATCGACGGCGTCAGCGTGACGGCGGGCGAGGTGATCGGCCTGCTCGACGGCTCTCTCTGCTGCTCCGGCCCCACCCTCCCCGACGTCCTGCTCGACCTCCTCGACCGCATGGACGCCCCCGTCGCCGAACTGATCACCCTCTACCGCGGCGCGGCGACGACCGAGGAGGACGCCGCGCGCATGGTAGAATTGCTGGAGTCCCGCTACTCCGCCGCCGCGGTCGAACTCGTGGACGGCGGGCAGCCGCACTACGAGTATCTGGTGGGTGTGGAATGAGAGGGGAGGACTCAGGACTCAGGACTCAGGACTAAGTAGATGGAATGGTACGGCGCGCCCGTCGGCTGACCGCCCCGACGTGAGAACACTTAGTCCTGAGTCCTGAGTCCTGAGTCCTTCGCCCCGGAGGGGCGATGATCCGGGTCGTCACGGACAGCACGGCGGACATCCCCGAGGCGCTGATGCGCGAGTGGGACCTCGCGATGGTCCCGCTGCTGGTGCAGTTCGGCGACGAGACGCTGCGCGACCGGGTCGACATCACGCACCAGGAGTTCATGCGGCGGCTGGTGGGCGCGAAGGTGCTCCCGACGACCTCGCAGCCGACGCCGAGCGCCTTCGAGGAGCAGTACCGCGCGCTGGCCGACGAGGGGGCGGAGGGGATCGTCTCGGTCCACATCTCCGAGCGCCTGAGCGGCACGATCGGCGCGGCGCGGGTCGCGGCCGAGGCCGTGGCCGACCGCGTCCCGGTCGAGGTCGTCGATAGCCGCTCGACGTCGCTCGGCCTCGGCTTCATCGCGCTCGCCGCCGCGAAGGCCGCGCGCGCGGGCGCCGACCTCGCCGGGGTGGCGGCCGCCGCCCGGCAGATGATCCCGAACATCCACATCATCTTCTTCGCCGACACGCTCGAATATCTCATGAAGGGCGGGCGCATCGGCCGCGCGGCCGCCATCGCCGGCTCGATCCTCGCCCTGAAGCCGTTGATGCGCCTCGACGAGGGGATGGTCGTGCCCCACGAGCGGACGCGCACCCGCTCCAAGGCGATCGACGGGCTGGTCAACTTCGTCGCCGACTTCCCGCAAATCCAGCAACTGGGCGTGCTGCGGAGCGGCGACGTCGACCCCGCCGTCCTGCTCGACCGCTTGGCACACTACTTCCCGCGCGAGCGGATCATCGTCAGCGAGGTTAGCCCGGTGATCGCGGTCCACCTGGGGCCGGGCGCGCTCGGCGCGGTCGTGGACGCGGGCCCCGCCGCGCCCGCCGAGGCCGCGGCCACCGCATGAGCGCGCCGCTGGCCGGGATCATCGAGCGCGTCGGCAAGGCGCTGGCGCTCGAAGCGCGCCAGGGGCACCAGGACCGCGCGGCCGGCGGCGGCGTCGAGCGCTTCGCCGCCGAGCAGTTGCGTCCCCTGCGCGGCCATCTCCCCAGCCGCGATGCCGACGACCGCCTCGCCCGCGTCCAGCAGCTCCTCCAGGGCTACACGGCGCTCGCCCCCGCCGCGCGCGGCCCGCGCCTGACCGCCGCGCTCGGGGAACTGCGCGCGCTCTACCGGCTGGTGCGAGAGGCCGAAGTCGGGAGTCGGGAGTCGGGAGTCGGGAGTAGCAGGACGGAGGAGGGGGGGCGGAAGGCGGGGGGCGGGAGCCGGAAGCGGGAGGCGGCGTCGGGGGTGCGCACGGTGCGCGCCGAGACGGGCGTCATCGTCGTCAGGAACCCGCTGCCACCCGTCCCGCCTCCCTCCGCCCTCCATCTACCGTCTGCCGACCGCCGTCTCCCCAAGACTGTGCTTGGGGCAGGTCCGTCTGCCGTCTCGCCCGACTCTCCCGTCACGGCGCTGCCCGGCGTCGGCGAGGGGCGGGCGAAGCAACTCGCGCTCCTCGGCGTCCGCACGGTGCGCGACCTGCTCTACCTGCTGCCGCGCCGCTACGTCGACTACTCGCGCGAGTACCCCATCGCCGCCGCGCTCTTCGGGCACGAGGGGACCTTCAAGGGCGTCGTGCGCGAGATCGAGGAGAAGCGGCTGCCGACCGGCAAGTCCCTCGTCGTCGCCGAGGTCGCCGACGACACCGGCGCGCTCGCCGCGACCTGGTTCAACCCCTACGTGGCGAGGGCGCTCCACCCCGGCGACCACGTCGCCCTCAGCGGCACCGTCGAGCAGCGGCGGGGCCGGCTGGCCCTCAGCAACCCCGAGTGGGAGTCGCTCGACGCCGACCTGCTGCACACCGGGCGGATCGTGCCGGTCTACCCGCTGACGAAGGGGCTCTACCAGAAGCCGCTGCGCGCGCTGGTGCGCAAGGCGCTCGACGCGAGCGCGGACGCCGTGCCCGAGTTCGTCCCGGCCGAGACGCGGCGTCGCCTGCGCCTGCCGGCGCTGCCCGACGCGCTGCGCCAGGTCCACTTCCCCGACGACGAGGCCGCGCGCGAGGCCGCGACGCGCCGGCTCGGCTTCGACGAGTTCTTCCTGGTCCAGCTCGGGATGCTCAGGCGCAAGCGCGACTGGCAGCGCGAGGCGCCCGGCCACGCCTTCGCGGTGGACGAGGCCGCCGTCGCCCGCTTCCTCGCCCGGCTCCCCTTCCGCCTGACCGGCGCGCAGGAGCGCGCGCTGGCCGACATCGTCGCCGACCTGCGCCGCCCGGTCGCGATGAGCCGGCTGGTGCAGGGCGACGTCGGCTCGGGCAAGACGGTCGTCGCCGCCGCCGCAATGCTCGCCGTGACATGCGAGGGCCACCAGGCCGCGCTGATGGCGCCGACCGCGATCCTGGCCGAGCAGCACTGGCGCACCCTCACGCGGCTCTACGCCGACCTGCCCGACGACGAGCGCCCGGCCGTGCGCCTGCTGATCGGCAGCACCCCGGCGAAAGAGCGGCGCGAGATCGCGGCCGGGCTGGCGGACGGCACGATCCAGATCCTCGTCGGCACGCAAGCGCTGATCCAGGGCGGCGTCGAATTCGCCCGCCTCGGCTTCGCCGTGGTGGACGAGCAGCACCGCTTCGGCGTGGTCCAGCGCGCGGCGCTGCGCGGCAAGGGCTACAACCCCGACGTGCTGGTGATGACCGCCACGCCGATCCCGCGCAGCCTGGCGCTCACGCTGCACGGCGACCTCGACGTCTCGGTGATCGACGAGTTGCCGCCCGGCCGCCAGGCGATCGTCACGCGCGTGGCCGAGCCGGACGAGCGCCCGCGCGAGTACCACTTCATCCGCGAGGAAGTCGCCGCCGGCCGCCAGGCGTTCGTCATCTGCCCATTGGTCGAGGAATCCGAAGCGGTGGAGGCGCGCGCGGCGACCGAGGAGTACGAGCGCCTGCGCCGCGAGGTCTTCCCCGACCTCCGCCTCGGCCTGCTGCACGGCCGGATGCGCCCGGCCGAGAAGGACCGCGCGATGGCCGCCTTCCGCGACGGCGACCTCGACATCCTCGTCTCCACCGCCGTGGTCGAGGTCGGGATCGACGTGCCGAACGCGACGGTGATGCTGATCGAGGGCGCCGACCGCTTCGGCCTGGCGCAGTTGCACCAGTTCCGCGGCCGCGTCGGGCGCGGCGCCGCCCAGTCGTATTGCCTCCTCCTCGCCGACGCGGCCGGCGCCGACGGCACCGAGCGCCTGCGGGCGATGGTCGAGACGCAGGACGGCTTCGTCCTCGCGCAGCGCGACCTCGAGATGCGCGGCCCCGGCGACTTCTTCGGCGTGCGCCAGAGCGGCCTGCCGGACCTCCAGGTCGCCCAAATGGCCGACCTCCGCCTCCTCGAAGCCGCCCGCCGCGAAGCCGACCGCCTCCTCGACGCCGACCCCGACCTCGCCGCCGACGAGCACGCGCCCCTCCGCGAACGCCTCACCGCGTTCTGGCACGAGGGGGCGGGGGACGTGAGTTGAAGAAGCGGCTACAATCGCCGGGGCGCTGGCGGCTAAAGCCGCGGCTGAAGACGCTTCGCGCCACGAAGCCCGCCCGCGCGGGCTGGGACGTCGGGTTCAGGCGACCGGCCTCCGGGCCGCCCGGCATGGATGGGACGGCAGCCCGATCAACCGCCGGGGGCCGGTGCCGAACGCGCGGAAGGGGCGCGCCGCGCGGACCACGGGCCGCTCCATCGGAGAGGCGGGCGGCCAATGGCCGGCCCCTACGAGGCCGAACCGGGATCTGCCGCTGCGTTGAGCGGCGGGGCCAGAACCCAGGCCGCGCAGGCGGCCTTCGTGGCGCGAAGCGTCTTCAGCCGCGGCTTTAGCCGC
>DASSSV010000252.1:0-4347 GCA_035708265.1 Thermomicrobiales bacterium | reverse complement strand
GGGCAGTGACCAGCCGCGGCGGGTGTCCGGGCACACGCCCGCCACCAATGAGGGAGGGCCATGAGGCGCCAGGCGACGCTCGTCGACCGCATCACCAGTTCGCAGGTCTACCGCTCGATCGTGCGCAGCGGCTACCCGGATACCCCCCGCAACCAAGCCCTCGTAGTCCTCGGCAACGTCTTCCTGCACCTCCACCCGGTCCGCATCCGCCGGCACGCGCTGGCGCTGCCGTTCACCTTCTGCCTGGGGGGCTTCTCCTTCTTCCTCTTCCTGCTGCTGACCGTCACCGGCGTGCTGTTGATGTTCTACTACATCCCGTCGACCACGCAGGCGTACCTGAACATGCAGGACCTGCAGACCTCGGTGACGCTCGGCCAGCTCATGCGCAACCTGCACCGCTACTCGGCACAAGCCATGGTGATCGTCGTCTTCCTGCACATGTGCCGCGTCTTCTACACCGGGTCGTACAAGACGCCGCGCGAGTTCAACTGGGTCATCGGCGTCTGCCTGCTCTTCCTGACCTTCCTGATGTCCTTCACCGGCTACCTGCTGCCGTGGGACCAGCTGGCCTTCTGGGCGATCACCGTCGGTACCCAACTGGCCTCCTACGCGCCGCTGGTCGGCCCGCAGATCCGCTTCCTGCTGATCGGCGGCTTCGACGTGGGGCAGAACGGCCTGCTGCGCTTCTACACCTTGCATGTGATCTTCCTGCCGCTCCTCGCGGCGATGCTGATGGCGGCGCACTTCTGGCGGATCCGCAAGGACGGCGGCATCTCTGGGCCACTCTAGAGTCACTACGCGATGTGCAGCCTCAGCAGCGGTGCGATGGCCTGGCGCAAGACCTGCGGATCATCGATCGGACAGGCGCACGGCGATGAGCCCGCGGTTCCCGACTGGCCCGCCAGCCCGTGACCCAGGCCGGGGATTATCCCGCTCCGCGCGGAGGTTCGCCCGGCGGGATCTCCCGCGGGCAGTGCGCTAGCGGCCTCCATGTGCCGACGCGACCGCTTCGGCGACCGCCTGCGCGAGCGGCATCCGCCGGCCCTCCCGCCAGAGTTGCTCGTAGGCTTCGACGCCGACCACGGCCCGCAGTTCATGCTGCTGCCGTTCGCGCAGCGCCCGGTCCTCCGGCAGGACCGGGAGCCCCGGTAGCCGCAGCCGCTCGCGCACGGCCGCCGCAGCGCCGTACCAGCGCGCTGCGTCCTCCGGCCGCCCGCGCAGCGCGGCGAGGTGCGCGAGTTGCTCCAGCACCAACTGACTATCGTACTCGTCCTCGGACGCACGGCAGTGGCGCAGCGCCGCCGCGAGCAGTCCCCCGGCGCCCGTGAGATCGCCCTCCTGGAGCGCGATCATCCCGCGGAGTGCGGTACAGGCGGCGACCGTCGCCGTGTCGTCGTGTGCCCCCGCGAGCCTCGCCGCCTCGTCGAGGTAGCGGCGCGCCGCGGCCAGGTCGTCGCGGTCCACCGCGTGGGCGGCGCAGGTGCGCAGCACCTGTCCTCGCAGCAGCTCCTGCCCCTCCGCCAGGGCGATGTCGAGCGCGGCGCCGGCCAGGCGCTCGGCCTCGTCGCGCCCGCCCGCCAGTAGCGTCGCCCGGCTCAGCAGGTGGAGGGTCCGCGCCTCCCCGACGCGGTCGCCCGCCTCACGGGAGCAGGCCAGGCCGAGGCGGAGGCGCTCGACGCCGCCGGCGAGGTCCCCCTGGACGACGCGCGCCATGCCGCTCGTCCGGAAGGCGTCCGCGGCGGCCGGGTAGAGGAGCACGCCCGCGAGCCGGTACACGGCGTAGACGTCGTCGAGCGCCGCGTCGCACAGGCGGACCGCCTCGTCGTAGTCCCCGCGCTGCGCCTCCGCCTCGCCGAGGCGGAGGCGCAGCCCGAGGCGCGGCGCGGGGTGGCGCGCGCGCGGCAGCGCCCGCCGCAGCCAGCCGGCCGCGTCGCGCAGCCGGCCCCGGTCGCAGAGATAGGCCGCGAGCTGGTCCGCGGCGCGCAGGTAGGCGCCGGCCTCGGCGTCGGCCTCGGCGCGCTCGAGCGCCTCGAGGACGTTCTCCAATTCGCCGTCGAGCCGTTCGCGCGCGCGCCGGCGTGCCCCGGCCTCGGCGGCCTCGGCGAACGCGGCCAGGGCGGCGGCGTAGTACGTCGTGTGCCAGCGCCGGGCCGGCTCGGCGTCCGCGCTGGCCGCGAGGCGCTCCAGCGCGTACTCCCGGACGACCCCGAGCATGCGGTAGCGCTGCCGGCCGCGCTCCTCCCGGAACTGGAGCAGG
The DNA here is from genome assembly GCA_035708265.1 of Thermomicrobiales bacterium. Taxonomy (GTDB): domain Bacteria; phylum Chloroflexota; class Chloroflexia; order Thermomicrobiales; family CADCWN01; genus DASSSV01. Next base: position 2,090 of record DASSSV010000252.1, on the reverse strand, counting down.
TTGCCGCGACAGAGCCGCTGGAGCCGGCCGGCCGTGTCCGGCGCCACGCCGCCCAGCGCGTCGAGTTCCCGCGCCGCTTCCCAGTCGCACCCCGCGCAGACGGCGAGGCGCAGGATGAGGCGCCGGTCGGCGTCGGCGAGCAGGTCGCATGACCAGTCGAGGGTCGCCTGCAGGGAGCGCTGCCGTGCCGGCCGCGTCCCCCCGGCGTCCCGCAACACCGCGAGCCGCCGCCGCAGCCTCGCCGCCGCGACCGCGAGCGGCAGGTCGACGCAGTGCGGCGCGGCCAGCTCCAGCGCCAGGGGCAGGCCGTCGAGGTTCCGGCAGATCGCCGCGAGCGTCGCCGTGTCGCCGCCAGCCGGCCGGAAGTCCGGCCTCAGCCGGCGCATGCGGTCGAACAGCAGGGCGACGGCCGGGCCGGCGGCCGGGTCGCCGGGATCGGTCGGCGACCCCTCCTCGGCGGGGACGGCGAGCGGCTCGACGGGGACGACACGCTGGTCGGCCAGCTCCGGGCGCACGCGGCTGGTGAGCAGGATCCGCAGGCCCGGCGCGGCCGGGCGGAGCGGGGCCAGATATCCCAGCGATGGCAACGTGTGCTCGACGTTGTCGACCACCAGCAGCCCGACCCGCCGCAGCGCCGCGACGACCCGCTCCCCGAGCCGGTGCTCCGCCGTGGCGGCGACGTCGAGCGCGCGGGCGATCTCCCGCTCGAGCTCGGCCCGCGGGTCGCTCCCATCCCGGTGCCGCACCTCGCTCAGGTCGACGAACACGGCCGGCCGGCCGACCTCGGCGGCGTAGGCGCGGGCGACCTCGATGGCCAGTCGGGTCTTGCCGACCCCGCCGACCCCGGTGAGGGTGACCGGGTGGGTGTCGCCCTGGCGGAGGAGCCGCAGCGTCTCCGCGACCTCCGCCGCGCGGCCGATGAGCGGCCCGACGACGGGCGGCGCGTCGCCCCGCAGGGTGAGCAACCGCGCCCGCCGCTCCCGCTCCCGGTAGCGCGCGATCCGCGCCTCCACCTCCGCCCGCCGCGCCTGCGCCACCCCGTAGGCCGCGTAGAGGCGCCGCCGCGTCCAGGGCGGCGGGATCCGGCTGGCGTTGTTCTCGAACTCGCTGATCGTGGCCGCTTTCTGCAAGTCAGCCGCCTCCGCCGCGCGCTCCTGCGTGAGGCCGCGCGCCAGGCGCAGCTCGCGGAACGCGGCGGCGATCCAACGGCGGTCGGCGTCGAGTTCATCGTGCGGGTGCGCCATGCCTCATCCCTCAGCGCCGCCGGCGCCGGTCCCTACCCCGCCCGCGGCACGCCGATTTCTCGTCAGTATAGTCGGCGCCCGTGCCCCCTCAAGGCCACGGGCGTGCCGCGGTCCGGTCGTCCGCACACGCGACCGCTGCCGGGATGGCAAGGCGCGGAAGAGAATCGGAAGTGGCGCGGATGGTACTCCGATGGAACGGGGCGCACACTCGGCGTGAGAGCCCACACCGCGGTGGGCCAGGCCGCGGACAACCGGCCCGATCGACGTCGGGAGAGGGCGCGCCGATGCCACGCCACACGTCACCCATCGGCACCATCCGCTCGGCGTGCGGCTGGACGCAGCGCGAGGCGGCCGGCGTCGTCGGCCTCTGCCTGCGGGCCTACCAGCGCCTCGAGCGCGGCGGGGGCGACTACGCCGACGTCGAGACCTTCGCGCGGGCGGCCAGCGCGCGCCTCGGCCGGCACGTCGACCCGATGTACGAGCTCCACGGCGTCCCGCGGCCCGGCGAGGTCGTCCCGCTCGCGTGTCGCCGGCCCGCGCCGCCACGCCGGGGCGCGCCGCCCCCCCACGATCGGGTGTCGCGGGCCCTCCCACCCTCCCGCCTGGCAAACGGGGGCGATGGGCAGGACAACCCCGGTGGGGGGCCCGGCACCATAGCCGCCGCCCGCCCGGCATCGCCCGGGCGGGCGCGTGGCGATGTCCGAAGCCGCGCGCCCGCGGGCTCATCCGCGGGCACGCGCCCGCCGGACGACGCGGAGTGAGGGCCCGGCGAGTCCCCCGCGCCGATGAGCCGGCGCCAGCCCGCTACCGGCCGCGCGCCGGATCCAGGTGACGCGGCAGCGTCTC
>DASSSV010000251.1:0-3287 GCA_035708265.1 Thermomicrobiales bacterium | reverse complement strand
ACGCGAAGATGTTCGCCCGCGCCACCTCGCTGCCGGATACGGCGGTCGCGATCACCGACCTGTCGAACCCGACGAGCGCCGAAGCCTACGACGCGAGCCAGTACGAGCTGATCGCCGAGGCGGAGGGCGCGACCGACGACTGGTCTCCGTACCTTCGGCGCGCAGGCGTGCGGGCCCTGGCGATGGCCAACGATGTCAAGGCCGCGGACATCCCGCCGGAGTGGGCGACGATCGCGCCGCGCTGGCGCGATCCCCGGTACCTGAGCCGGGCGGCGCAGGCCGACGCCGGCATGAAGCAGCTGACGGCGATCCCGTGGCTGGCCGACACCGAGGTCGGGCTGGAGTTGCTCGGTCTGGACGAGCAGCAGATCGCGCGTGCGCTCGCGGACCGGCGCCGCGCGGGCGCGCAGGAGCGGCTGACCGCGCTCGCGGCGGCGGCGCAGGCGGCCCGGCAGAGCCCGGCCGTGACCCAGCTGGGCGAGCAGCGTGGCGACGGCGGCTGAGGTCGCCGCCTACGCGGCGACGCAGGACGACGTGGTGGCGCTCGCGCACGCGGACCTCGTCGCGTGGTGGTCGGAGCTGGACACTTCGGATGGCCGCGCGGCTGCGGCGGCGCTGGAGTCGTTCATGGCGGATCTGGTGGCCGCGTACGGCAGTGTCGCCGCGGCCCTCGGTGCGGACTTCTACGACGAGCTGCGCGAGCAGGCCGGGGCGCCGCGCCGGTTCCGCGCCGAGGTGGCAGACCCGGTTCCGGCGCGGCAGGTCGAGGCGGCGGCGCGGTGGGCGACCGGCCCCCTGTTCGGCGGCGACGGCCCGAACGCGGCGCTGAATCACGCGGCGGGCGCGGTGCAGCGGCTCGTGCAGCAACCGGGCCGGGAGACGATCGCGCTGAATGTGAGCCGTGATCCGGCGCGCCCTGGGTGGGCACGGGTGCCGCGCGGCAAGGGCTGCCCGTGGTGCCGGATGCTCGCCGGCCGCGGCGCCGTCTACTCGTCGGCGAAGGCGGCGGGCGAGATGAACTCGTATCACGACCACTGCAAGTGCACGGCCACGCCGGTATGGCGGGGACAGAAACTGCCCTACGACGCCGACGCACTGGAACGCGAGTACCTGGCGGCGCGCGAGGCGGCCGGCTCCGGCAGCGTGAAGAAGATCCTCGCGCAGATGCGCCAGATGGAAGGCGCCAACTGAGCGCCAAGTGAGACCTCCCGCCGCACGGCGGGTGCACCACCGAACCGCCGGACTCGCCGCACGGCGCGCGCCGGCCATCCCGCACGGGAGAGATCATGACGCAGCACGTGCCCGTCCACCCGTTCACCGGACTGGAGGCGATCGGGTTCCGCCGCAACGGCGAGCCGATCTGGCCGGTCAGGGGCGGCTCGGAGGACGCCGGCCAGGGCGAGGGCGACCAGGGCGACGACACGTCGCAGGACGGCCAGGGCGACGCCGAAGGCGACAAGCCCGAGATCGACTGGAAGGCCAAGAGCCGCGAGTGGGAGCGGAAGGCGAAGGCGAACGCCGGCGCCGCCAAGAAGCTCGCCGAAATCGAGGAGTCGAGCAAGACCGAGGCGCAGAAGGCCGCCGACCGGGCGACCGCCGCTGAACAGCGGGCGATCGAGGCCGAGGCCAAGGTGCTGCGCCGGGACATCGCGTTGGAGCACAAGCTCAGCAAGGACGATGCGGCCCTGCTCGACGCGCTCACCGACGAGGACGCGATGCGCGCGCTGGCCGCACGGCTCGGCGCCGGGAGCGGCAAGAAGAGCAACTACGTGCCCCGCGAGGGCAGCAACCCCAACGCCGACAAGAACGGTGCCAGCGACGAACGCGAGTTCGCGCGCAACCTGTTCGGGTCGGGCGGATAACCCCCGAAGGGAAACCCGGTCATGGCCGTTTTCGGCAGTACCGAAGCCAAGGTTCTCATGCCGCGGAACATCGCCGACGGCATGATCACCGCGACCCGTTCCACCTCCGTCGTCGGCCGGCTGTCCGGCCGCGAGCCGATGCGGTTCGGCGAGGTGGACTACATCACGTTCAACGACTTCCCGAAGGCGGAGTTCGTGGAGGAGGGCGCGCAGAAGGCGTCCACCACGGGCGCGTTCGGCAGCGTCACCGCCAAGCCGCACAAGGCGCAGGTCACGATGCGGTTCAACGAGGAAGTCCAGTGGCTGGACGAGGACTACCAGCTCGGCGTCCTCAGTGAGCTGTCCAACGCCGGCGGGGTCGCGCTGTCCCGCGCGCTGGACCTGGGCCTGATCCACCGGATCAACCCGCTGACGGGCGCGGTCATCTCCGGCTGGACCAACTACGTCACGGCCACCACGAAGCGGGTGGAGATCGCGACGGCGGACGCCGACGCGGACTTCAAGGCGGCCGTCGGGCTGCTGGTCAACGCCTCGCCGTCGTGGCCGATCACGGGCGCCGCGTTCGACCCGAAGTTCTCGTGGGCCCTGGCGAGCCTGATGGCCAGCGACGGCGCCGGCGAGACGTCGCAGCAGCGGTACCCGAGCCTGGGGTTCGGCACGAACGTCACCGACTTCATGGGCGTCCAGATCGCACAGGGCGACACCGTGTCGGGCACGCCGGAGGCGACCGACACCAAGGTCCGCGCGATCGTCGGCGACTGGTCGGGCGGCATCCGCTGGGGCGTCCAGCGGCAGCTGCCCGTCGAGATCATCCGGTTCGGCGACCCGGACGGGCAGGGTGACCTGAAGCGCAACAACCAGATCGCGCTCCGCATGGAGATCGTCTACGGCTGGTACGTCTTCACCGAGCGGTTCGCCGTCGTCGAGGACGCGGTGACGCCGTGACCCGGTACCGCAACAAGGTCAGCGGCAGCATCGTCCGCGTGGACGACGCGACCGCCGCAACGCTCGGCACCGAGTACGTGAAGTACGACGGGCAGACCGGCGGCTACGCGGACATGAAGGTCGCCGACCTGCGCGCCGAGATCGAGCGGCGCAACGAGGGCCGCGACGAGGCCGACCGGCTGCCCGACGACGGGCGCAAGGCCGACCTGATCGCCGTCCTCGAAGCCGACGACGAGTAGGGGGCGCGCCCGTGGCCGAGATCATCAAGGTCAGCGACCTGCCCGCGGACCTGCAGTCTGCGGACCTGATCGCGGACATGGTCGCGGGCGCGAACGCCAAGGCCAGCCGGGTCGCCCCCTGCCTGGACTCGACGGACCCGGCGCCGACGGCGGGGATGCTCGCCGAGGCGAAGCTGATCCTGCTCGGCGCCGTGAAGCGCTGGACGGAGGCGGGGTCGGGCGCGTTTCAGCAGCAGACGGC
>DASSSV010000250.1:0-12779 GCA_035708265.1 Thermomicrobiales bacterium | reverse complement strand
GCGCTGCGCCAGCGCGGTCGGCGTGGCGGCGTTGGGCATGACGACGGTGGGCGCGGCGGCCAGGATCGGCTCGCTCGTCGGCGCGGAGACCGCCGCCGGGCGGGCCTTCCCGAAGACCATGCCGGCCGTGAACGCCGCCAGCGTGATCGTCGCGACGAGCAGCACGCCGAGACAGCCGAGCAGCGTGACGAGCGGACCTTTGCCGGACGATTCGGGCACGCGCGACCTCCTGAGAACCACTTGGCGCGCCGGCGGCTGTGTGGGCGCGGTCTACTGTCGGCCATTGCGACAACTGCCATTGTAGCGTATGGACTCGTGCTCGGGAAGGCAATAGCCCATAGGTCACGGTTCCTACCGGTAGTAAGCATCGCAGGTGGCGCGCGCCTGGTGACCGACGCGAGCGGCAACGCGGTGAGCACCGCGGCCTACGAGCCGTGGCGCGCGCCGCGGACGGGCTCGGCCGCGCTGGCGGGCTTCGGCTTCGCCGGCGAGCAGGTCGACGCCGAGACCGGCCTGGTCTACCTGCGCGCGCCTGTTCACTATCCTCTCTCCACGGGGGTGGAAGCCGCCGCCCGCGACCAAGTAGACTAGCGGGAGGAGTGTGACGCGATTCCCGCGGGCAGCAACCATGCCGGGCGGGCGGCGATAGCCGGGACGGAGGAGAGGATGGAACGGGTGGTCGAGACGGAGCGAGCGGCGGGGCCGGCGACGGCCGGCGAGGGCGCGGGGACGCCGCCGACCGGCCCCGACGCCTACCGCGGCTACACCAACTGCAGCAGCCTGCGCGCCGGGGACGCCGGGCGCCGGGTGACGCTCAAGGGCTGGGTCGGGCGGCGGCGCGACCACGGCGGGCTGATCTTCATCGACCTGCGCGACCGCTATGGGCTGACGCAGGTCGTCTTCAACCCGGAGATCTCCGCCGCGGCGCACGCGGTCGCCTCCGAGGTGCGCAACGAGTACGTGCTGGAAGTCACCGGCGAGGTCGTCCACCGGCCGGAGGGGACGGTCAACCCGCACCTGCCGACCGGCGCGGTCGAGGTCGACGCGCGCGAGGCGACGATCCTCAACCCGGCCGCGACGACGCCCTTCCCGATCCGCGACGACATCGAGGCGGACGAGGCGCTGCGCCTGACCTACCGCTACCTCGACCTGCGCCGCCCGGTGATGCAGCGCCACCTGACGCTGCGCGCCGCGGTGATCAAGTACATCCGCGACTTCCTCTCGGCGCGCGGCTTCGTCGAGATCGAGACGCCGATCATGATCAAGAGCACGCCCGAGGGCGCGCGCGACTACCTGGTGCCCAGCCGCCTCTACCCCGGCGAGTTCTACGCCCTGCCGCAGTCGCCCCAGCAGCTCAAGCAGCTCCTGATGGTCGCGGGGATGGACCGCTACTTCCAGATCGCGCGCTGCTTCCGCGACGAGGACCAGCGTGCCGACCGCCAGCCGGAGTTCACCCAGCTCGACCTGGAGATGTCCTTCGTCACGCAGGAGGACGTGCTGCGGCTGACCGAGGATCTCTTCGCCAGCATGGTCCGCACGCTGCCGGATCTGACGGGCAAGCGGCTCAAGTACGCCCCCTTCCGCCGCCTGACCTACCGCGAGGCGTTCGACCGCTACGGCTCAGACAAGCCGGACCTGCGCTTCGAGTTGCCGATCGTGGACGTGAGCGACCTGGTGGCGACGAGCCGGTTCGGCGTCTTCGCCTCGACCGTGGCGAGCGGCGGCGTGGTCCGCGGCCTCCGCCTGCCGGGCCAGGCCGGCTACACCCGCCGCCAGCTCGACGACCTCACCAACACCGCCCGCCAGTTCGGCGCGAAAGGTCTCGTCTGGCTGGCGCTGGAGGCGGGGGAGGACGGGGCGCTCGCCGCGCGCTCGCCGGTGGCGAAGTTCTTCTCCCCGGAGGAACTGGCGGCGCTGGCCGCGCGCTGCGAGGCCGGCCCCGGCGACCTGCTGCTCTTCGTGGCCGACGCGCGCCAGGTGGCGGGCGAGGCGCTGGGGCGGCTCCGCGCCCAGCTCGGCCCGCAGCTCTTCGCGCTGGACGACGACGAGCTGGCCTTCGCCTGGGTAACGGAGTTCCCGCTGCTGGAGTGGGACGAGGCGGGCGGGCGCTGGGACGCCGTCCACCACCCCTTCACCTCGCCGCTGCCCGAGGACGTGCCGCTCCTGGAGACGGACCCGGGCGCGGTGCGCGCGGCGGCCTACGACCTCGTCCTCAACGGCTCGGAGGTCGGCGGCGGCAGCATCCGCATCCACCGCCGCGACGTGCAGGAGCGGATGTTCGCGCTGATGGGCTACTCGAAGGAGGACGCGCAGGCGCGCTTCGGCCACCTGCTGCGCGCGTTCGAGTTCGGCGCGCCGCCGCACGGCGGCATCGCGCCCGGCCTCGACCGGCTGGTGGCGAGCTTTGCCGGGGTGTCGAACATCCGCGAGGTGATGGCCTTCCCCAAGACGCAGGCCGCGCGCGACCTGATGACCGACGCCCCCTCCCCCGTCGCCCCGGCCCAGCTCGACGAGCTGCACATCGCCGTCGTGCCGCCGCCGGACGAGGGGTGAGAGCGTGGGAGCGTGAGAGCGTCGCTCGCTGCGCTCGCTGAGCGTGGGAGCGCAGGACGCGACCGGGAGACATACGCTCCCACGCTCCCACGCTCTACGTCCCCACGGCCTCGCGCAACACCGCCGCGCCCCGCGCCAGCAGGTCGTCGGTCGCCTGCGTGCCCATGTGGCCGATGCGGAAGACGCGGCCGGCGAGGTTGCCGTAGTTGCCGCCGACGACCATGCCCTGCGCGCGGAGGCGCCGGTTGAGTTCGGTCCAGCCGAGGCGCTCCGGCACCGTGATGGCGGTGACGGTCGGGGAGCAGTCGGCCTCGCGCCGGGGGAAGAGGTCGAGGCCGCAGGCGCGGATGGCGTCGCGCCAGCCCTGCGCCACGCGCGCGTGCCGTGCGTAGACGTGCTCCAGCCCCTCGTCGAGGAGGCGCCGGCAGGCGACGTTGAGGCCGGCGACCGCCTGCCAGGAGTGCGTGTAGGGGAAGTAGTGCTCCTCGGCGGCGTGGCGCAGCGGGGCCAGCGCGGCGTAGCCCTCGTAGCCGACCCGCTCGATCTTCCCCCAGGCCCGCTCGCTGACGGAGACGACGCCGAGGTCGGGCGGGGCGGCGAGGCACTTCTGCGTCCCGAGCAGGCAGAGGTCGATCCCGGCCGCGTCGACGTCGAGCGGCGCGCCGCCGATCGAGGCGACCGCGTCGACCAGGAAGAGGGCGTCGGGCGCGGCCTCGCGCAGCCGCGCGCCGACCGCCGCGACCGGCGTGAGGGTGCCCGAGGGCGTCTCGCAATGGACCATCGTGACGAGCGTCGGCCGGTACTCGCGCGCCTCGCGCGCCACGTCGTCCGGGTCGGGCACGGCGTCGGACGGGAAGGCGACGACGCGCGCGTCGGCCCCGGCGACGCGGGCCATGTCGGTGAGGCCGTGGCCGAAGAGCCCGCTGGCGACGCAGAGGACGCGGTCGTCGGCCGCGAGCGCGCTCTTGACCGCGCCCCAGAGGACGACCATCGCCTCGCCGAGCGCGATCGCGACCTGGTTGCGCGTCCCCATGATCCGGCCGAGGAGCCCGGCCGTGTCGCAGTAGAGTTCGACGAACTCCGGCTCCAGGTCGGCCGAGCCGTAATCCTCCGCCCGCGCGGCCAGGACCTCGGCCGGGACGGTCACCGGGCCGGGGACGAGCGGGATGGCGTAATGTCGCATCGGGTGCTCCTTTCGCGAGGGGGGTGGGTGATGCGCGGGGCGCCGCGCCCGCGGTTGAAACCGCGGCTAGAGGCGCCTCACGGCGCCGCGAAGTCCGCCTGCGCGGACTAGGACGCGGCTTCGTCCCAACCCGCGGAGGCGGGTTTCGCGGTGGCTAAAGCACAGCGCCAGCGAGCCTCTGGCGGCGATTTCAATCGCTGGCGCGGGCCAGCCGGCGCTCACCTACACGCCGCGGCGCGAGGCGACCCAGGCGTCGATCAACTGGCGCGACAGGCTCAGCGGCGCGGGCAGCTCCGGCAGGTCGTCGTGGCGGAACCAGCGGGCGTCGGCCAGTTCGGTCGGGTCGGGATGGAGGTCGCCGGCCTCGTACGGCGCCCAGAAGCCGACCATGAGCTGGTGGGGGAAGGGCCAGGGCTGGCTGCCGTGGTAGACCGGCTCGCCGATCTCTATGCCCACCTCCTCGAAGACCTCGCGCCGCACACACGTCTCCAGCGACTCGCCCGGCTCGACGAAGCCGGCTAGGATGCTGTAGCGGCGACCCCAGTCGCCCTTCTGGCCGAGCAGGATGCGTTCGCTGTCGTGGACGAGGATCAGCACGGCCGGGCTGAGCGGCGGGTAGCGCGTGTAGCCGCAGCGTGGGCAGCGCCGCGCCCAGTCGCCGGCGACCGGCTCGGTCGGCTCGCCGCAGGCCGGGCAGAAGCGGCTGGTGCGCCGCCAGGCGAGGAGTTGGAAGGCATAGCCCGCCAGCAGGTACGGCGTCTCCTCGACCTGGCCGTAGAGCGCGCGCAGCCCGAGCGCGCGCCAGCCGTCCGGCGGCGCGTCGCCGGGCTCGACCTCGCAGGCGAAGCAGGGCACGCCGCCGAGACTGCCGAGGTAGAGCGGCTCGCCCGTCCCCAGCGCGGCCAGGTGCCCGATCTCGCCGCGCGCCAGCGCCACGCCGGCGCCGTTCGGCCGCACCAGCAACTCGCCGCGGTGGAAGGGCAGCCAGAGCGCCTCACCCGGCGCCGGCTCGGCAGGCGGGTAGGCGCGGACGAAGTGGGGATGCACGGCACTCTCCCTACTCGCTAGTGCGCTTCCGCGTAGTGCCGGGCGAGCAGGTCCTCGCCCCAGTCGTTGGTGAAGTCGCGCCAGACGGAGTGGATGTGGTTGGCGTCGTTCTGGGTGTTGTCGTACTCGATCAGGAAGGTCGGGCCGACGACCGCGTAGTAGTGGCCCTGGCCGGGCTCGGCCGGGCCGGCCCAGGCGAAGGCGACGGCGTCCAGCCCGGCGCGCTCGATGCCCGCCCAGGCCGGCGCGCTGAGGTCGTCCGCGACTCGCTCGACATAATGTCGGACCAGTCGCACCAGGCGCTCGCGCTCCTCGCCCGACATCGCCGCGTAGCGCAGCCCGCGCGGCGGCGCGGCGGGGTCGGCCACACGGTAGTTCTTGGTGAGGATGTCGTCGGGCGCGACCGAGTCCACGACCGCGACGGCGCGGTGCGCGGGGTCGAGGCCGGTCAGCAGCGCGCGCCCCAGGTCTTCCTCCTCGGGGAGCGTGCGCCGGCCGGTCGCCGGCCCGTGGCGCACCTCGGCCGGGTTGGCCCCGAAGAAGAGCGGCGTCGGCGCGTCGAGGTCGCGGTCGACGACGGTGAAGTGCAGGCCGATGTGGTGGCCGCCGGCGCGCCAGGCCCACGGCGCGGGCGTGCCGGGCTCGCCGAAGACGCTGAAATAGTAGAGTTCGGGGTCGCGCAGCCACTGGGTCGCGATCCCCTCGATGCGCTCGGTCTCGCGCAGGATCGGCTCGAGCGCGATGATCTGGCGGGCGGTGCGGGCGCCGCGCGCGCTGAGCCCGGCGTCGAAGAGCGCCAGCGCGGCCTCGCGCTGCGGCCCGGTCATGTCCTTGAGGCGGAGGCCGTTGCGCGCGACTGGCGTGTAGTGCCACTGGTAGCGTTCGTCGCCGGGGAAGGGGAAGGTCGCCACGGCGCGTTGCTCGTCCGTGAGCGCGTCCAGGAAGCGGAGCGCGGCCTCCGCCATGCGGCGCGCGGCGGCCGGGGCACGGGAGGCCAGCAGAACATCGGCGGTCATCTCGACACCCTCCCTTGCTGCGAATGCGGTCGCGTCGTCCGGGGAGCCGGGGGCAGCTCCCACTTCCATAGTAGCAGAAGTCGCGGCGGCGCGGGGCGTCAATCCCCCCGCCGCGCGCCGGTAATCGCCGTCGCCGGGGCACCGCCGGCGTCGGACCTGTTCGTGCAGAACATCCGTTTGACTTCCGCGCCCCCGGCTGCTACGGTGCCGCCCATGAGCGGGCGGCCCTCAGTCGCCCGCGCCCGCTTGTGAAGCCCCAACCACCGCGGAGGAGTGCCGATGCCCGACCAGCCGATCGACCACCTGCGCGCCATCTGCCTGGCCTTCCCCGAGGCCACCGAGAAGGAATCGTGGGGCACCGACCCGACGTTCCGGGTGCGGGACAAGATCTTCGCGATGCAGAAGGCCGGCGACGGGCGCGTGTCGCTCTGGTGCAAGGCCCCGCCCGGCGCGCAGGACGTCCTCGTCGGCGCCGACCCCGCGCGCTTCTTCGTGCCGCCCTACGTCGGCCACCGCGGCTGGATCGGCGTCCGCCTCGACGTGCCGACCGACTGGGATGAGGTCGCCGACCTTGTGGCCGACAGTTACCGCCTGGCCGCGCCGAAGCGCCTCGCCGCGCTCCTCGACGGGCGCTGACCGCGGCGACGCGGGTAAGTGCTATACTTGTTGGGCTTACCCGACTCGCTCTCGCCTTACGAGAGGACAGCGCGCCATGGACACGGAATTCACCGTCACGCTGAGCAGCAAGGGGCAACTGACGCTGCCGGCCGAGGTGCGGCGGCGCGCGCACCTGGACACCGGCGACCGGCTCCGCCTCACTCTGCACGACGACGGGACGCTCGAACTGCGAAAGCCGGCCTACGCCGGCGTGGACGACATCGTCGGCGCGGCCGGCAGCCTGGACGCGCCGCGCCCCTGGCCCGAGGTGCGGGACATCGCGCGCGACGAGCGCGCGGAAGAGGTCGCCCGGTGCAAGGGCCGGCGGTGAGCGCGCCCTTCGTCGACACCGACGTCATCATCCGGCTGGTCACGGGCGACGACCCGGCCAAGCAGGCCGCGGCCCGGACCCTCTTCCGCGCGGTCGAGCGGGGGGACGCGACCGTCGCGGCGCCGTACACCGTCATCGCCGACGCGGTCTTCGTGCTCTCCTCCCCGCGCACCTACGGCCTACCGCGGGCGCAGGTCGCCGCTATCCTGACGACGCTCGTCCAGTTGCCGCGCTTCCTGGTCGAGAACAAGGGCGCCGTCCTTCGCGCCCTCAGCCTCTACGGCGGCGCGGCGCTCGACTTCGGCGACGCGATGCTCGTCGCGGCGATGGAGCAGGCGGGGGCGCGCGACCTCTACTCCTTCGACCGCGACTTCGACCGCTTCGCCCAACTCGATCGCCGCGAGCCGTGAGCCGGCTGTCACGGGCGGCCGGGCTATCTCGTCTCCTGTCCGGGCCGGCGACGATGCCGGCACGTTGGACAGGAGGCTGGACGTGATGGGCGACACGATGACGAGGCGCGAGGGCGGCGAAGCGGCGGACGTCGCGGTGGTCGGCGGCGGGCTGGCCGGGCTGACGGCCGCGCTCTATCTGGCGCGCGGCGGGCGCGCGGTGACGCTCTTCGAGAAGGCGCACGACCTCGGCGGCCGCGCGGTCACGGAGGAAGCCGGGGGCTACTATTTCAACCGCGGGCCGCACGCGCTCTACCGGGGTGGCGAGGCGGCGCGGGCACTCGACGAACTCGGCGTCCCCTACAGCGGCCGGGTGCCCGGGGGCGGCGCGGCGCTGCGCGCCGGCCGGGCGTACCTCTTCCCCAATGGTGCGTCGGCGCTCCTCGGCACGCGGCTCCTGGGGCCGGCCGCGAAGCTCGAACTCGTCCGCTTCCTCGCGACGGTCGGGCGGCTCGACCCGGCCGCGGTCGCGGACGTGCCGCTGGCCGACTGGCTCGCGCGGCGCTTCCGCCACGAAGAGTCGCGCCAGGTACTCACCGCCATCTGCCGCGTGTCCACGTATACCAACGCCCCCGAGCGCCTGAGCGCGGGCGCGTTCGTCGCGCAGCTCCAGACCGCGCTCGCCGGCAACGTCCTCTACCTCGACGGCGGCTGGCAGACGCTGGTCGACGGGCTCCGGCGCGCGGCGGCGGACGCCGGGGTGCGCATCGTCGCGGGCGCCAGGGTCGCGGCGGTGGAGTGCGGCGGGGGGGCGGTCGCCGGGGTGCGGCTGGCCGATGGCGGGCGGCTCGCCGCGGCGGCGGCCGTGCTCGCGATAGCGCCGCGGGAGGCCGCCGCGCTGGTGGACGGCTCGGCCGGCGCCGACCTGCGGCGCTGGGCGGCGGAGGCCGCGCCGGTGCGCGCCGCCTGCCTCGACGTCGCGCTGCGGCGGCTGCCGCGGTCGCGGCGGCGTTACGCGGTCGGGGTGGATCGCCCCCTCTACGCCTCGGTCCACTCCGCCTACGCGCGCCTCGCGCCGGCGGGCGGCGCGGTGATCCATCTGGCACAATACCTCGCGGACCCGCGCGACGCCGCGGGCGCCGAGCGGGAGCTGGAGGGGCTGCTCGACTGGCTGCAACCGGGCTGGCGGGACGAGGCGGTCGCGCGGCGCTACCTGCCGAAGCTGGTCGTGATGAACGCGCTGCCGGACGCCGCGCGCGGCGGGCTGGCCGGGCGGCCGGGGCCGGCGGTGCCCGGTGTGGATGGGCTCTACGTCGCCGGCGACTGGGTCGGGCCGGCGGGGCTGCTGGCCGACGCGAGCCTCGGCAGCGCCAGGCGGGCGGCGGCGCTGATCCTCCGCACGGGCGCCGCGGCCGGCGCGCCGGCGCGCGCCGCCGTGGCCGCGTGATGAGCAAGGAGCGACGAGGGACGCGCGCATGCAAGCAACAGTGGCCGACACCTTCCAGGAGTACCGCCCGCTCCTCTTCTCCATCGCCTACCGGATGCTAGGGAGCGTGATGGACGCCGAGGACGCCGTGCAGGAGACCTACCTGCGCTGGCAGCGGGCGGCGGGCGACGCGACGGCCGTCGCGTCGCCCAAGTCCTACCTCACCACGGTCGTCACGCGGCTCTGCATCGACCAGTTGCGCTCGGCGGAGGCGCGCCACACCGCCTTCGTCGGGCCGGACCTCCCGGAGCCGCTGCCGACCGGGCCGGACGTCGCCGGCGAGGCGGAACTGGCCGACTCGCTCTCGACGGCCTTCCTGGTCCTCCTGCGGACGCTCTCGCCGGTCGAGCGCGCCGTCTTCCTGCTGCGCGAGGTCTTCGCCTACGACTACCCGGAGATCGCGCAGATCACCGGCAAGGGCGAGGCGAACTGCCGCCAGCTCGTGCGGCGCGCCCGCCAGCGGCTCGCCGAGCGGCGGCCGCGTTTCCCGGCCCCGCCCGAGCAGCGCCGGCGGCTGACCGACCAGTTCCTGCGCGCCTGCGTCGACGGCGACCTCGACGGCCTGGTCGCGCTGCTGGCCGACGACATCACGCTCTGGTCGGACGGCGGCGGCAGGGTCGCGGCGGCGCGCTTCCCGATCCGCGGCGCGCTGCACGTCGGCCGCGCCATGCTCGGCATCCTGCGCAAGACGCCGGGCGATGCCTTCGTGCGCCCGGCCGACCTCAACGGCACGCCGGGCTTCGTCGCCTATCTCGCCGACGGCACGCCGTTCGGCACGCTGACGCTCGACATCGCCGGCGGCCGCGTCCGCGGCGTCTACATCGTCGTCAACCCGGACAAACTGCACGCCATCCCACCGGCCGCGCCGTAGCGCGCCGGCTCGCGACGCCTACACGGCGTAGGTCAGGAAGGCGAGGTAGATCGCGAGGTCGAGCGCCGCGTGGACGATGCCGGGGACGACGATCCCATCCGACGCGCGCATGAGGTAGCCGGCGAGCAGCCCGAGCGGGAAGACCACCGCGACGATGAAGAGCACGGCGGTCGGCGTGTAGGTGATCCAGGCGTGCGCGGTCGC
Source organism: Thermomicrobiales bacterium (assembly GCA_035708265.1). Classification (GTDB taxonomy): domain Bacteria; phylum Chloroflexota; class Chloroflexia; order Thermomicrobiales; family CADCWN01; genus DASSSV01. The sequence goes on along the minus strand of DASSSV010000250.1, from coordinate 3,042 downwards.
GAAGAGCGCCGCCTGCAGCGCGTTCGCCGCGCCCGCGCCGAAGAAGACGGTGTACTTCTGCAGGAAGAGGCCGCGGAAGAGGAACTCCTCCTCGAAGCCGTTCGCGATGGCGACCACGAGGAGCGCGGGGGTCAGGGCGAGGAAGCGCGCGAGGGTGAGCGGGCCATTCGTCGGGAGCAGCCGGTGCGCGGGGCTGTCGGGGCGGAAGGCGACGGTCGCCAGGTAGCCGTAGAAGGCGGCGAAGAAGACCAGCGCGCCGACGAGCCAGCGGCGCTTCCCCACCCGCGCGTAGATCGTGCCGAGGTCCCGCCCGGATAGCAAGGTGAAGGCGACGACGGGGATGATCGCGACGGCGGTCTCCAGCAGTTGCACGACCACCGTGCCGGAAACCGTCGCGGCGAGGGGGTCGCCCGCGGTCGGGGGCGCGCGCAAGACGCGGCTCGCGACGTAGCCCGCGACGACGTTGTTCAGCACCTGGACGAAGGCGAAGACGAAGAAGGCGAACGCCAACTCCCAGTAGGGCCGGAGCGCGGCCGCCCGCCTGGCGAACAGCGCGAATGCGAGATAGGCCGCGGCGACGAGCGCCCCGTAGGCGACGCGCGCGGCGTCGCCGGAAATAGAGCGCGCCGCCAGCGGGGCGACGCCCGCGCCGAAACAGAGGATGACGAGGATCGCGTTCTCGCGGACGCTCGCGTGCAGCCGTCGCTCCGCGGCCAGCGCTCTTCCAGCCATGGCGACCTCACCCCTTCGCACGAAGACCCGCGGTCGTCGGGACGCGTCTGTCGGAGCCGACCGTCCGCCCGTCTCCCATCGCCAGCCCGCGCCATCGTGTCGCTTGCGTCTTCCTTACGGTAAGGCTTACTATATGCCCCGGACGGTGGCCTGTCAAGACGGGAGGGGCGGCGATGACGGCGAAGCGCGGCGGCGATGGCGGGCGGGTTCCCGCCCGGGCTCGGCGGCCGCGGGGCTCGCTCAGCCGCGAGGCGGTGGTCGCCGCGGCGCTGGCGCTGGTGGACGAGGAGGGCGTCGGGGCGCTCTCGATGCCCCGCCTGGCGCGGCGGCTCGACGCCGGCGTGATGACGCTCTACGGCTACGTGCGCAGCAAGCAGGAGCTACTCGACGCCGTGGCGATGCGCGCCATCGCCGAGGTCCGCGTCGGCGCGCTGGACGGCGGGGACTGGCGCGCGATCCTGCTCGGCTGGGGGCGCGGGATGCGGGAGGTGCTGCTCGCTCATCCCGGGGTGGCGGGGATCCTGGCCGGGCGCAGCGTGATCGGCGCGGGGATCTTCCGCGGGCTGGAGACGCTGCTGGGGCCGCTGGGGCGCGAGGGGTTCGCGGCGGCGGAGGCGGCGCGGGCCGTCTACGCCGTGCTGATCTACACGCTCGGCTTCGTCATCTGGGAGACGCCGCGCTCGCGCGCACAGCCGGAGGAGGACTACGCCGCCCAGTGGCGCGAGGGCTTCGCGCGCCTGCCGGCCGAGCAGTTCCCGGGCGTGGCCGCGGCGCTGCCGATGCTCGGCACGCTGGCGTCGGCGGAGCAGTTCGAGTTCGGCCTGCGGGCGCTGGTGGCCGGTCTGCGCCCATCCGCCAGCGCGCCGCCCGCCCCGGATGACGGGCCGCCGCGGTCCACGTAGCGCGGCCGGCAGGAGTCGGCTCGCCGCCGTCCGCGCCATCGTGAAATACCCCATGCCGGTCGCTCGTTCTCCTGGCATACGCGCGCAGCATCGTGACGACGATTCGGCGCAGGAGGGCGCGATGGACGGCACGCGAGCGGGTCAGGCCCCGGGCGGGGCGATCACGGTCTACGGCGCGACCTGGTGCCCCGATTGCGCCAGGGCGAAGGAGTTCCTCGGCGCCCACCGCGTCGAGTACGCCTGGGTCAACGTCGAGGAGCGTCCCGAGGCGCTGGCCTACGTCGAGCGGGTCAACGACGGCAAGCAGATCATCCCGACGATCGTCTTCCCCGACGGCTCGATCCTGGTCGAGCCGTCCAACGCCGAACTGGCGGCGAAACTCGGCGTCGACGCCGGCGGCGCGGCGCCGGGCGCCTTCTACGACCTGCTGATCGTCGGCGCCGGACCGGCCGGGCTCACCGCCGCGCTCTACGGCGCGCGCGAGGGGATGCGTGTCGGCGTGATCGAGCGCAACGTGCCCGGCGGGCAGGCCGCCGTCACCGAGCGGCTGGACAACTACCCCGGCTTCCCCGAGGGGATCGAGGGGCGCGACTTCGCCGCGCGGCTGCGCGAGGGCGCGGAGCGCTACGGCGTCGACCTCATCGGCGCGACCGAGGTCACCGGCATCGCGAGCGACGGGCGCTATCGCACCGCGCGCACGCCGGCTGGCGACTACGCCGGCGCGGCGCTGCTGCTCGCCTCGGGCTCGTCCTACCGCCGCCTCGGCGTGCCGGGCGAGGACGACTACATCGGGCGCGGCGTCTCCTACTGCGCGACCTGCGACGGCCCGTTCTACAAGGGACAGCCGGTCGCGGTCGTCGGTGGCGGCAACAGCGCGACCGAAGAAAGTCTCTTCCTGACGCGATTCGCCTCCCGCGTCACGCTCCTCGTGCGCGGCCAGGAGTTGCGCGCGAGCGAGATCATCAAGCGCAAGCTCGCCGAGCAGCCGGGCGTCGAGATTCTCTACGATACCGCCGTCGAGGAATTGCGCGGCGATGGTCGGCTCGGCGCGGTGCGCATCCGGGACGGCGCGACCGGCGCGGCGCGCGACCTCGCCGTGCCCGGCCTCTTCGTCTTTATCGGCCTCACGCCGAACACCGGCTTCCTCCGGGGCGCGCTCGACCTCGACGCGCGCGGCTTCATCGCCACCGGCCCGACGCTGGAGACCTCGCTGCCGGGCGTCTTCGCCGCCGGCGACGTCCGTGCCGGCAGCACCAAACAGGTCGCCGCCGCGGCCGGCGAGGGCGCCACCGCCGCGCTGATGGTCCGCGAGTACCTGCGCGAGCGCGAGCCGCTCGCCGCGATGAGCGCGGAGGGGTAGCCGGCGGCCCTCACCCCCCGCCCCCTCTCCCAATCCTGGGAGAAGGGG
>DASSSV010000249.1:0-6750 GCA_035708265.1 Thermomicrobiales bacterium | reverse complement strand
TCCCACGGCCCCCGCAACTGTTCGGGCTCTGCGAGGAACGGGCGCGGCGACCCCAGCTCTCGTCCGGCCTCGATGGACCAAGGAGGCATCGGTCTGCCGCGCCCGTGCGGCAGTCTGCCACAACTAGAAGATACAAGGAGGCCGAGCCCCGATGCAGCAGCAGATCCCGTATCGCGACGGCGATACCCCACTCACCGGCTACCTCGTCTGGGACGACGCGCGGGCCGACCGGCGGCCGGGCATCCTGGTCGTCCACGGCGGCGCCGGACTGGACGACCACGCGAAGGGGCGCGCCCGACGCCTCGCGGACCTCGGCTTCGTCGTCCTCGCCGGCGACATGTACGGCGACGGCGTGGCCGGCGACCGCGCCCGCGTGATGCGCGCCATCGCCGACCTCACCGGCGATCCCGACCGCCTCTGCCGGCGGGCGCAGGCGGGTCTCGCCGCGCTGGCGGCGCACCCGCTGGTGGATGGGCGCCTGGCCGCGGTCGGCTACTGCTTCGGCGGGATGACGGTGCTCGAACTCGCGCGGGGCGGCGGCGCGCTGGCCGGCGTGGTGAGCGTGCACGGGAGCCTCAAGACGACCCGGCCGGCGCAGCCCGGGGCGGTGCGGGCGAAGATCCTCGTCTGCCACGGCGCGCTGGACCCCCACGTCCCGCTGACCGATGTCGCCGCGTTCATGGAGGAGATGAACCACGCCGGCGCCGACTGGCAACTCGTCGTCTACGGCGGCGCCATGCACGGCTTCACCCACGAGCACGCGGTCGATGGCGGCACGCCCGGCGTCGCCTACCACGCCTCCACCGACGCCCGCTCCGCCGCGACGATGCAGCGCTTCTTCGCCGAGATCTTCGACGGCGAGGCGGATGGGCCTGGCGCCTGAAGGCGCGGTTGGGGGCACCCCGCGCACGAAGGCCGCCAGCGCGGCCTGACCGACGTCCCAACCCGGGCAGGCGGGTTTCATGGCGAGCCGCGGCGAGCCCGTAGCGGCGATTTCAATCGCCGGCGCGTCGCCCCGCCGCCGTTGCCCGCCGCCCCGCGCGGGTATAGACTGCTAGCGAGCCTCGCCGCGCGGAGGAGGGGACCAATGGAGTCGCGGCGCTACGTCCAGCCCGGGTGGTTCACCACCAACGTCTTCAATCGCCTCGTCGCCGCGCTCACCCGGCTCGGCGTCAGCGTCTACGGCTCGCGCATCCTCGCGGTGCGCGGCCGCAAGAGCGGGGAGTGGCGGACGACGCCGGTCAACCTGCTCACGTATCGCGGCGAGCGCTATCTCGTCGCGCCGCGCGGCGTGACCCAGTGGGTGCGTAACATCCGCGCGAGCGGCGAGGGCGAGCTGCGGCTCGGCCGGCGGAGCGAGCCGATCCGCGTCGTCGAACTCACCGACGAGGAGAAACCGGAGGTGCTGCGCGCCTACCTGCGGCGCTGGCGCGTCGAGATCGGCGCCTTCTTCCAGGGCGTCGGCCCCGACGCCCCCGACGCCGACCTGCGCCGCATCGCCCCCGACTACCCGGTGTTCCGCATCCTGCCGGCCTGAGAGGCGGGGCCTCGCGCCCCATCACCGGCGGCGCGGCGGGAGGGAGCCCGCGATGCTCCGGCAAGAACCGCAGATCCGCGCCGAACGATGGGCGGGCCCGGCCGCGCCGGCCGCGCACCGGCCGCTGCTGCTCGGCCGCCGGGCGTTCCTCGGCGCGCTGGCCGGGCTCTGCTGCGCCGGGCTGGTGGCGGGCGGCCGGCGCGACGCCGCGCCGCGGGCGCTACCGGTCCCGGTGGACGACGTCGACCTGCGCGCCTACCTGCTGGCGTTGACCGACCTCCCGGCGCCGATCTGGGCGCTGCTCGTCGCGACGGCCGCGGTGCAGGACCCCGGCGCGACGCTCCTCGACGACGTCGCGGCCGATCTGCCCGCCGGCCGGCCGCGCGACACCGCCGCCACCTGGGCGTCGCGCCTGGCCGCCCGCCGCATGAGCACGGTCCTCGCCGCCGTCGCGCGGGTCTACGCGGCCGAGCTGCCGCCCGACCGCGCGGCCTACTACGGCGACCAGATCGCCGCCGAGCGCCAGCGGCTCGACGCGGGCGGGCAGGTGGACTACCTCGACGTCGGTTTCCTCGTCACGCAGGCCAACCGCGAGGCCGGCCTGATGGCCCGCCCCGAACTGGCCGACTTCCCGCTGGTGCGCGACCATCACCTCGACCCCGCGCGCTACCCCGCCGACGTGCCGGCGCTCCTGGCCGAGCGCGCCGAGCGCCGCCGCCTCGGCCTCGCCTTCCGCGCGCGAGTGGCCGAGTTGCTGGCCGGCGCGCCGACGCGCCTCTTCCCCGCGGCCCCCGGCCCGCTGACGCTCCTGGCCGACCTCGGCCAGCCCGCCAGCCCGCCGCGCGGCTATCAACTCATCCGCGACCGCCTGCCCGACCTCGACGCCGACACGCTCGCCGCCCGCCCGGTCTATTACACCGCCGGCGACTTCCTCGCCTTCGAGCCGGCCGCGCCGCCCGGCCGTTGGGCCGACGACCTCCCCAGCGACCAGCGCGCCTACGCGCCGACCAACGTCCTCAGCCCCCGCCTCCGCCCCGCCGAGATCGTCGCGCCGGAGCACGCCTCGCGCGTCCTCTGGCCGACCCTCGCCGACACTCAGATCGTCGTGGCCGACGTACTGGCTCTCGGCCGTCAGCCCTCCCCCTGACGGCTGACGGCTGATGGCTCCGATATGGTACTGTTGGCCCATTCCGGCCCGCGGCGCGATCGTGGTATGCTGCACGGTAGCGCGCGGGACCGGCGGCGCGATACGCGGCCGGGCGCGCGATCCCTGACGATACCGGGCGGCCGGCGGCGGGCGGATGCGACGAAAGTGGTCGACTGATGGGTGACGCGCAGAAACGGATCGTCGTCGTCGACGACGACCCGCAACTGGCCGACCTGATGCACGACTTCCTCACCGACGAGGGCTACGACGTCCACGTCTGCTCGCAGGGCGACCAGGCATTCAGCGTAATCCAGACCCTCCTGCCCGACCTGATCGTCCTCGACGTGCGCATGGCCGAGATCAACGGCCTCGGCGTCCTCTATCTCCTCTCCACCGACGAGCGCACCCGCGACATCCCCGTCCTGCTCTGCACCGCCGTCTCGTCCGGCGAGATGCAGCCCTGGCAGGACGTACTCGACCAGAAGGGCGTCCCCGTCCTCTACAAGCCATTCGAGCTGGCGCAACTGGCCGCGCAGGTCGCCGCGATGCTCGTCCCGCCCAACGGCGACGAGCCGCAGGACGGCGAGTGACGAGTCGGGAGTCGGCAGTCGGGAGTCGGCAGTACCGGCTTACTACTGCCGACCGGTAGCCCTACGGGAGCCGTCTCTTCCGACTGCCGACTGCCGACTGCCGACTGCCGACTGCCGACTGCCGTCTCCGTCACGCCCGCGCCAGCGTGACCAGGATCACCCCGGCGACGACGCAGGCCGCGCCGAGGACGGTGCGGCGCGTGATCCGCTCGTGATGGCGCAGGAAGAGGCGCACCAGCAGGACCGTGACCAGCGGGTAGGTGCTGGTGATCGGCGTGACGACGACGACCGGCAGCACCGAGAGCGCGAAGACGTTCGAGACGAAGCCGAAGAGCGACGACAGCCCCGAGGCGAGGACGAAGAGCACCGCGGCCCGATCCGGCCGCCAGCCCGCGCCCTGCGCCCGCCACGCCGCCGCGGCCAGCGGGAGCATCGTCGTGAGCCCGACCGCGAGCGCGATCGTCGCGCCGGTGAGCGGCCCGCCGTAGCGCTCCAGCCCGGCGCGGATGATCACCGCGTTGGCACCGTAGGCCAGCGCGGCGCTGAGCGCTAGCGCGTACCCGGCCCGCGGCTGCACCGGCGCGGCCGGCGCCGCCTCCTCCGCCCGCGCCGCGCGCTCGATCAACTCGTCACCACCAGGACCATCCCGGCCACGACCAGCGCCGCGCCGGCCAGCAGGAGCGGGGAGACGCGCTCGCCGGTGAAGGCGACCGCCAGCGCGATCGAGACGAGCGGCGAGGTGGCGAAGATCGCCGCGGCCCGCGCCGCGCCGAGGCGCTTGGTGGCGCGGAAGTTACACTGTCGGCCGACGAAGAAATTGACCAGCCCGACCAGCCCGAACCAGGCGAACCCGGCCGCCGGGTAGGCCCACAGCCGGCCCCGCTCGAACGCGAGCGTCAGCAGGGCGCAGACGACCAGGCTGGCCGCCAGCGAGCAGACCAGCCCGACCGCCGGCGGCAGCCGGCGCAGCCCCTGCCGCGCCAGCACCGCGTCGAGCCCCCACCCCAGCGCGGCGCACGCCGCCGCGAGGAAGCCCACGAGCCCTCCGGGAAGTGAGAAGTGAGAAGTGAGAAACGGGTACCGGCGCAGAGAGGTCTTTCCCTTCTCCCGCGCTACTTCTCACTTCTGATTTCTCACTTCTGATTTCTCAATTCGCCCACCAGGGCGCAGTACGCCCGGCGCATGTCCATGAACGCCTGGAGGCGCTGCGACTCGTTCGGCGCGTGGACCTGGCTGTCGGGCATACCCCAGGAGAAGAAGACCATGTCCACGCCGAGTTCGGTCTGTAGCGTCTCGGCGGCCGGCAGCGTGCCGCCGAGGCGGACGTGCAGCGGCTCCTTGCCGTAGAGGTCGCGCAGCACCCGGCCGGCCGCGGCGAGCGCCGGGTGGTCGGCCCGGATGGTGAAGGGGCGGGCGGCGCCGGGGAAGCGGCGCAGCGTCGCGGTCGCGCCGGGCGGGCAGTAGCGCTCGACGTGGGCCGCGATCAGGTCGAGGATGCGCCCGGGCTCCTGGTTCGGCACCAGGCGGCAGGTGATCTTGGCGTGCGCCTCGCACGGCGTCACCGTCTTGACGCCCTCGCCGGTGAAGCCGCCCCAGATGCCGTTGAGGTCGAGCGTCGGGCGGGCGAAGCGGCGCTCGTTGGCCGTGTAGCCGGGCTCGCCCCAGAGGGTCGGCAGCGCGAGGCCCTGGCGGTACTCCTCCTCGTCGAAGGGCACCGCGGCGATCTGCTCGCGCTCCGCCGCCGTCAGGTCGCGCACGTCGTCATAGAAGCCGGCCACCGTCACGCGGCCGGCGTCGTCGTGCATCGTCGTCACCAGCCGGGCCAGCGCCTCGACGGCGTTCGGCACCGCCGCGCCATGCTGGCCGGAGTGGAGGTCGGTGTTGGCGGTGCGCAGGTCGATCTGGCAGGCGGCGATACCCTTCGAGCCGAGCGTCAGCGACGGTGTATCCGGGCCCCACATCCCGCCGTCGGCGCTGAGGGCGACGTCGGCGCGCAGCCGCTCCGTGTTCGCCCGGACGAACGCCGGCAGGTTCGGCGAACCGGTCTCCTCTTCGCCCTCGAACATCACCTTGACGCCGATCGGCAGGCGGCCGTGGACGGCGATGGCCGCCTCCAGCCCCTTCAGCGCCGCGAAGAGGTTGCCCTTGTCGTCCGACGCGCCGCGCGCGTAGATCTTCCCGTCGCGGATCGCCGGCTCGAAGGGCGGCGTCTCCCAGAGGTCGAGCGGGTCGGGCGGCTGCACGTCGTAGTGTCCGTAAATCAGCGCGGTCGGGGCGCCAGCCGGGGCGGGCCACTGGCCGTAGACGACCGGGTTGCCGGCCGTCGGCAGCAACTCGACGTCCTGCGCCCCCATCGCGCGGAGTTGCCCGGCCACCCACTCCGCCGCGCGGCGGATGTCGCCGCGGTGCTCGGGCATCGTGCTGACGCTGGGGATGCGCAGGAAGTCGAAGAGTTCGTCCAGGTGGCGCTGGTCGCGTTCCTTCAGGTAGGCGTCGCAGGCGTTGTCCATCCAACCCCCCTCGCGAAGTACGAAGTGCGAAGTACGAAGTACGAATGACGAGCGGTGAGCGATGGGCGACGAGTGGCGGGTCGGCTCGATCGCGGCGGCATGATAGCACGGCGCGGGCGGTTTCAACCGCGGGCTCCCGCGTCGCCGCCCACCGGCCCTCCCGCCCTGCTATCATGGCGGCGGTGAGCGGGAGGTTTGGACGGATGCAATCGCCGGAGATGCCGGACCCGTGGTGGAGCGAGGCGGACTCGCAACACTTCATCGAACTCGGGCGGATCTACACGCCGGATCGCGACGAGATCCGCGACACGATCCTCGACCTGCTCCCGGCGCGCGCCGACGAGGCGTTCCTCGCCGTCGAACTGGCCGTCGGCGCCGGCTGGCTGAGCGAGGCGATCCTGGCGCGCTTCCCGCGGGCGCGCGTCCTCGGCCTGGACGGCTCGCCGGCGATGCTGCGCGAGACGGCGGTCCGCCTGCGGCCCTACGCGGATCGCGTCGAGTTGCGTCCCTTCCGGCTCGAAGACCCCTCCTGGCTGGCGGATCTGCCCGAAGCGCCGCGCTGCGTCGTCAGCTCGCTGGTGCTCCACCACCTCGACGCCGACGGCAAGCGGGCGCTCTACCGCGCGCTCCACGACCGCCTCGCGCCCGGCGGCGCGCTGCTCGTCGCGGACTTGGTCGCCCCGCGGAGCGAGTGGCAGCGGCGCTACCTGGCGCGCCAGTGGGACGCGGCGGTCGAGCGCCAGTCCCTCGCCTTCACCGGCAACCTCGACGCCTACCATCGGTTCGTCGCGGAGCACTGGAACTGGTATGAGTATCCTGACCCGGTGGACATGCCGTCGGCCGTGCCGGAGCACCTGGCCTGGCTGGCCGAGGCCGGCTTCGCCGGCGCGGACGTCTTCTGGGCGCGGGCGGGCCACGCCGTCTACGGCGCCTACAAGGTGAGTCGGGAGTCGGGAGTCGGGAGTC
>DASSSV010000248.1:0-3051 GCA_035708265.1 Thermomicrobiales bacterium | reverse complement strand
CGTCCCCCTCTCCCAATCCTGGGCGAGGGGGAGATCTCGCTGTGCGCGTTTTCTCCGTCCTCCCGACCGGGGATCTGGAAGAGCAGCACGGCGTCGGAGCAGAGTCACCCCCTCTCCCGGGATTAGGAGAGGGGGGCAGGGGGGTGAGGGCCGCCGGCCGTCTCCTTGCCCGCCCGGCCCCCCGCGCGCTACACTCCGCACCGACAACGCAACCCGCGTGTCTGCACTCCACCCCTCATCGCGGGGGTGCTCAGAGCCCGGAGGGCCGGCGACGGCGCCTCGCGGGCGAGGCCGATCGGCGCGGGACCACCGGCTGTACGACGGTGGAGGAAGTCTTTCCCCTGGCGGCGGGGAGAGCGGCTTCCTTCGCCGTCCCTTCGTTCCCGGCGCAGGGAGCCGCGGAAGGAGGGCGTCACAGATGCCGGCCCGGTCCTGGCGCGCGGAGACGACGACCATCGCGGCGCGGCGCGCGCCGTTCGCCGCGCTCCTCGGCGCGGACGCGATCTCCCTTAGCGGCAATGCCCTGGCGCAACTCGCGATCCCCTGGTTCGTGCTGACGACGACCGGCAGCGCGGCGCGCACGGGACTCGTCGCCGCCTGCGGCCTCCTGCCGACGATCCTGGCCGCCTTCTTCGGCGGCGCGGTCGTGGACCGGCTGGGACATCGGCGCGCCAGCATCGCCGCGGACGCCGCCAGCATGGTCGCGGTCGCGCTGATCCCGCTGGCCTACGCGCGCGGCCTGCTGCCCTTCTGGCTGCTGCTGGCACTGGTCTTCCTCGGCGCGCTGCTCGACGCGCCCGGCGCGACCGCCCGCGCCGCGCTCTGGCCGGACGTGGCGCGCCTCGGCGGCGTGGGCCTGGAGCGCGCCAACACGCTGCACGAGTTCGTCGAGAGCGGCGCGCAATCGCTGGGGCCGCTGCTGGCGGGCGCGCTGGTCGCCTGGCTCGGCGCGACCACCGTCCTCTGGCTCGACGCCGCGACCTTCGCGGTCTCCGCGCTCCTCGTCGCCACGCTGGTGCCGGCTCCCGCGCCGACGCCCGGCGGGCCGTCCGCGCGCGAGGATTACCGTGCCGAACTGGCGGCCGGGCTGCGCTTCGTCTGGCACGACGGCCCGATCCGCGCCATCTACGGCGCGTCCATCGTGTTCAGCCTCCTGATCGTGTCGCTCTTCGCCGTGATCCTGCCGTTCTACTTCAAGACCGCCGGCGACGGCCCGGCCGGGCTCGGCCTGGTCGTCGCCGCGTTCAGCGCCGGCCAGATCGTCGGCGCGGCCGTCTACGGCGCGGCCGGCCACCGCTGGTCGCGCCGCGGCACCTTCCTCGTCGGCGTCGCGGCCATCGGCGGCGCGATTGCCGCGCTGGCCTTCCTGCCGCCGGTCCCGGTGATGGTCGGGGCGCTGCTCGTGGGCGGCGTGATCGCCGGGCCGAACGGCCCGCTCATCGCGACGATCCTGCAGGAGCGCACGCCGTCCGACCTGCGCGGCCGGGTCTTCGGCGTGACCACGGCGGTCGGCCTCGCCGCCGCGCCACTCGGCGTCCTCCTCGCCGGCTACCTCCTCCCGGCGATCGGCGTCCGCGCGACGCTCGCCGCCAGCGCCGCGCTCTTCCTCGCCGTCGTCGCCGCGCTGGTGCCCGACGCCGGCCTGCGGGAGTTGGCGTAGACGGCAGAGCCGGCTTCCGTGTGGCCACTCGGTCAACGATGGCAGGCCGGTACTACCCGACCACCCGACTCGCCCCGGGCAGGAGCCGGTCGATGCGGTCGAGCACGTAGTCGGGGCGTTCCTCGGGCGGCGCGCCGCGGAGCATCGCCGGCGTCGTCTCGCCGGTGAGGACGAGGGCGGACGGCATCCCGGCGTCGCGCGCCATGCGGATGTCGGTGTAGAGGCGGTCGCCGACCATGACGCAGGCGCCCGCGTCGAGCCCCAGCGCGTCGAGCGCGGCGGCCAGCATAATCGGCCCCGGCTTGCCGGCGTGCAACTCGCAGCGGACGCCGGTGCAGGCTTCGATCGCGGCGACGATCGCCGCGGCGTCCGGCTCGCCGCGGCCGCCGGGGAAGGGGCAGTAACGGTCGAGGTTGGTGGCGATCAGCCGCGCGCGTTGGTGGTACCAGAGGGCGTCGAAGGCGATCTGGAGTTTGCGGTAGGTGAAGGTGCGGTCGTAACTGGCGACGACGAAGTCGATCTCGGCCGGGTCCTCCGAGACGCGCAGCCCGGCCGCGCGCAGCGCGCGCACCAGCGGCTCCTCGCCGATCGGGTAGACCGTTGCGCCCGGGTGGTGGCGCGCCAGCCAGCGCGTCGTCGTCACGACCGTGTTGACGACCTCGACCGGCGCGGTTGGGATGCCGAGCGCGGTCAGTTTCGCGGCGTACTGCGCCGGGTCGCGCGTCGGGTTGTTGGAGAGGAAGAGCACGCGCCGCCCCCGCTCGCGCAGCGCGGCGACGAGCCGCGCTGCGCCCGGCAGCGGCGCGTCGCCCAGGTAGACCGTGCCGTCGAGGTCGAAGAGGTAGCCCTCGAAGAGGCGGTCGGGGTAGCGCAGGATGTCGCTCGTCACGCGCTGTTCTCGCTCATGGGCCGCTGGCGGCTGAAGCCCGCCTTGGGGCGCCTCACGGCGCACGAAGCCCGCCTCCGCGGGCTGGGACGCGGAGCCGGACCTAGTCCGCGCAGGCGGGCTTCGCGGCCGGTCAGGAGGGCTCGTCGTCGCGCGAGGCGGGCGGGCGCTCTGTGTGCCGATCATCCTCTTCGGCCGGTGCCGCCTCGCGCGGATCGCGCCGCGGCCGTTGCACCGTCTTCGTGCGCGCCGGCAGTTCCCCGCGCTCGTGGGCGACCGCACCCTGCAAGCCCTGGATCAGCAGTTCGCCGACGTCTCGCTCTTCTTGCTTCATTACCCATCTCGTCCTCGTGGCCGCGAGGGCGACGCCACGCATCCCGTACCCCGCGTTTGACCTCACTGCGGCACGGTCAGCGCGAGGCGGTCGCCGGCGGCGAGGGTGCGCGGCGCGGGGAGGGCGGCGACGCGGCCGGGGCCGGTCTCCGTGGGGGGCGCGAGGCGGAGG
>DASSSV010000247.1:0-2545 GCA_035708265.1 Thermomicrobiales bacterium | reverse complement strand
AGGAAGAACGACCCACCTGCTGCTTCATTGACCCTCCCCTTTCACTATATACAGCGAGTTACTAAACGATCAGTAAGTTACACCAATAGATAGCATGAGCGGAGGAAGACTGTCAAGAGGGAAACACAACAGATCCCCACTGAAATGATCTCACCTTCGAGCACGCCGCTGTGGCGAGAGGCTCGCCGCCGAGGAGACGGCTGTCGGAAGTTACCCACCAGCGTCAGTGGTTGGCGAGCACGCGAAATGTGAGGTGGGTTGCCCCCGGCGCGCCGACCACCCGCGTGGGGAGCAGGTCGATCGGCTCCGGTCCCGTGCGATCGAACAGACGGGTGCCGCCGCCCAGCACCACCGGGACGAGATGGATGCGCAACTCGTCAAGGAGGCCACCGACCAGGAACTGCCGGATCGTGTCGGCCCCACCAAGGATCACGACGTCCCGGTCCCCCGCGACCGCCCTGGCTCGCGCCAGTACGTCGTCGATGCCTCCGGTGACGAAGTGGTACGTGGTGCCGCCACGCCTTGCTAGCGGCTCCCGCGCGTGGTGCGTGATCACGAACACCGGCATGTGGAAGGGTGGCTCCTCGCCCCAGGGCTCCACGCCGACGTCAAACATGCGTCGGCCCATGATCGCTGCCCCCGCCGTGGCGAAGAGTTCGTCGCGGACCGCCGCGTTCCGGCCCGTCGCGTCGTCCCGGAACATCCAGGCGTGGAGGAGTCGCTCACCCCAAGCGCCGAGCGACGTAGCGCCCCGTGCCCCGACCGCCGTGCAGTAGCCGTCCAAGGACATCGACTGATCGGCGATGACGCTGCCCACCGCTGCTCCTCCGGGCGCTGCGTTACCGCGGGGCCCCTCCGCGGCTCCCAGTCCGCGGCCTGCGCGATCGGCGGTCGCCGACACACCGGCATCGCCGCCATCCCGGGCGTGACGCCGCGACCGCACCGGGATCGGGGACAACCGAGCCCGGTCATGATAGAAGCTCGCCGGGGCAACGGCAAATATGTGTGACCATCATGCGGCGAGGGCTAGGCGGGGAGACCGCCGGCCGATCCCGCGTCCCGGCCGCGCCCATGGGATTCGCCCGATCTGCGCCGATCCGGTAGAGTAGCGCTCCGGGTCGGCCGGGGCGGGCCGGGGACAGGAGCGGGGCGATGGACGAGGAGCGCCGGAACTGGGCCGGCAACCACACCTACGGCGCGGCGCGGCTGCACCGGCCGGCGACGGTCGGCGAGGTGCAGGCGCTGGTCGCCGGCAGCGCGCGGGCCAGGGCGCTCGGCGCGCGCCACTCGTTCAGCGCGGTCGCGGACACGACCGGCGACCTGATCGCGCTCGACCGCCTCGACCGCGTCGTGGCGCTCGACCAGGAACGGCGCACGGTGACGATCGAGGGCGGCGTCCGCTACGCGGCGCTCTGCCCCGCGCTGCACGGCGCGGGGTTCGCGCTGCCCAACCTCGCCTCCCTGCCGCACGTCTCGGTCGCCGGCGCCTGCGCCACGGCGACCCACGGCTCGGGCGACCGCAACCGCAACCTCGCCACGGCGGTGGCGGCGCTGGATCTGGTCGTCGCGGACGGGACGACGGTGACGCTGTCGCGCGAGCGGGACGGCGACACGTTCCGCGGCGCGGTCGTCGGGCTCGGCGGGCTCGGGGTGGTCGTCCGGCTCACGCTGGACCTCGTGCCCGCGTTCGCCGTGCGGCAGACGGTCTACGAGGGCCTGTCGCTGGAGGAACTGGCGGCCCACTTCGACGCGATCATGGCGAGCGGCTACAGTGTCAGCCTCTTCACCGACTGGCGCGACGAGCGGTTCCAGGTCTGGGTGAAGCGGCGGGACGGCGACGCCGATGCCGGCGCGACGCCGGAGCGCTTCGGGGCGACGCCCGCGGTCCGCGAGCGCCACCCGATCGACGGGATCGCGGCCGACGGCTGCACCGCGCAGTTGGGCCTCCCCGGCCCCTGGCACGAGCGGCTGCCGCACTTCCGCCCGGACAGCCTGCCGAGCAGCGGCGTGGAGCTCCAGAGCGAGTACTTCGTGCCCCGCCAGGACGCCGGGGCGGCTCTCCGCGCCGTCGCCAGGCTGCGCGCGCGGATCGCCCCGCTCCTCCAGGCCGCGGAGATCCGCACCGTCGCGGCCGATACCCTCTGGCTGAGCCCCTGCTACGAGCGGGACTCGGTTGCCTTCCACTTCACCTGGACCGCGGACTGGCCGGCCGTGCGCGGGCTGCTCCCGCGGATCGAGGACGCGCTGGCCCCCTTCGCGGCCCGCCCCCACTGGGGCAAGCTCTTCACCACGCCGCCGGCGCGCCTGGCCGCGCTCTACCCGCGGCTGCCGGACTTCCGCGCGCTGCTGCGGACCTACGACCCGGCCGGCAAGTTCCGCAACGCCTTCCTCGACACCTGCATCTTCGGCGGCGAGTGAGCCGCGCCGGTTAGCACCGCATAACCGACCGGCGACGCCCGCCGGCCGACACAAGGGGCGAAACGACTGTGGCCTTCGGCCGTAAGACGGAGGTATTAGCGCGGCCCACGGCGGCGCGCGGCCGAGG
>DASSSV010000246.1:0-3275 GCA_035708265.1 Thermomicrobiales bacterium | reverse complement strand
CCCGACCGGCCTCGGCCTGGCGGTAGAGCTCGAAGAGGATCGGCACCTTCATCACGCTGGCGGTCGGGAAGGGCTCGTCGGCGTTGACCGCCACCTCGGCGCCGCTGGCGAGGTCCCGCGCCGCCACGCCGACCACGCCGTCGATCCCGCCGACCAGATCCTCGACCCGCCGTTGCGTCGTCCGCACGCGCTCTCCGTCCATCCCGCCCCTCCGTCCTCCGCGCCGCCCGGCGCCCCGTCCGCTGTCACCCGTCCGGCCGCTTTATAGCACAGCGACGAACGACGGGCGACGAGCGGGGTGGCACGCTCCTTGCGTCTGCTCAGCAGAACAAATGTTTCGCCCGCGGGGCGACACGAAGGAGGGACCGATGAGCCGGGACACTGGACGCAACGGGGCGGAGCGCGACGACGGCCGGAGCGAGGACCTGCGGGACTCGCCGATGATGGCCCACCTGCTCGACGCGTTGGAGGCCGGGCGGGACATCGGCCACTACGGCCGGCTGACCTTCGTGATGGTCGCGCGGTTCTTCCGCGACGAGGACGACCTGGTGCGGTTGCTCGCGCAGCAGCCCGGCGTGGACGAGACGGACGCCCGCGCCCTGGTGCGCCAGGTGCAGGCGCACGATTACAACCCGCCGAAGCGCGAGCGCATCCTGGCGTGGCAGGCCCAGCAGGACTTCCCGATCTGCCCCGCCCCCGACGACCCGCGCGGCTGCAACGTCTATAGCGAGTTGAGCTTCCCCGACCACATCTACGAGCAGATCGACGAGTTCTGGGAGGAACGAGCGAGCGAATGACGAGTGACGAGCGGGTGCCGAGCGATGAGCGATGAGGGAGACGGAGAACGGCTCGTCCGTCCCCGTCCCCTCATCACTCAGCACTCGTCACTCGTCACGCCGGCCAGTTCGGGTCCTTGCCGCGCGGGTAGCCGCGCTCGTTGGGGTGGTCGGGGTCCTGCCCAATGTTGCCGAGCTCCATGCCCTGGCCGGAGCCGAAGCCGCCTTCGGTGATGCGGTCGGTCGCGTCGGGCAGGTCCTCGCGCGTCGCCGCCTCGCGGCGCATCCGCTCCTGCAACTCCTCGTCGATCTCCTCGGGCGTCTGGTAGTCGCCCTCCTGCCGCGTGCCGGTGTGGACCTGGTCGTCGTGCATCTGGTCCCCTCCTTTCGCCGCTCCCGCGCCGCAGTTGGCGGCGCGGGCTATGCCGCGGGACGGCGCAACTTCCGTACCGCCGGGCGTCGCTTGCCCCCTTTGCTACAATGCCCCGCCGGCGAGCCGGCGGCGGAGGGCAAGTGGCGCGGGACGGAGCGAGGCGGGCGATGGCGGCCGGCGTGAGCGGGGGCCGGAGCGGGCGGACAGGCGAGGGGCCGGTGGGGCGAGTCGCCGCGCTCTGCCTCGCGCTGCTCCTCGCGCTGACCGGGTGCAGCCTCGTGTCGGGAACGCCTCGCGCGACGGCGTCGCGCCGGGGCACCGCCACCGCGACCAGCACCGGCGCGATCCCGGCCGCCGCGAGCGCCACTGTCGCCACGATGGCGACGCTCCCGCCCGCGCCGACAAGCACCCAACCGCCCACGCCCGCTCCGACGGCCACGACAGCGGCGAGCCCAGCTGCCGGCGCTACGCCGACGTCCGGCGTCGCGCTCTGCCACCCGGCGCCGCCGCTACCCGGCCTCGCCGCGGCGCCGGCCCGGCCGGTCTCCCCCATCGCGCCGGGCGGGACGCCGCCGCCCCCGCGGCAGACCCCGCCGACGATCCCGCTGCCGCGCCTCGACGCGCGCTACACCCTGGCGATCGACGACGTCCGCTTTGACAGTGGCCACCTGCGCGCCCGCGAGACGATCCAGGCGACCAACCGCGAGGACTGCGCGCTCGACCGCCTCTTCCTGAGCGTGACCGCCGCGCGCTGGGGCTGGTTCACGCTCGACGGCGCGCGGGTCGACGGCCAGCCGGTGATGGCGGTTGTCGGCGGGACGGTGCTGCCGGTGGCGCTGGCCCGCCCGCTCCGCCCCGGAGCGACGGCGACGCTCGCGTTCGACTTCCACCTCGACGTCGGGACCGCCGACGACCCCTACACGCCGGACGGCTTCGCCGGGACGACCAAGGCGGCCGACATCCTGCGCCTCGCCTACTGGTTCCCGATCCTCTCCGACGACCACCAGTACCCGCCCTTCCTCGACCCGCCCTACACCGCCACCGCCGACTACGACGTCACCCTCACCGCGCCGGCCGACCTCGTCGTCGCCCACACCGGCGTGGACGCCGGCGACCAGCCCAACGCCGACGGCACCGTCACCCGCCACATCACCGCACCGCGCGTGCGCGACTTCGTCCTCAGCCTCTCGTCCGACTACAAGATCTTGCGCGGGGCGGCGGCGAACGGCGTGGCGGTGGAGGTCTACTATAGCCCGCGCTCCTTCCCCGATGCGGCGACGGCGGAGCGCCAGGCGCGCGCGGCGCTCGACGCAGGCGCGGCTGCCATCGCCCGGCTGAGCGCGCTGATCGGCCCCTACCCCTACCCGATCTTCCGCATCGCCGACGGCGGCGCGGGGCTCGGCGGCGGGATCGAGTTCCCGATGCTGGTCTCGGTCAACCTGAATGGCTCTGGAGTCGCCCCGCTGGTCTACCACGAGACGGCGCACCAGTGGCTCTACGGCATCCTCGGCACGCGGACCCAGCAGGATCCCTGGATCGACGAGGGCGGGGCCTCGTTCCTGGCCGCCTACCTCGGCGGCACGCTGCCGGCCACACCGCCCGGCCCCGAGCGCTTCCGCTACCCGCTCGACATCGCCGTCTGGCAGGTTCCCGCGGGCGGCTCGCAGGCGGCGGCCTACCAGGCGATCTACGATCAGGGGGAGGCGTTCTACCAGCGGGTGCGTCTGGCGATGGGCGACGACAACTTCTGGGCGGCGCTGCAGGCCCTCTACCGCGACGACCGCTACGGCATCATCACGCCCCGCGACCTCCTGGCCCACTGGCAGGCCCACTCGCCCGTGGACCTGACGCCGATCTTCCGCGAGTACGTGCCGAGTGACGAGTGATGAGTGACGAGTGACGAGGGGACGGGAAGACGGAAGACGGAGGACAGACGACGGAGGGCTGGGGCCGTTCCTACCCCGCGCGGGCGGGTTTCGTGGCGGGGTACCCGCGTGTGGGCCTGCCATTCAGGCGCGGTTTCAACCGCCAGCCCTCGTGCCTCGGTCGCGGAGGGCGGCGGCGGTGGTGGGGTCGGCGGGGAAGAAGGACTCGATGGCGAGGTCGGCGACGGTGACGTCGAGCGG
>DASSSV010000245.1:0-3105 GCA_035708265.1 Thermomicrobiales bacterium | reverse complement strand
GCCGGCACCACCCAGGCCAGGTTGAGCACCAGGGCGGCGAGCAGGCACGCACCCAGCTTCGTGAAGCGCTCTCGCACCACCATATCTCCGGCTCCTTTCGAGGTCATGCCATCCGGCCCGCTCAGTCGTGGCGCGAGGTGGCGCGCTGGATCCAGATGATCAGCGCCAGGCCGATCACGATCATGATGATCACCGCCAGGAGCTCGCGCGCCTCGCCCACCTCCCCGAAGACCATCTCCCCCTCCTGTCGCCGGTGGACGCCGGCGACGCCTCCGGCGCGGCCCCGGCCATGCATTCAGTATGGGCGGGGCGGATGTGAGGGCGGTGAGACGAGGATGAGAGTCTTCTTAGGGTTGTCGCGAGCCGGGCGGCGCCGCGGGAGCCGGCGCCGCCAGCGGCAGGGACACCGTGAACGCGCTGCCCGCGCCGACCGTGCTCGCGACCGCCAGCGCGCCGCCGTGCGCCCGCGCGAGCTCCGCGGCCATCGCCAGCCCCAGCCCCGCGCCGCCGGCCGCGCGCGAGCGGTCGGCCGCGGCGCGGTAGAAGCGGTCGAAGAGGTGGGGCAGGTGCGCCGCGGCGATCCCGGGCCCGGTGTCGCTGACGGTCACGCGCGCGCTCGCGCCCGCGACGCAGCCGCGCACGGCCACCCGGCCGCCCGCCGGCGTGTACTTGAGGGCGTTGTCGAGGAGATTGAGGAAGAGGCGCGACAGGTGGTCCACCTGGCCCGTGACCGCCAGGCCGGCCGGGATCGCCGCCTCCAGCGCGAGCGCGCGTTCGGCGGCCAGGGGGCGGACGTGGTCGACGATCGTCTCCAGCAGCGCGCTGAGGTCGACCCGCTCCGGCGGCACTTGCGCCCGCCCCTGCTCGAGCCGGGCCAGGAAGAGGAGGTCGGTGCTGAGGCGAATCAGCCGGTCGACCTGCTCGTCGAGGTCGCGCAAGACCGCCGCGTACTCGGCCGCGGCACGCGGCTGGCTCAGCGCCACGCCGAGCTGGCCCTTCAGCGCAGTGAGCGGCGTGCGCAGCTCGTGGGCCGCGTCGGCCGTGAACCGCCGCTCGCGCGCGAACGCCGCCTCCAGCCGCTCCAGCATCTGGTCGAAGGTGGTCGCCAGGCGGCCGACCTCGTCGGCGGGTCCCCGGTACCCGGTGCGCCGGCTCAGGTCGTGCGCGCCCAACTGCTGCGCCGTGCGGGTGAGGCGATCGATCGGCCGCAACGCCCGATCCGCGAGGAAGACCCCCCCGAGGCCCGCCAGGAAGACCACCGCCGGGGCGGCGAACAGGACCTGGTTGGAGAGGTCCTCGGACAACTGCTGGACCGGCGCCAGCGACTGCGTCACCTGCAGCCAGCCGGGCGCGGCGCCGGGGGGCGCGGGCAGCCGCGCGGCGAAGACCCGCCAGGTGTCCTCCCCCTGCGCGAGCGTCGTGTACCCCGCCGCCGGCGGCGGGAGGGGCGCGGTGGGCAGCGCGCCGAAGCGCGCCACGGTCGCGCCGTCGGCGGCCGTGAGGCGGACGCCGTAGCCCGCCCCCTGCAACTGTTGCAGCAGCGCTTGCGCGTCGGGGGTCGCCTGCAAGGCCGGCCGGTCCCCCGCCTGGTCCGTCGCCGCGACCACCTGCGTCGCGGCGAGCCGGAGGCCGCGGTCGACCTGCGCCTCGAGGCCCCGCTCCACGCGGAGGTGCAGGTAGCCGCTGAACAGCAGGAGGACCACGTCGAACAGCAGCATGTACCAGACGGTCAGGCGCAGGCGGATCGGCCAGTGCCGGTACGCCCACCAGTGGCTCCGCATCCCTCCGCTCCACCCCCAGCCGCACGCCGGCCCCGCCGCGACGGTCGGGCGGCAGGGCATCGCTCCCGCGGCCGATCTTACGCCGCCGCGCGTCGCGGCGCACCTCGCCGGTGTGGCGGGCGCGCGCGGGCCGCGCGGCGGGTCAGGTGGCGTTCTCCAGGAGGGCCAGCCCCACCACCAGCAACAGCACGACCAGGACCAGTGCCACGATGAGGACGACGTCGCGCGCGGATCGTCGGTCGTCCATCGTTCCCCCCGGCGCTACCGCCCGCCACGCTATTGGTCGTCGCGAGCGCCGCCCGCAGCCCCTGGGCCAGCTTCACGGCGACGTCGGTGGCCCAGAAGTGCGGGTGGGAGAGGCGGGGCCCCTCGGTCAGGCCGTGGCTGTGCAGCGCCGTCACGTCGATGCCGCGGCCGGCGCGGTTGCCGCCGTCGAGATCCCGCCGATCGTCGTGGTCGAGGTGGTCGCGGCGAGCAGCGAGCTGGCCTTCAGCAGTTGCCGGCGATCCATCCTGTGCATCCGCAGCTCCCTCGTGCGCCGGCCCCTGTCATTGCCCACCGGGGTCGTCACAGCGTCCCGCCCCGGGCGCGTCATAACACGAAGATGTCGAAGACCATCGCCACCAGGCCGGCGATGGCCGCGGCCCCGACGACGCGGCCGGCCGGTTCCTCGCGGGCGGCCAGGAGGCCGAGCGCCAGCGCCGCGGCGGCGAAGGCGAGCACGCCGCTGCCGGCGTCCTGCCAGCTGAGGTGGATGACCGGCGCGTCGACGTCGAAGCCGGTGGCGTTGGCGAGGTTGAGCGTGACGTTCCAGGCGATGAAGCCCAGGACCGTGGCGAGGCCCGCGACGGCGAAGCGGCCCCGTCGTCGCGCCCAGGGCCAGGCGGCGAGGGCGGCCCCGGCCAGCGCCCCGGCCACGATGGCGGCGATGACGATGTCCTGCATCCTGAACATGCGTCTCCTCTGTCGGTCGAGCCGCCGGCCCGGACGGTCGGCCGGCGGCGGCCAGGCCCCGCGGTCAGAGCGGCCAGGGGGGCTGCCCGGGCGCCGGCTCAGCCCCGGCGCCCCGGTCGTCCCGCGCCAGCGTCCGCCGCATCTCCTCGTATTGCTCGCGCGTGATCTCGCCGGCGGCGTAGCGGCGGCGCAGCAGCGCCACGGCCGAGTCCTCCGAGTCGTCGGCTACGGGATCGGGCCCGCCCAGGGCCCGCTGGAGCCAGCGGAGCAGCGGCGCGCCCCCCAGCCCCAACAGCGCCAGCAGCAGCAGTTCCTCCATGCGTGTCCTCCACCACCTCGGCGATTCGCCCGCGACGTGCGTGCCGCACGG
>DASSSV010000244.1:0-4380 GCA_035708265.1 Thermomicrobiales bacterium | reverse complement strand
GTCGCCGCCGAATTGGCTGGCGGCATCTGGGCGGAGTACACCGGCGCGCGGCTGGCGGTGCTGCGGCTGGCGCGGCTCGCGCTCGTCCTGACGCTGGCGCTCGCCGTGGCGGTCTTCTTCCTCGGCGGCTGGCTCGGGCCGGCGTTGCCGCCGTGGCTCTGGACCGCGCTGAAGACGCTCGCCGTGGCGGCGGCGCTGCTCGCGGGGGGGCGGTTCGTGCCGCGCCCGCGGGGCGAGCAGGTGCTCGCCTGGGCCTGGCAGCTCGGCATCCCGCTGGCGCTGGTCAACATCGGCTGGGTCGGCGTGACGCTGCTGGTGGTGCGGTGAGGGAGGCGACGATGGACAATCTCGGGCAACTGCTGGCGGTGATCGGCTTCGGCGCGCTGGCGCTGTGGTTCGCCGCGGCCGTCTTCCGCACCGCCTCGATGGTCCGCTCGGCGCTGGCGCTCCTCTTCGCGATGGCGGCGCTCGGCGGGCTCTTCCTGACGCTGGAGGCCGAGTTCCTCGGCGTGCTCCAACTGATGATGATGGCGACCGAGATGGCGATCATGGCGATCTTCATGGTGATGTACATGATGGACCCGGGCGGGCTGGGGCAGATGGAGATGACGCACCAGAAGCGGCGCGCGCTCGCCGCCGGCGCGCTCGGCGGGCTGGCGGCGGCGGCCCTGGTACTGCTGGCCGGCTGGGGGCTGCGCGCGGGCGCCGCGCCCGCCCCGGCCGCGCAGGTCCACGCCCTCGGCCTGGAGCTGATGGAGCGCTCGATGCTGATCTTCGAGACCGCCGGGGTGACGATCCTGGTGGCGATGGTCGCGGCGACGGCGGTCGCGATCCGGAGGAGAGAACGATGACGCTGATCGCGGCCCTGCTGGTCGGCGCGGGCCTCTTCGGGATCGGGCTCTACGGCGCGCTCAGCCAGACCAACCTGGTGATGATCATGATGGGCGTGGAGCTGATGCTCGGCGGCGCGCTGGTCAACCTGGTCGCCTTCTGGCGCTTCCTCCACCCGGACGTCTACGCCGGGCAGGTCTTCGTCCTGGTCGTGATGACGGTGATGGCGCTGGAGATGACGGTCGGCTTCGGCGTCGCCACCGCCCGCTTCCGCGCGAAGGGTTCGGTCGAGATGGAAGAGGCCGCGGAGCTGAAGGGATGACCCTCGCCGCCCTGACGATCCTCGCGCCGCTGGCGGCGGCCGCCCTGATCCTCGTCGTGCGGCGCGGGGCGGCGGCGCTGGCCCTGCTCGGCGCGGCGGTCGGGGCCGCGGCGGCGCTCGGCACGCTCGCGCGCGTCGCGGGCGGGGCGCGCTTCGCCGCGACGCTCCCCGGCCTGCCGGGCCTGCCCCTCCGGCTCGCGGTGGACCCGCTCGCGGCGGCCTTCGCCGCGACCGTCGCGGTCGTGACGCTCGTGGTGCTGATCTACGCCGTGGGGTACATGGCGGGCGAGGCGGGGCAGCCGCGCTTCTTCGCCGGGATGGCCTTCTTCGCCGCTGCGATGCAGGGGCTCGTGCTCGCCGGGGACTGGGTCCTCTTCCTGGTCGCCTGGGAGCTGATCGGGCTGGCCTCCTACCTACTGATCGGCTTCTGGTTCGCGCGCCCCGGCGTCGGCGCGGCGGCGACGCGCGCCTTCGTCACCACGCGCGCGGCCGACCTCGGGCTCTACGTCGGCGTCTTCCTCCTCGCCACCCGCGCGGGCACGACCGCCATCGCGCCGACACTCGGCGTCGGCGGCGCCGCGGCGACGGTCGCGGGGCTGCTCCTGCTGCTCGCCGCGGCCGGGAAGTCGGCCCAGGCGCCGTTCCAGGGCTGGCTGCAGGACGCGATGGTCGGGCCGACGCCGGTCTCGGCGCTGCTGCACTCGGCGGCGCTGGTGGCGGCGGGCGCCGTCCTGCTGCTCCGCGCCGCCCCGCTCCTCACCGGGCCGGCCCGCCTCGCCGTCGGGCTGGTCGGCGGGGTCACGGCGCTGGTCGCGGGGCTGACGGCGCTGGCGCAGGGGGATCTGAAGCGGCTGCTGGCGTCGTCGACGTCGAGCCAGCTCGGCTTCGTGTTCCTCGCCGTCGGCGCAGGGGCGCCGGTCGCCGCGCTCGCCCACCTGGTCGCCCACGCCGCCATGAAGGGCGCGCTCTTCCTCGGCGCGGGCGTCTTCCAGCACGCGCGCGAGTCGACCGCGTTCGACCGGCTGGGGGGCGTCGGGCGGGCGCATCGCCGGGTCTACGCCGGCTTCGTCGTGGCCGGGCTGGCGCTGGCCGGCGTGCCGCCGCTGGCCGGCTTCTGGTCGAAGGACGCGGTGGTGGCCGCGACGGTCGCCGCACCGGATCGCTGGGCGCTCGCCCCGGTCGCCCTCCTCGGCACGCTGCTGACCGGCGGCTACGTCGCGCGCGCCCTCCGCTTGTTGTGGCAGGGCGGTGGCGAGAGACAGCCGGTGCGCGGTCTCGGCTGGATGGGCGCGGGGCTGGCGGCACTGGCCGCGCTCGCGGCGACGCTCGGGCTGGCGGTCCGGCCGCTCGCCCGCCTGCTCGGCGCCGACGTGCCGGAGGACCTCGCCGCCACGCTCGGCGCGCTGCTGCTGGCCCTCGCCGGGCTCGCGGCCGGGGCGACCCTGCCCGCGGCGCGCCTCCTCGGGCCGCTGCGCGGCTGGGCCGCCGCCGGGTTCCGCGTCGGCGAGGGCTTCGACGGGCTGGTCGTGCGCCCGGCGCTGGCCCTGGCGCACCTGGCCGACCGGCTCGACCACGGCATCCACGGCGGCGTGCTCGCGATGGGGCGGGCGGCGCTCGGCGTGGCCGGCGCGGCGCGCGCCCTCGGCCGTGTCGACGAGGGCGTCGTCGCGGGCGTCGGGCGGCTCGGGCTGGCGCTCGCGCGCGCGGCGCGCTGGACCGACGAGGACGCCATCGACGCGCTGGTCGCCGGCCTCGTCCGGCGCACGCGCGACCTCGGCGGGCGCGCCCGGCGGGCACAGACCGGGCTGGTCCACCAGGAACTCCTCGTCGCCGGCGGCGGGGCGCTGCTCCTGGTGCTGCTGCTGGTCGGCGGCCTCCTATGGGGCAGGTAGCATGAGCGCCGCGCGGGGATGGCAGGCGAGGGGACGCGTGAGCGCGGCGGGGCTGGTGGCGCCCTACGC
Source organism: Thermomicrobiales bacterium (assembly GCA_035708265.1). GTDB lineage: Bacteria > Chloroflexota > Chloroflexia > Thermomicrobiales > CADCWN01 > DASSSV01. The sequence goes on along the minus strand of DASSSV010000244.1, from coordinate 1,266 downwards.
CTGGATCCTGCGCAGCCCGACCTACCGCTCTCTCTGGCTCGGGCAGCTCGTCTCCAACTTCGGGGACACCCTGCACTACGTCGCGCTGGTCGTGCTGCTCTTCCGCCTGACCGGCGCGGGGGCGGTGCTGGCCGCGCTCGCCTTGGCGCAGATCGCGGCGACGCTGCTCCTCGGGCCGCTCGCGGGCGTGCTGGCGGACCGGCTCGACCGGCGCGGGCTGATGGTCGCGGCGGACCTCGCGCGGGCCGGCCTGGCCGCCGCCCTGGCCTTCACCGCCAGCGCCCCGCTCGCCTTCGCCCTGGCGGTCGGGATGAGCGTCGCCGGGGCACCCTTCGGCCCGGCGTCGCGCGCGCTGCTCCCCGCGCTGGTCGACGAGGCCGACCTCCTCGCCGCCAACACCGTCGGCCACTCGACCGAGCAGGGGACGCAGATCGTCGCCGCCGCCCTCGCCGGCGGGCTCCTGCTGGCCTGGGGCACCACCCCCGCCTTCCTGGCCAATGCCGCCTCGTTCGTCTTCTCGGCGCTGATGCTCCTGCGTCTGCCGCGGCGGCGCCGGGGGGGCGGCCCGGCCGCGGGCGGCCCGCTCGGCGGGTTCTGGGCGGACGCCCGCGCCGGCCTGGCCTACGCCGGCCGCGACCGTTTCGTCGGGCCCCTCCTGGTGATCCAGGGGCTGGCGGCGCTGGCGACCGGCGGCACCTCGGCGCTCCTCGTCGTGCTCTCGGCCCAACACCTCCGCCTGCCGCCGGCCGGCTTCTCCTGGCTGCTCCTGGCCATCGGCGCCGGGGCGCTGGTCGGCCCCTACCTGCTGCCGCGCCGCTTCGGCCCCGACCCGCGCCTCGTCTTCTGGCCCTATGTCTGGCGGGGCGCCGGCGACATCCTCATCGCACTGCTCACGCCCCTGCCGGTCGCGCTCTTCCTCCTCTTCGCCTACGGCGTCGGCACGGCCACCGGCATGGTTACCTACAACACCGTGCTCCAGCGGCGCGTCCCCGACGCTGTGCGTGGCCGGGCGTTCGCCACGCTCGACGTCGTCTGGGCCGCCGGGGAGATCGCCAGCATTGGCCTGGCCGGCGCGCTCGTCGACCGCGCCGGAATCGTGCCGGTGTACCTCGGCGGCGGGGCCCTGCTCGTGCTCGCCGGCGCCCTCGGCCTGGCGCTCCCCGGCACGCGGGCCGCCGCGCCCGGCTGTCGCGACGCCTAGGCGTCGAGAAAGGGATCGTTGTGCTGCCGCTCGTCACCCTGACCCTCTTCGTGCCGCTCGCCGGC
>DASSSV010000243.1:0-8343 GCA_035708265.1 Thermomicrobiales bacterium | reverse complement strand
GCCTGTTCGACCTCGGCGCCCTCTTCGCCGACCGCTTCCGCCTTCTGCGCGACCAGCTCCGCCGCGAGCGGCTCGCGCTGGCGACCCGGCGCTCGCTGGCCGATCTCGTCACCCAGGCGGGCGCGACCCTGGCGATCTTCGGCGCCTACATCTTCGTCGCCCACGAGACGATCCAGGGCGTCATCACCCTCGGGGCGCTCGTGATGTATTTCCAGGCGCTCCAGCGGGGGCAGACCTACCTGCAGGAGCTGCTGCAGAGCCTCGCGGGCCTCTACGAGGACAACCTCTTCCTCACCAGCTTCTATGAGTTCCTCGCGGTGGACCGCACGCTCGTCGATCCCACCCGCCCGCGGCCCGCCCCCCGGACGCTGCGCGCGGGCCTCGCGTTCGACCGGGTGAGTTTCCGCTACGCGGCCGGGTCACGGCTGGTCCTCGACGACATCACGCTGGCGGTCCGCCCGGGCGAGGTGGTGGCGCTGGTCGGCGAGAACGGGTCGGGGAAGACGACACTCGTGAAATTGCTCTGCCGGCTGTACGACCCGACGGACGGGGCGATCACCTACGAGGGGATCGACCTGCGCCGGTTCCGCCCGGCCGACTACCGGCGACAGATCAGCGTCGTCTTCCAGGACTACGCGCACTACCACCTGACCGCCCGCGAGAACATCTGGCACGGCGACATCGCGAGCCCGGCAGAGGCGGAGCGGATCGAGGCGGCGGCGCGCCGGGCTGGCGTGCACGGCGTGCTCCGCGACCTGCCGCGCGGGTACGACACAATCCTGGGGAAGGTCTTCGAGGAAGGCGAGGAACTGAGCATCGGCGAGTGGCAGAAGGTCGCGCTGGCGCGGGCGTTCCTGCGCGACGCGCCGGTGATCGTCCTGGACGAGCCGACGAGCGCCCTGGACCCGACGGCGGAGGCCGAGGCGCACGAGAAGTTCCGCCACCTGGTTGCGGGGCGGGCCGCGATCCTGATCAGCCACCGCCTGTCGACGGTCACGATGGCCGACCGCATCTACGTCCTGGAGCGCGGCCGGATCGTCGAGCAGGGCACGCACGACGAGCTCCTGTGCCGCGGGGGGACCTACGCGCGGATGTTCGAGGCCCAGGCCCGGCAGTACCGGTCGCTGGTGCCTTGAGCCCCCCAGGCAGCGACGCCCCGGCAGCGCGAGCCGCGCGCCGACCACCCGGCTAGCGCAAGGCCGGGGGAGGCCCGGCTCGCCTCGCGGCCGGCTAGCGGACCGCGGCGGCGGTCGCGGCGCGTTCCGGCCGGTTCGCCGGCCCGGGTGCGGACGTCAGCGGCGCGGGCGCGAGCAGCACCTCCGCGGCGAGCCCGCTGGCCCGGAACGCGAGCGGGAGCCCCGCTCGTCCCCGCGGCGCGGCAGTTCCGGCCGGCGCCGCGCCGACCAGCCCGGCCGCCGGCGTCGCGGCCCAGCGGCGCGGGAAGGTCCGCCAGCGCAAGACACCATCGAGGCAGACCAGGTCGTCGCAGCGGTTGACGGTGTGCGTACCCAGGAGCCCAGCGGAGGGCTCCGGCTCGATCCGCCCGACTTCCCGCTCGACGTAGTCGTCGTGGTCGATGCGGACGATCTCGTTCAGCACGATCGCTCGTCCGTAGCGCCCCGAGCAGTCCTGCGACGGGCGGTAGTACCGCCCGTCCCGGCAGATGATCCGGCCGGCCGGCCGCGCGGAGCGGACGTCCGCCTTGATCGGGTTGCGCGGGTGCGGCCGCCAGGGGCCGAAGGGGTGCTCGGCCCGGTAGAGGTGCACCTCGTCGGTGGTCGCCGCCCCCTCCCCCGCCACGTTGACGAAGAGCCACCACCGACCGGCGATGCGGGCGATGGTGGCGTCTACCGCGTTGATGCCGTCCAGGAGCACTCGGTCAAGCTCCCAAGCCCCGGGGAAGCGCGTCGCCCGATAGAGTTCGACGGTGCGGTTCCCGCGCGTCTCCGGCAGCATGTAGTAATCGCCATCCCAGGCAAAGACGAAGGGGTACGACAGGTGATAGTCCCGCGCCAGCACGGTCGTCGGCGCGCCGCAGGCGCCATGCCGGTCGACCGGCATGGCCGCGATGTGCGCCCTGCCCGTGGCGTAGAGGTATTCCTCGAAGAAGAGGACGTAGCCGTCCCCGTGCCGGATCGGAAACGGGTCGGCCCAGAAGCGGTCGCGCGGCGGCACCAGGTAGGTGAACCGCTGCGTTCCGAGGGACGAGCCGGAACCCTCGGTCACGGGGAGCGCGTACGCCAGCGCCCACCGCTCGGTGTGCCCGATTCCGCGCGCCTTCTCCGCCGCGAACCGGCCGAGCAGCCTCGCCCCCAGGGCCGCCATCTCGCGATTCGTGGGTGGCCGGCAGTGCCGCGGGGCGGTGGGCGGGACATCGGGAGGGGGCGAGACCGTCGCCAGGGCGGCCGGGCCGCGCTCGTGGAGGTCGCGTAGCCGGCACAGGATGGCGGCCGCCGTCTTCCAGCAGAGATGGTTCAGGCCCCTGGCGACCGAGCGCGGGTCTGTGGGCGCGAAGGAGCGCGCGATGACCCGGCTCGCCGCCCCGTCGCCGGTCGTCGCCGTCAACAGCGAGCCGGTGACCGGCCGGCCCTCCAGCACCTCCCAGGCGCCGGCCGGCCCGCCCCGCGTCGCGGGGTCGTGGCCGTGGTGCCAGGACCAGACGCCGTGGCGCGCCGCCCTCGCCAGCGTCGCGGCCGGGAGCCGCGTGCCGAGGTCGAGGATGACGTCGAGGTCGTGCGCGCGGATCGCCGCCAGCGTGGCGGGCGACGGCCCGGGACCGCCGAGGCCGATACTCGGGCAATCCGCCAGCAGCCCGGCCAGCGGCGCGACCCCGAGGGCGTCGGCCTGCCGGCGGAAGACCCGGAAGACCCGCGCGTCGAGCGCCGCGTAGAGCCGGTAGCCGAGGGGCGCGCCCGGCCGACCGCGCCGCGGCGCCGCGGTCTCGTCATGCACGACGAGCACGATCTCGGCGATTGCCGAGTCGCGCAGCTCGCGGAGGAGATGGTGGATCCACCGGGGTTGCGCCGGGGAGTCCAGGACGATGCCGACACGCAGTGGCGGGCGCACGATGATCCCCCTCTGGCGCAGGGCCGCGGGCCCGCCTCAGCCGAGCGCCGCCGCGCGCCGCCCGGGGCGGAGCAGCGTCTCGTACAACTCTTCATGCACCGCGACCATGCGCTCGACGCTGAACCGCGCGGCGATCATCGCCGCGGCCTCGGCCGCGCAGGCCGCGGCCTCGTCAGGGTATGCGAAGGCGTGCTCGATCGCGGCCGCCAGCGCGGGCGCGTCGCCGGGGGGGACCAGATAGCCCGTCGTCCCGTGGGCGACCAGCTCGCGCGTGCCGGGGATGTCGGTGCCGACGACCGGCACGCCGAGCGCCATCGCCTCCATGATCGCGTTCGACAGCCCCTCGACCTCCGACGAGGAGACCAGCAGGTCGCAGGCGGCCAGGCACTCCGCGACGCGGTGTTGGAAGCCGAAGAACACGACGCGCCCGGCGAGGCCGAGCCGCTCGACCTGCGCCTCGAGTTCCGAGCGGAGCGGGCCGTCGCCGAAGAGCGCGTAGCGGACCCCGGGCCGGCCGGCGCCGACCGCGGCGGCCGCGCGCAGGAAGACGTCGTGCCGCTTGACCGGGGTCAGCGAGGCGAGGATGCCGACCACCTGGCCGCCGTCGGGCACCGCCAGGCGGTCGCGGAACTCCCGCACGACCGCCCGGTCGACGCGCAGCCGCTCGCGGTTGATCCCATTGACGATCACGAGGATCTTCCGCGCGGGGATCCCGCGCTGCGCCAGGGAATCGCGGCCGGCCTCGCTGTTGGTGACGACGTAGTCGGCGAAGCGCGTCAGCGCGTCCTGCAGCCGCAGGTAGGGATAGATCTCGGTGCGCATGCCGCTGCGCTCCTCCAGCACGCGCGCGGGCGTACCGGCGAGGAGCGCGGCCAGCATCGCGAAAGTGGTCGTCGGCGGCAGGTACGGCTGCACCACGTCGGCGCGGCGCGACCGCAGCAGCGCCGCCAGGCGCCAGACCGGCGAGAAGTCCCACTTCCCGCGGCGGTGCAGGCAGACCACCTCGGCGCCGGGCACGGCGCGGAAGTCGGCCTCCAGCGGCCCGCCCGGCACCAGCGGGACGACGATGGGGTGGAAGCGGCGCTTATCGAGGCCCCGGACCAGCTCCAGCAACTGCTGCTCGGCGCCGCCGGGCCGCAGCGCCGGCAGCGGATAGACGATCGTGTAGGTCATCCCCGATAACACTCCCAACTGCCGGCGTGGGGCCGCTCGGGGCCGGTCGCGCCGGATAGCCCTGCGCCTAGGCGGCCTGGGCCGGCGCGACCGGCCGGCGGAAGTAGGCGAGCGTTCGCGCCAGCCCCTCGTCGAAGCCGACCACCGGCTCGTACCCCAGGAGGCGTCGGATCGTCCCGATGTCGGCCTGCGAGTCCCGCACGTCGCCTGGGCGCGGCGGGCCGTGCCGCGCCGGGATGGCGGTTCCCAGCAGGGCGTTCAGCCTGGCGACGAGGTCCAGCAGCGAGACGCGGTCGCCGCAGGCCACATTGAAGTAGCCGGAGACCTCGGGCGGCGCCTCGGCGGCGAGCAGGTTGGCCGCGACGACGTTGTCGACGTAGGTGAAGTCGCGCGACTGGCGGCCGTCGCCGTGGATCAGGGGGGACTCGCCGCGCAGCAGCAGGGCGATGAACTTCGGGATCACCGCGGAGTATTGCGACGTGGGATCCTGGCGCGGGCCGAAGACGTTGAAGTAGCGCAGCGCGATCGTCGGGAGGCCGTAGACCTGCGTGAACGCCTGGCAGTAGCGCTCGGTGGCCAGCTTCGAGACCGCGTACGGCGACAACGGCTCCGTCGGCATCGTCTCCACCTTCGGCAGCGTCGGGCTGTTGCCGTAGACCGACGACGACGATGCGGCCACGACCCGCCGCACGCCCGCGTCGCGCGCGGCTACGAGGAGCTGCACCGTGCCGGTGACGTTGACCTCGTTCGACGTCAGCGGGTCGGCGACGGAGCGCGGCACGGAGGGGAGCGCGGCCTGGTGGAGGACGATCTCCACGCCGGCGACCGCGCGGCGCACGCAGGCCGGGTCGCGCAGGTCGCCCTCGATGAACTCGACGTCGCCGCGGAAGGGCGCCAGGTTCTCCGCGCGCCCCGTCGCGAGGTTGTCGAGCACGCGGACGCGCGCCCCGCGCCGGAGCAATTCCTCCACGAGATTCGCGCCGATGAACCCGGCACCGCCGGTGACCAGATAGCACGTCATGCCCGTCTCCCGCGCCCGCCTGGACGCCGCTCGGGGCGGCCCCGGCGGGCGATACGCGCGGCCGTCCCCCTAGAGCTTGACGATGCGGGCGGTGGGGTCGGGGACGCCCGCCGTGGCGTTGCGGGTGTCGACGATCAGGCGGGCGTGCCGCGCCACCCGGGCCCAGTCGTAGGCGCGGTGGTCGGTGGCGACCACCACGCAGTCGGCCTCCGCCAACGCCGCGTCGTCCAGCGCGATGCTCTCCACGACCTCGCCGCCGAGTTCCAGCGTCGCGATGTACGGGTCGTGGTAGGCGGCGTCGGCCCCCTTGGCGCGCAGCAGGCGCAGCACCTCCAGGCTGGGCGACTCGCGCGTGTCGGCCACGTCCGGCTTGTACGTGATCCCGAGGACCAGCACCCGCGCGCCCCTGAGCGCCTTCCCTTCGTCGTTGAGCGCGTCCTGCGCCAGCCCGACGACGTGGGCCGGCATCGCCGCGTTGACCTCGTCGGCCAGCGCGATGAAGCGCGCCTCGTAGCCCAGCGCCTTCAGCTTCCAGGCGAGATAATGCGGCACCACCGGGATGCAGTGCCCCCCGAGGCCCGGGCCGGGGTAGAAGGGCTGGAAGCCGAAGGGCTTGGTCGCCGCCGCGGCGATCACCTCCCAGACGTCGACGCCTAGCCGCTCGCAGATGAGCGCCATCTCGTTGGCCAGGGCCACGTTGACCGCGCGGTAGGTGTTCTCCAGCAGCTTGGCCGTCTCGGCTACTACCGGCGAGGAGACGGGGACCACCTCGTCGACGATCGTCTGGTAGAGGGCGACGGCGAGATCCCGACAGGCGGGCGTGACCCCGCCGACGAGCTTGGGGGTGTTCTTGGTGCCGAAGCGCTCGTCGCCCGGGTTGACCCGCTCGGGGGCGAAGGCGAGGAAGACGTCCCGACCGACGACCAGCCCGCGCGCCTCGATGGCCGGGCGGAGGATCTCCTCGGTGGTGCCGGGGTAGGTGGTGCTCTCCAGCACGACGAGCTGGCCCGGGCGCAGGTGAGGGGCCAGCGCCCCGATCGCGCCGGCGATGAAGCTCAGATCGGGGGCCTTGGTCTTGGAGAGGGGCGTCGGCACGCAGATCGTGATCGCGTCGGCGTCGGCGAGGACCGCGTGGTCGTCCGTGGCGCGCAGCCGGCCCGCGTCGACCAGCGCGGCGATCGTCGCATCGGGGATGTCCCCGATGTAGGAGCGGCCGGACCGGAGGACCTCGATGCGGTCGGGGCGCAGGTCCACGCCGACGACGGGGAAGCCGGCCCCGGCGAAGGCGACGGCCAAGGGCAGCCCGGCGTAGCCCAGCCCCACGAGGCCCACCGTCGCCCGGCGCGTCTCCAACTGCTTTCGCAGACGGTCTGCTGCGGCCCCACTCGCTGCCACCGGCTCCTGCACTGCTGACATCGCGGTGTACCTCTCTGTGTATTTGACCCGACAGTTCTTCCCGAAACCGCTGCCCACCCGCCTCCCGACGGCACGCCACCCGGGGCTCTCTGAGGCTCGCCGCGCAACGCTGGGAGAGCATCCGAGTGGAAATGGCCCTCCCGGCTAGGACACAGCATAGGGCGCGGCGGTTACCGGATCGTCGCTCAACGGTGTGAAACGCGTTGAGATCGGCCCGTGTCGCCGCGAACCTGTCGGGAAACGCGGCGGGCGGGGTCAACAAGTTCTCCACATGCATGCAACCGCGAATCGCCGGGCCGGGGCCTAGGATAGGATGGGACGAGTGCGCTGAGAACTCGGGAAGATCGCCGCGGGTGACGGCAGAGGACGCGATGCGGATTGCCTTCGTGGATTACAAGCTGAATCTCCAGACCGGCGGGGGCTCGAATACGACAATCCACAATCTGGCCTCCGGTCTGATGGAACGAGGCCACGAGGTTTCGGTCATCACCATCTCGCCTGAGCTCAACGCTCTCCGCCCAGACTTGCCTTACGAGGTAGTTGCGGAGCCGATCTATCGACCGGAGCAGCTGCCGGGTCGGCTGGCCGTCGTCTCGCTCCTGCGAAAGTGGGAATCGCGAGTCGACCTCTTCCAGCTTGAATCCCCGTCCCTCATCCTCTCGGCCGGCCTGTACCGTCGGCTGGGTGGGCGGGCCCCCGTGGTGGCCCAGCTCCACATCTACAGCCATTTCTGCACCAATATCAGCCGCATGGACGCGACCTGCTGGCAGCACTGCTCACTCCTCAAGCAACTGCGGCACCGAGACGAGCGCCTCGCCCGGAAGGTGGGCCTGGCCCCGATCCGCATCGCCGAATCGGTGACGAGGCGCCTGGTCGCCAATCGGGTGGATCGCTTTATCGCGGTGAGCCCGGCCATGGGCGCGATCCACGCCCGCAACGGGCTCGACCCCCGCAAGATTGTGACGATCTTCCCTCCCGTCGACCTGACCTCATTGCTGCAGCGCACCGAGGGCGCTCACCGGCCGGCCGACACGACGCGAGGGCGGTACAGGATTGTGTACGTCGGGCGACTCGAGCCCGCCAAGGGTGTCGACGTCTTGCTCGAAGCCGCGGCCGGGCTCGACTTCCCGTTCGTGCTCGACATCATCGGTGATGGCCACGCGCGGGCCAATCTCGAGCGCCTGGCCGTTGACCTCGGCCTCTCCGCCCAGGTCCGATTCCGCGGGTGGATTTCACCGGCCGACGTCGCCCAATGCTATCTGGGCGCGCAACTCTTCGTCCACCCGGGGCGCTGGCCCGACCCTGCGCCGCGAACGATCGTCGAAGCGATGGTACTCGGTATCCCCCTGGTGGTCTCCGACGCCGGTGGTGCGCCCGAGATGGCCGGCGACGCCGCCCTTAGGGCGATTCCCGGTGACGCGGTTGATCTGCGGGGCAAGATCGAGGTGCTTCGCAACAGTCCCGACCTGGCCGCCAGGCTCGCCGCTGCCGGCAAGGCACGGTCGGTGCAGTTCGACCAGCAGTACGCCCTGGACCAGTTCGTCAGTCTCTACCGCGAGCTTTGTCCGGCAGCATCACGCCTGGACATCAGCGCCGCAGAATCTTCAAATGCAGTGGTTGATCAAGTGACGCTCTGAAGTGCCCCGGCTTACCGGACCAGTCCCAAA
>DASSSV010000242.1:0-2648 GCA_035708265.1 Thermomicrobiales bacterium | reverse complement strand
AGACGCCTGGTTCAAAATACAGGCCATAGTCGCATGTTATGCGAGCCGCATTCGGCAACCACATGCGGCGAGGTCCACGATGAAGTGAGTCTGATCCGAGTCGGGGTCGAAGCGGACATGCCGCTCGCCCGTGCGGACCATCGGTGTCCCGTGGTTGTCGGGCGGCCCCGGCCGGGGCTTGAGGCGCTGGCTCCCGATGAAGGAACGCCCAGGGGACACCGATGTCCTACCCTCCCCGCTAGCGTAGCAGCCGATTCGACGGGGCCGCAGTCGCGGGGCGTCGAGCGCGCAGCGGCGGCGACAAGGAGGGGCAGGATGCAGAACATCGGGACGCTCTTCACCAATCTCTCGGCGCAGGCGGTCACCATCGGCGTCGCGGTGGCGGTTTTCTACGCCATCTGGGGCGGCTACCTGATCATGAGCTCGGGCGGCTCCCCCCGGCAGATGGAGTCGGGCAAGATGGCGATCGTCCACGCCATCGTCGGCCTGGTGATCGTGCTCGGCGCCAACTGGCTCATCACCATGGTCAAGGCCGCCGTCCCGGGCGGCTGAGCCCGTCGGGTGGCGTCATGGCGGCGGAGAGGAGCACCCGGCGATGGCGATCCGGCGCGCCGTGCCCACGCACCTCACCCTGGAGGACCGCGCCTACCTCGGCCTGACTGCCCGACAGGTCGTCTGCCTCGCGCTCGCCGCGGTCGCGGGCTACGGGCTCTGTCTCGAGGGCCACGCGTCACCCGGGCCCGCGCGCGCCGCCGGCTTCGCAGCCTGCCTGGCGGTCGGCGCCGCGTTCGCCTTCGTCCGCCCGCTCGGCCGGAACCTGGAGGACTGGCTCTTCGTCGTGGCGCACTACCTCCTGACGCCGCGGTACGCCCTCTGGCGCCCCCGGCCGCCCGCGGCGGGGCGGCAGGACGGCGCCGACCACGACTGGGCCGGCGCGGCCGCGCCCCCAATCGTCTGGGCGCCGCCCGCCGCGCGGGACGCCGCCGTGCCATCCGGCGCCGGGCGCAGGCGCCCGGTCCGCTCGCGCGCGGGGGTGGGGTGATGGCGCGCCGCGGTGTCGCCTCGATCCAGGAGGCTTTGGTCGGCATCGACCGGATCGCCAACGGCGTCGTCTGGCGCTCAGACGGTGCGGCCTGCGCCGTGCTGGAGGTCGCCCCGCTCACCTTCGACCTGCTGCCGGAGGCGGAGCAGCGCGCCGTCCTCGCCGGGTTCGGCGCGTTCCTCAACGCCCTCACCCACCCGATCCAGATCCTGGTCCGGGTGGCGCGCCTCGACCTGGAGCCGTATCTCGCCGACCTGACCGAGCGCGCGCGCCGCGAGCCCGCCGCCGCGCTCGCCGACCTAGCCCACGACCATGTCGCCGCCCTGCGCGACCTGGCCGCGTCCCGGCTGCTCCTCGACCGGCATTTCTACCTCGTGATCCCCGACGAAGACCTGGCCGGCCCGCGCCCGCCGCGCCGCTTCCCCCGGCCGCGGCGCGAGGGCGCGCCGGCCGCCGAGGAGCCGGCGCGCCGCCGCCTGGCGTTCCGCTGCGAGGAGGCGGTCACGCGTCTCGGCCGCTGCCGCCTGCGCGCCTGGCGGCTCGACGACACCGCGCTGGCCCGGCTCTACCGCGACTGCTGGCACCAGGACGAGCCGGGCGATCGCGGCGTCCGCGACATCGCCACGTATACGGGCCTGACCGCCGCGCGGGCCGGCCGGCACGCCCCCGCCCATCCGCCCGCGCGGGAGGAGACGCCGGGGCCGCTCGCGGAGCCCGGCGCGGCGGACGGGGTCGCGCCGGATGTGCCGGCGCACCAGGGCAGACCGCGGCGCTGGTGGCGTCGCCGGCCGGCCGGGCGTGTGCCGACCGCGCCCGAAGACGGCCGGCACCCGGACAGCGTCCGCTTCGCCGAGGGCGCCCGCGCGGTGGCCGACTACATCGCGCCCGAGGCGGTCGAGATCGACCGGGAGTGGCTCCGCCTCAACCGCGTCTACGGGCGCACCCTGGCGGTGACGAACCTGCCGCCCGCGCTCGAGGCCGGCTGGCTCCAGCTCCTGACCGGCGGCGACGAGCCGCTGACGGTCTCGCTGCACGTCCGGCCGCTCGACACGACGCGGATGATCCGCGACCTCCAACGCCGGGCCGTGCAGATCCAGTCGAGCCAGCTCGCCGACGAGCGCGCCGGCAAGCTCGACGACCCGGCGCGCCGGATCGCCTTCGAGCAGATCGAGGCGCTGCGCGACGCCTTGCAGCGCGGCGACGAGCGGCTCTTCTCCGTGGGCCTCTACCTGTTTCTCGCCGCGCCGTCGCCGCGGGCGCTCGACGACCGGACCGCGCGGGTGGAGCACCTGCTGGAGGGGGCGCTGGCCCAGTCGCGCCGCGCCACCTTCGAGCAGGACTCGGGCTTCCGGGCCTGCCTGCCCCTGGCCGACGACCGCCTGCGCCGGCCGCGCAACCTGGAGACCGGGTCGGTCGGCTTGCTCATCGCCTTCTGCGATAGCTGCCTCACGATGGGCCGGGGCCCGGTCTACGGCCTCACGCCCGAGGGCCACGGCCTCGCCCTGCTCGACCGCCACGGCCTCGACCTGCCCAACGGCAACACCTTCGTCTGTGCCAAGGCGGGGGCCGGCAAGTCTTTCTTCGTCAAGGTCGCCGCGCTGCGCGG
>DASSSV010000241.1:0-20765 GCA_035708265.1 Thermomicrobiales bacterium | reverse complement strand
CGGTCCGGGCCGCCCGCGCGTCGCATCCCCGCCAGGGAGGCGCCCCGCGTCCCTCGGCCGCGGCCGTAGCGGCGATCCTGGCCGATCAATGCCCGGCCAGCGCCGCCGCCCGCGGGCAAGGTGAGCGACCTCGTCACCCCGCCGGTGACGAACGCTACCGGGAGCCGCATGATCTTCGACCTGACGCTCGGGCCGCAGGACCTCAACCTGCTCGGGCTGATGGTCCACCTCGACCAAGTGGTGCTCGACATCACCGCGCAGTCGAGCCCGGGCAACCTGCTGGGCAACCTCCTCTGCGCCGTGGCGAACTTGCTCAACAACGGCGGCCCGCTGCAGGGCATCGCCGCCTTGCTGAACCAGATCCCCGCCCAGCTCTAACGCCGACGCGCACCGGGCGCCCCAGCGCCGGGCCGCGTGCGCGGCCGCCGGACCGACGAAGCGGCGACCGGGCGGGGAGATCGCTCCCCGCCCGGTCGCCGTTTTGCTATGCTGGGCGTGGAGGTGGCCCACGGGCCGCTCCTTCGTTGACCCGGCCGCGGGGGCGTCCTTGCCCGGTGCCCTCCGCGGCCATCCCCCGGCCGGTCGGTGCCCCGCGATTGGCGCGGCGCCTGGGCGACGGAAACCCGCCCGACTGCCCCACCCGATAGACGCACCGGTAGCATGTGCGGCACAGGCCCTTCGCGAAGTTCGGGCGCTCGTTTGTGCTGAACAGGATGTGAGACGCCGATCCCCCGACCGCTGCCCTGCGCGGCAGACGCTCGCCAGCGGCCAGCGTGTGAAGGGCGGTTACAATCTTCCTGACCCCAGCGCAACACCGTGACGCTCGCGCGCCGGCCAGCGGCATGTGGCGCGCCGTGCTACACTGGAGGGGATGGACTACCACCGGCTCGGGGGTGCGCGATGACGGTCAAGCAACGCCTGACGGCCGAACAGCTCTGGGCGCTGCCGGAGGTCCCCGGCAAGCGCTACGAGCTGGTGGAAGGAGAGTTGGTCGAGGTGCCGGGCGCGGGCGGCGTGCATGGGCTGCTGGTCAAGGTGCTCCTGCGACTGCTGGACGCCTTCGTCCTCCCGCGGGGGCTCGGTGAAGTCTTCGCCGATGGAGTCGGCTACGTCATCGCGCGCGACCCCGACGTGGTGCGCATCCCCGATGTCTCGTTCATCGCGCAGGCGCGCCTCCCCGGTGGGGGCGTCCCCGAGGGCTTCATCCCCGGCGCGCCCGACCTCGCCGTCGAGATCGTCTCGCCGGGCGACCGCGCCGAGGAGGTCTACGGGAAGGTGCGCGAGTATCTGGGCGCCGGCGCGCGCCTCGTCTGGGTCGTCTGGCCGCGGTACCGGACCGTCACGGCATACACGCCCGACGGCCAGTCGCGCGAACTGCGCGAGGACGACGGGCTCGACGGCGGCGCCGTGCTGCCGGGCTTCCGGGCGCGCGTGGGCGATCTCTTCGCCGGCATTCAGTGAGGGCCGCCGCGGGCTATTCGTAGTCCGCGCAGGAGGACTGCGTGGCCGTCAGGCCATGCAGGCGCGGTTTCCCCCGCCGCGTCCTACCCGGCCACGTCCCATCCACTCCTTGACAGCCCCTCGCCGCGGTCTATGATGCGCGCGCCGGGCCGGTGCCGGCCGAGCGATGGCGCCGTCCGGAACGCGAAGGGGGGATTCCATGAGCGACGCGACGGAGTTGTTGCAGTCGGCGCACTGGCGGCTGGCCGGGCCGTTCCGGGGCGGGCGCGTGGTGGCGGTGGCGGGGGACCCGCGCGAGCCGCTGACCTTCTACTTCGGCGCCTGCGCGGGCGGCGTCTGGAAGACCGCGGACGCCGGGGCCACCTGGCGCAACGTCTCCGACGGCTTCTTCAACAGCGCATCGGTCGGCGCGCTCGCGGTGGCCGAGTCCGACCCCAACGTCGTCTACGCCGGCATGGGCGAGTCCTGCATCCGCGGCAACGTCGTCCCGGGCGACGGCGTCTACCGCTCGGACGACGGCGGGCGCACCTGGCGGCACCGCGGCCTCGCCGACACCCGCCACATCGCCCGCGTCCGCGTCCACCCGGCCGACCCCGACCTCGTCTACGTCGCCGCCTTCGGCCACGCCTTCGGCCCGCACCCCGACCGCGGCATCTTCCGCAGCCGCGACGGCGGCGACACCTGGGAGAAGGTGCTCTACCGCAACGAGGACACCGGCGCGGCCGACCTCGCGATGGACGCGACCAACCCGCGCGTGCTCTACGCGGCGCTCTGGGAGGCGCGGCGCTACCCCTGGCTGCTGTCGAGCGGCGGCGAGGGGAGCGGGATCTTCAAGACGACCGACGGCGGCGACACCTGGACCGAACTGACCGACAATCCCGGCCTGCCGGGCGGGCTGAAGGGCCGGATCGGCGTCGCGGTCTCGCCCGCGCGGCCGGAGCGCGTCTGGGCGCTGATCGAGGCGGCGGAGGGCGGGCTCTTCCGCTCCGACGACGGCGGCGCGACCTGGCGGCGCCTGACCGACATGCCCGAACTGCGGCAGCGCCCCTGGTACTACATGCACATCTTCGCCGACCCGCAGGACGCCGACACCGTCTACGTGCTCAACCTCCAGATGTGGCGCTCGCGCGACGGCGGGCAGACCTTCGTCGCGATCCCGACGCCGCACGGCGACAACCACGACCTCTGGATCGACCCCAGGAACCCACGGCGGATGGCCCAGGGCAACGACGGCGGCGCCTGCGTCTCGCTCGACGGCGCGGTGACCTGGTCCAGCGTCTACAACCAACCGACCGCGCAGTTCTACCACGTCATCACCGACGACCAGTTCCCCTACCGGATCTACGGCGCGCAGCAGGACAACTCCACCCTCTGCGTCCCCAGCTACTCCGACCGCGGCAACATCACCGCCGACGACACCTACCCGGTCGGCGGCGGCGAGAGCGGCTACATCGCCGTGCGGCCGGATAACCCCAACATCGTCTACGCCGGGAGTTTCGCCGGGCGGATGACCCGCTACGACCACGCCAGCGACCAGGCGGTCGACATCATGGTCTGGCCCGACGACCCGATCGGCTACGGCGCCGAGTCGCTGAAGTACCGCGTCCAGTGGACCTTCCCGATCGTCCTCTCGCCGCACGACCCGAACGTCCTCTACACCTGCTCGCAGCATGTCCACCGCTCGACCGACGGCGGGCAGAGTTGGGAGGTCGTCAGCCCCGACCTGACGCGCGGCGAGCCGGAGACGCTCAAGCCCTCGGGCGGGCCGATCACCAAGGACAACGTCAGCACCGAGATCTACGCGACCGTCTTCGCCTTCGTCGAGTCGCCGCTAGAGCGGGGCCTCTTCTGGGCCGGCTCCGACGACGGCCGCCTCCACGTCTCGCGCGACGGCGGCGAGAACTGGCGGGAGATCACGCCGTCCGCCGTCCTCCTGCCCGAGTGGGCGCTGATCTCGATCACCGCGCCCTCGCCGCACGACGCCGCGACCGCCTATGTCGCCGCGACGCGCTACAAACTGGACGACACGAGGCCGTACCTCTTCAGGACCAACGACTACGGCGAGACCTGGCAGCCGATCGTGAACGGCATCCCGGAAGACGACTACACGCGGACGATCCGCGAGGATCCGACGCGGCGCGGCCTGCTCTATGCCGGCACCGAGACCGGCGTCTACGTCTCCTGGGACGACGGCGCCAACTGGCAGCGCC
Source organism: Thermomicrobiales bacterium (assembly GCA_035708265.1). GTDB lineage: Bacteria > Chloroflexota > Chloroflexia > Thermomicrobiales > CADCWN01 > DASSSV01. Next base: position 17,094 of record DASSSV010000241.1, on the reverse strand, counting down.
TCGGCGGCAACCTGCCGGTCGTGCCGATCCACGACCTGACGATCCACGGCGACGACCTGATCCTGGCGACGCACGGCCGCTCCTTCTGGGTGCTCGACGATCTCGGGCCGATCCGCGCCCGGGACGAGCAGGCCGCCGGGGCGGTGGCGCAACTCTTCCCGGTGGCGACGGCGTATCGCCTCCACCCGCCGCGCCGCTTCCCGGCGTCGGAGGCGGTGGGGTACAAAGCCTATGTCCAGACCGGCGGCAGCCAGCAACTCGGCGTGATCGAGCGCGGGGCGGACGGGCAGACGCGCGTGCAGGTGCTGACCGCGGGCGAGAACCCGCCAATCGGCGTGGTGGTGCAGTACCGCCTCGCCGAGCCGGCGCCCGAGCGGGTGGACCTGAGTTTCTGGACGACGGGCGGTGAGTTGATCCGCCGCTTCTCCAGCGCGGACAAGGAGGCGCACCGCGGCAACCGCGTCCAGGCGGCGCCCGGCCACTACCGCTTCACCTGGGACATGCGCTACCCCGACGCGACCAAACTGGACGACGGCGGGGCGCTCGGGGCCTACTGGGGCGGCAGCGTGATCGGCCCGGTGGTGGTCCCCGGCGACTACGAGGTGCGCCTCGAAGCGGGCGGCCAGTCGCTCAGCCAGGCGGTGACGATCGTCGAGGATCCGCGCGTCACCGCGAGCCGGGACGACCTGCAGGCCCAGTTCGACCTGCTCATGGCGATCCGGGACAAACTGGACGAGGTCCACGGCGCGGTCAAGCACAGCCGCGACCTGCGCCGCCAGCTCGGCGAGTGGCAACAGCGCCTGCGCGACACCGGGCAGGAGGAGCTGGCCGGCGAGGCGGGGCGGGTCGCCGAGCGCCTGCTGGCGGCGGAGGGCGAACTGGTCGAGTCGCGCAGCAAGGGCAACGCCGACGTCTTCAACTACCCGCCGCAGGTGAACCGGAAACTCGCCTCGCTGCAGTCGACGGTCGCCTACGGCGACTCGCGCCCGCCGCAGCAATGCTACGGCGTCTTCGAGGAACTGCGCGGCCGCGCCGACGCGCGCCTGGCCGACCTCCGCCGCGTCATCGACACCGACCTCGCCGCGCTCAACCGCCGTATCGCCGAGACCGGCGTCCCGGCGATCGGGTGAGGTAGCGGCCCCCGCCCCGGCAATGGGGCGGGGGCCGCTCATGTCTGCCGGCTCAGGCGGCGCGCCCGCGGCCGGTGCGCGAGCGCCACAGGCTGCCGAGCGCGCCGCCGAGCCAGCCGGCCGCGACGGTGAGCGCGACGAGCGCCGGCGTCGCCGGCCCGAGCCAGCCGTAGGCCAGGGCGGTGAGGGTGGCGACCAGGCCGGCCAGGAGGCTGCGGCGGGCGACGTCGCCCACGCCGACGGCGAGCGCACCCCCCGCCGCGGCAGCGACCACCCACAGCGCCGCCAGGGCCGGCAGCGCCCAGGCGCCGTCCCACTCGCCGCCGACGGCGACGACGAGCACCGGCGCGACCAGCGCCAGGTCGGCGAGGGCGCGCGGCGCGAGTCCCGCCCCGCTCCACCCGCGCTGCGCCGACGACGCGCGCGCGACCATCCTCACACCTCTCTCATTACGCCGGCCACGGTCGGTCCCACCGGGGCATCGCCCGCCCCGCGGGTCCGCTGTTATCGAGTGTAGGGAGGACCTGTCGCGGGCTCACGCCGGAGATGTGGCGAAGATGTGGCGGTGGCGGCCCTCACCCCCCGACCCCCTTCTCCCAATGCTGGGAGAGGGGGGTGACTCCGCGGGAACAGGGTGCTGGTCTTCCAGGCGGCGGACCAGGAGGACAACCTTTTCGTTTCTGCGGGGCTCCCCCTCTCCCAATCCTGGAAGAGGGGGATTGGGGGTGAGGGCGAAAACCGCTACGCGCTCCGCCGCGACTCGGCGGGGCGGACCTGGAGCGGGAGGGCGGCGCCGTCGAGCAGGGTGGCCTCCAGCCGCCCCTTGAGGACGGCCATGACGGTGCCGGCGCGGACGACCAGCACGTAGGAGCGCTGGTAGCGGCGCACGGCCATCAGGCGGTCGCCGCGCGCGATCAGGGCGGCGTGGGCGGGGGCGATGCCGATGCGGAAGGCGCCAGCCGCGTCGCAGAGCCAGAGTTGGTCGGCCGCCGCGCCATCCGCGCCGCGGCGCCGACGCACCAGCGCGCGCTGCGCGGCGTCGGGGTGCGCCTCCAGCCAGCGCTGGCAGTCGTCGAGCAGCGCCTGCATGGCGGCGCGGTGCCCCGGCAGAGGAGGCTGGTATGCGGCGGCGCCGGCCGGGCCCCAGTCGCCGCGCGGGTCACCGTGCTCGCCGCAGGCGGCGCGGGCGACCCAGCCGCGGGTGATGGCGAGGCCGTGGGCGAGGTGCAGCGGGACGCCGTGCCGCGCGCGTTCGAGGGTGGCGACATCATAGGCGGGTCGGTCCATGCTCCCCAACTCCTTCGCGTGTGGCGTCCGTAGAACTGGCGTCCGGGGCGGGCGGGGGGGTGTCTGCGCGGGGCGGGCGCGCCGGGACGGCGCTCCGCGGGAAGGCGCGCAACGGATGGCGACCCGGCCGGCGACCGCCGGGCCGATATGGATCTCAGCATAGTCTCATCCGGTGAACGTCCCGGTGAACGTCGGTAAACCGAAGCGTATCGCCCGGTGAATGAGTCACGCTCCCGGCGGGCCGCGCGACCGTCGCGCACGATCCAACGCCTCTGTCAGCCTGGACGCCGGCCGCGCGGTGGCACGCGGGGTGCTGCGTGGTGGGCGGTAGGCGCGGCCCCGCGCGCCGCACCCGCGACCGACACCCCCGAGCGCTGCCCCCACCGGACAGGCATGGACAGCACCAGGGAAGGAGGGAACGCGATGCCCAGGACCGCTACGACAACGGAACGACAGCCACTGAGGGACCTCGCGCGGCGTCTGACGGACCTCGCCGGCGGGCGGCGGGAGCCCCCGGCACCGCCACCGCCGCCGTCCGCCTGGCGCATCGCCGCGCCGATGACGCTGGCCGGCGCGGCGGCCGGGGCCGGGCTGATGTACTTCCTCGACCCGGCGCAGGGCAAGCGGCGGCGTCACGTCACCCGCGACCGGCTGCTGGCCGCCGCGCGCCGCACCGGCCGCCGCCTGCAGCGCTTCCGCCGGCGCGTCGCCGCGGACGCCTACGGCCTGACCCGCCGCGTGACCCATGCGGAGCCGCCCGACACGCCGCTGCCCAACGACCCGACGCTCGCGCAGAAGGTCGAGTCGATCCTCTTCCGCGACCCCGCGGTGCCGAAGGGCCGGCTCAACATCAACGTCGTGGACGGCGTGGTGGTGCTGCGCGGCGAGGTCGAGCACCCCGACCAGATCGCGGCGCTGGAGCGCGAGGTCCGGCAGATCCCTGGTGTCCGCGACGTGGAGAACTACCTGCACCTGCCGCACACCCCCGCGCCGAATAAGCTCGACGCGCTGGAGGCGCAGTGAGGCGAGTCGGGAGTCGGGAGTCGGGAGTCGGGAGTACCGGCTTACGAGCACCAACCGGTTGCACTACGGAAGCCACCACTTCCGACTGCCGACTGCAGACTCCCGACTCGCGAGGAACGGTGACCATGAGGAACGCAACGACGATGGCGCCGGCCGAGGCGGTGCGCGCGGCGGCGCGCCCGCTGGCCGGTGCGGCGACCGACTACGACGGCTTGCTCGACCAGATCGGCGACGCGCACTTCGCGCTGATCGGCGAAGCCTCGCACGGCACCGAGGAGTTCTACGCGGAGCGCGCCCGGATCACCCAGCGCCTCATCGCCGAGCGCGGCTTCACCGCGGTCGCGGTGGAGGCCGACTGGCCCGACGCCTACCGCGTCAACCGCTACGCGCGCGGGATGGGCGACGACACGACGCCGGAGCAGGCGCTCGGCGGCTTCAAGCGCTTCCCGACCTGGATGTGGCGCAACACCGTCGTGCGCGACTTCGCCGGGTGGCTGCGCGAATACAACGCCGGGCGGCCGGCCGGGCAGCAGGCCGGCTTCTACGGCCTCGACCTCTACAGCCTCTACGGCTCGATGGCCGCGGTGGTGGAATACCTCGACCGCGTCGACCCGGAGGCGGCCAGGCGCGCCCGCCAGCGCTACGGCTGCTTCGAGCACTTCCGCCAGGACACCGAAGCCTATGGCTACGCCACCAGTTTCGGCGGCGCGGAGCCGTGCGAGGACGAGGTGGTCGGGCAACTGGTGGAGTTGCAGCGCCACCGCACCGACTACGCCCACCTGGACGGCCGGGTCGCCGCCGACGAGTACTTCTTCGCCGAGCAGAACGCGCGGCTGGTGAAGAACGCCGAGGAATACTACCGGGCGATGTTCCGCGGCCGGAACTCCTCCTGGAACCTGCGCGACCGCCACATGGCCGAGACGCTCGACGCGCTGGTCGGCCACCTCGACGCGCAGGCCGGGCAAGCCGGGCACACGAAGGTCGTCGTCTGGGCGCACAACTCGCACCTCGGCGACGCGCGCGCGACCGAACTGGGCCGCGGGGGCGAGTTGAACGTCGGGCAGCTCGTCCGCGAGCGCCACGGCCGCGACGCGACGCTGGTCGGCTTCAGCACCGACCACGGCACCGTCACCGCGGCGTCCGATTGGGACCTGCCGGCCGAGCGCAAGCGGGTCCGGCCGGGGCTGGCGGGGAGTTACGAGGCGCTCTTCCACGAGGTCGGCCTGCCGCGCTTCCTGCTGACGCTGCGCGACGGTGACGCGCCGGCGACGCTGCGCGAGCCGCGGCTGGAGCGGGCGATCGGCGTGGTCTACCGCCCGGAAACCGAGCGCTACAGCCACTACTTCGAGGCGTGGCTGCCGGAGCAGTTCGACGCGCTGCTCTACTTCGATGAGACGCGCGCGGTCGAGCCGCTGGAGCGCACCCCCGGCTGGGAGACCGGCGAGGCGCCGGAGACGTTCCCGTTCCGCGTGTGACGTGGGAGCGTAGGAGCGTGAGAGCGTGAGAGCGTAGGATGGGCGTGAGGGCTGGCGGTTGAAACCGCGCCTGAATGGCCTCCGGCCACGAAGTCCGCCTGCGCGGACTCGGGACGTCCCATCCCGCGCGGGCGACGTTCGCGGCAAGCGGAGCGAGCCTCCAGCGGCGGTTTCAACCGCGGGCGCGCCGGCCCCTCACACCAACCACCCATTCGCCCCCGCCCCACGCTCCCACGCTCTCACGCTCCCACGTCCGTCGCCGGCAGCTCGAGCATCCGCAGCGGCGAGCGACCGGGGAAGGTGCGCGCCAGGAGCCCCATCGAGACGTTGTAGACCGGGACGCCGTGGCTCGTGCGGCCCTCGGGGCTGCCGGCGTGGGCGTGGCCGTGGAAGACGACGCTGACCGGGAAGCGGCCGAGCGGTTCCTCCAGCCGGCTGGTGCCGAGGTAGGGGTAGATCTCGGGCGGCTCGCCCTCCACCGTCGCGGCGATCGGCGCGTAGTGCAGGAGGGCGATGCGGTGCTCGGTGCGCAGCCGGGCTAAGGCCGACTCCAGTTTGAGCGCCTCGTCGATCGCCTCCTGCACGAAGCGCTTGATCGCCGCCTCGCCCCAGTAGCCGAGCGTGCCCCGGCCGAAGCCGCCGGCGAAGCCCTTGATGCCGGCGATGCCGACGCCCTCGATCTCGCAGGACTCGCCGTCGAGCATGGTCACGCCGGCGTCGCAGAGGATGTCGCGCACCTCGTCCTCGCGGCCCGATTCGTAGTCGTGGTTGCCGAGCACCGCCACGACCGGGGTCGTGCGGATCCCGGCCGCGAGTTCCTTCGCCAGCAGGTGCGCCTCCTCGGGCAGCCCGTAGTCGGTCAGGTCGCCGGCCAGCAGCAGCACGTCGGCGTGGGCCTCCGCGGCGGCGAAGAGGGGCTGCAAGCGCCCCTGCGAGTCCTTGCCGCAGTGGATGTCCGCGACCGCCGCCAGCCGCACGGTCCGCGCCCCCGCTGATGTCGTCTCCGCCGCCTGCGCCGTCATCGTGGCCTCCATCCTGCATTATCGTCGCGTGACGGCGCCGGCCGGGCCGGCGCCGCGCGCCACCGCCGTCCGCCGCCTGCAAGGCGTATGCCGCGGGCCGGACCACGCGAGAGGGGACGAGCATGGAGCCGCTGACCGCGAGCCAGGCGCTGGAGGAGGGCCTCGCGCCGGAGGTCCGCGCGTTCTACCACCGCGTACTGGCCACGCTGCGGGACTCGGGAGTTCCCTTCCTCGTCGGCGGGGCCTACGCCTACGGCCGCTACACCGGCCTCGTGCGCCACACCAAGGACCTCGACGTGATGGTGCGGCCGGGCGACTGTGCCGACGCGCTGGCGGCGCTGGCCGCGGCGGGCTACCGCACCGAGCTGACCTTCCACCACTGGCTGGGCAAGGCGTTCGACGGCGACGCGCTGGTGGACGTGATCTTCAGTTCGGGCAACGGCGCTTGCCCGGTCGACGACGAATGGTTCGCCAACGCGGTCGAGGCGGAGATCTTCGACGTGCCGGTGCGGCTCTGCCCGCCCGAGGAGATGATCTGGCAGAAGGCGTACATCATGGAGCGCGAGCGCTGCGACCTCTCCGACGTGGCACACCTTCTGCGGAGCCACGGCGGGGGCCTCGACTGGGCGCGACTGCTCCGCCGCTTCGGTCCGCACTGGCGGGTGCTGCTGAGTGCGCTGATCCTCTTCGGGTTCATCTACCCCGCCGAGCGCGACCTGGTGCCCGGCTGGGTCATGGCCGACCTCCTCGACCGCGCGCGGCGGGAGAGCGACACCCCCGCGCCGGCGGATCGGGTCTGCCGGGGCACGCTGCTGTCGCTGCGCCAGTACCTGCCCGACGTCGAGCGCTTCGGCGACCGGGACGCCCGGCTCGCCGAGGGCCACATGACGCCACGGGACCTGGCCGCCTGGACGGCGGCGTTCGAGGAGTAGCGTTTCGCCCTCACCCCTGGCCACCGAAAGGAGCGCCACGCCGCATGTCCGCCGCGCCGCCCGCCGCCGAGGCCGACCGCTGGACGCCGCCGGACTGGAGTTACAACCCGTCGGCGCACCGGGAGCGGTACATCCTGGCCGGGCTCGCGCTGGTCGGCTGCGCCATCGCCACCTACCTCGCGCTCTACCAGGCCGGCTTCTACCCGACGGTCTGGGAACCGTTCTTCGGGCACGGGTCGGTGACGATCCTCCACTCGGCGGTGGCGCGGCTCCTGCCGATCCCCGACGCGGCGCTCGGCGCGGTCGGCTACGCGCTCGACGTGCTCTTCGGGGCGCTGGGCGGGCGCGACCGCTGGCGCACCGCGCCGTGGCTGGTCTTCGCCTTCGGGGTCGTCGTGGCGGCGCTCGGCGTCGGGAGCGTGCTGCTGGTGATCCTGCAGCCGGTGGCGTTCGGGGCCTGGTGTACGCTCTGCCTCTGCTCGGCGGCGATCTCGATCAACCTGGCCGGGCCTGGACTGAGCGAGTGCCTGGCCGCCGCGCAGCACCTAGCGCGGGAGCGTGCCCGCGGCCGTTCGGTCTGGCGCGCGCTGTGGGGGTGCGGCGATTGCGCGGAGGAAGCCTGAGATGTGGGCGGAAGCGCTCAATGCGCTCGGCGGCATCTGGCTCATCATCGCGCCGGCCGCGCTCGGCTACGGCGGCGCCGCGCGGACGGTGGACCGCGTCGTCGGCCCGCTCGTCGCCGGGTGCGCCATCGTGGCGCTCTGGCCGGCGATGCGGGCGCTCGGGCGGCTCAACGTCATCTTCGGCCTCGCGCTGCTGATCGCGCCGTGGCCGCTCGGCTTCCCCGCAGTCGCCGCGGCGAACACCGCGCTGGTCGGCGCCGCGGTGGTGGCCCTCGCGCTGGCGGCGCCGGCCGCGCGGGAGCGAGTCGGCGGCGGCTGGCTGGCGCTGCGGCGGTACACGACGGACGGGCGGCGCCGGGAGGCCGGCGCCGGATCGGGCGCAGGAGAGTAAGGAGGAAGGCATGTCGGAGCAGGACAATCGGCCGGAAGTGGTCGTCATCACCGGGGCGTCGGCCGGCGTCGGCCGCGCGACGGTGCGCCGGTTCGCGCAGGAGGGCGCGCACATCGGGCTGCTGGCGCGCGGCGACGCGGGGCTGGAGGGGGCGAAGCGCGACGTCGAGCAGGCGGGAGGACGGGCGCTGGCCCTGCCGACCGACATAGCCGACGCCGACGCGGTCGAGCGGGCGGCGGCGCGGGTCGAGCAAGAGTTCGGGCCGATCGACATCTGGGTCAACGACGCGATGACCTCGGTCTTCGCGCCCTTCACCGAGATCGCGCCGGACGAGTTCAAGCGCGTGACCGAGGTGACCTATCTCGGCCAGGTCTACGGCACACTGGCCGCGCTGAAGCGGATGAAGCCGCGCGACCGCGGGATCATCGTCCAGGTCGGCTCGGCGCTGGCCTACCGCGGCATCCCCCTCCAGTCGGCCTACTGCGGCGCGAAGCACGCGATCCAGGGCTTCACCGAGTCGGTGCGCGCCGAGCTGATGCACGAGGGCAGCAACGTCAAGATCTCGATGGTGCAGATGCCGGCGCTGAATACGCCGCAGTTCGGCTGGGTCCTCAGCCGCCTGCCGCACAAGGCGCAGCCGGTCCCGCCGATCTACCAGCCGGAGGTGGCGGCGGAGGCGATCTGGTGGGCGGCGCACCACTACCGCCGCCAGTGGTACGTCGGCGGCTCCACCGCGATCGTCATCCGCGGCAACAAGATGGCGCCGGGGGTGGGCGACTGGTACCTGTCGAAGACCGGCTTCCAGTCGCAGCAGACCGACCAGCCGCGCGACCCGGATCGGCCGGACAACCTCTGGCAGCCGGTCGACAAGGACCGAGACTTCGGGGCGCACGGCACGTTCGACGACCGGGCCAGCGACCGGAGCGGGCAACTCTGGGCCAGCCAGCACCGCAACTGGCTGCTGGCCGGCGCGGCGGGCCTGGCCGGCGCGGTCGCCGCGGCGACGACGCTGGCGACGAAGCGCTGACGGAGTCGGGAGTCGGGAGTCGGGAGTCGGAAGTGGCGGTTTCCGTAAGCCGACCCGGTCAACGATGGCGAAGCCGGTGCTGCCGACTGCCGACTGCCGACTCCCGACTGCCCCGATCGGACCCCCATGTCGGAGCCTCCCGCCGACGAAGAACTCCAACGCAAGGCCGAGGACATCAGCACCGCGGTCAAGAGCGACGTGCGCCAGCCGGCCGGACAGCGGGTCGTGCTCGACATCTCCTACGCGGCCATCTTCAAAGTCGTCGGCGTGCTGATCGTCTTCTACCTGCTGGGCCTGGTCTGGCAGGTCATCCTCTGGATCATCGTCGCGCTGCTGCTGGCGGCGGCGCTCATCCCCTACGAGGCGTTCCTCGAACGGCGCTGTCGCGTGCCGCGCGCGCTGGCGATCACGCTCGTCGCCCTCTCCATCGCCGTCGCCTGCGGCCTCGTCATCTGGCTCGTCGTGCCCAGTTTCATCACCCAGGCGCGCTACCTCATCGCGCACAGCCAGGAGTACCTCGGCCGGCTGCAGAGGATGCTGGCGCAGCACGGGATCCAGGTACAACTCGGCCGGTATGCCGGTGCGCTGACCCAGCACTTCGGCGGCCGGGTCGGCCAGAACGTCGTGCCCGCCATTCAGGACATCTTCGACGTCGGGGTGGCGGCCTTCGCGGTCTTCTTCATCACGGTCTACCTGCTGACCGACCGCGAACGCCTCACGGCGTTCTTCGTCGGCCTGCTGCCGGCGCGCCGGCGGCGCGACGCGCTGGCCACGCTCGGCGAGATGCGGCGCCAGGTCAGCGGCTACGTGCTCGGGCAGGCCATCCGCTCCGTGACGGTGGGGGCCTTCACCTTCGTGCTCCTCCTCATCCTGGGGATCCCGACCGCCTTCCCGCTCGCGGTCTTCGCCGGCCTGGCCGACATCATCCCGATGTTCGGGGCCTGGCTCGCGGGGATCCCGCCGTTCGTCGTCGCCCTGGCGGTCTCGCCGATCAAGGCGTTCATCATCGCGGGCGCCTTCGTCGTCTACCTCTTCTTCGAGGACCACATCCTGATCCCGAACGTCCACTCGCGCACCAACCGGGTCTCGCCGCTGGTCGCGCTCGTCGCCGTGATCGCCGGCGGGTATCTGCTCGGCTTCGTCGGGATCCTGATCGCGCTCCCGGTCGCCGCCTCGATCCCCGCCCTCGCCGACTTCCTCGGCATCCACCTCGACCTCGCGAGCGTGCAGCACTCCGCGGCGGCCCTCAAGGAGGAGGAGAAGCCGTGAGGGCGCCGGGCGCCGCGGCGGCCGGAGCGGAGGAGGACGCCATGGACCGGGCGAAGCGCGCCGTCCGCTGGCTCGCGGACCACGCCCACGCGAACATCGTGCTCCCGACGCTCGTGGCCGCCGGGCTGCTCGCCTACGTCGCCAGCCTCGCCAGCGCGCCGAAGAACGCGGCCGCGCTCTGGGCGGCGATCGAGCAGGTCTGGTGGCTCGTGCTGCTGCTCACCTTCCCCTATCTCGCCGCCCGCCTCTACGTCTGGAACACGCTGATGCGGGAACTCGGCATCGAGGTCCCCTTCCGCGAGGCGCTGCTCGCCTTCGCCGGCGGCGAGGTGACCAAGAGCCTGCCGGCCGGCGTTTACGTCGAGAACTACCTCCTCAAGCGCCTGGCGCACCTGGACGAACAGCGGACCGTCCGCTCGTCCGCGGCGACCACGGCGATCCTCGGGCTGGAGGCGACGCTGGCCCTGCTCGTCGTCCTGGTCGTCGGCATCCCCGGCGTCCCATGGGTGCGGTGGGGCCTGCTCGTGGTCGTCGGCGTCTGGCTGCTGCTGATCGCCGGGCTGTGGGGGCTGGTGCGGCTGGGCGAGGAGCGGAGCGCGAGCCTCCCCGGCTGGCTGGCCCGCGTCCGGCGCGACACGGCGGAGTTCCTGAAGGACGGCCGCGCGCTGCTGCGGTGGCGCACGGCGACGAACTTCGTGCCGACGGCGCTGTACATGTTCGTCTACGGCGTGGACCTCTATGTCATCATCCGGGCGCTCGGCCTGCCCCACCTCGGCTGGGTGGCCGTCATCACCGTCTACGCCGCGATGGTCCTGGCGGTCATCCTGGTCCCAATCCCGACGGAGATCGGCATCGCCGAGATCAGCGCGCTCGGCGCGCTGACGGGCTTCGGGGTGGGGCACCACCAGGCGGCGGTCGTCGCCCTGGCCCTGCGCATCCTCGCCACCGGGGCGACGATCCTGGTCGCCGGCGCGGTCTTCCTGGCGCTGCGCGGCGAGTTGCGGGAGGCGAACCGCGGCGCGGACGCCGGGCGGGGCGACGACACGGGCGACACGGAGGCGATCCCCGCCGGCCTGCACGTCTACGGGGCGGGCCGCCGCCTGGTCGGCACCATCGAGAGCGCGAACGGCGACGGCATCCGGGTGAACGGGCACACCTTCCCGCGCGCGGCGATCGCGCGCGTGGACGGCGGAGGGGTCTATTTGCGCGACGACGCGGGCACACGCGACGAGGCCGCCGGCTGACCTGGGGACGGGGCCGGCAGGCCGTCGCCGTCGCGGCGACGGCGACGCATCCCGCCGGTGCGGGCGAGTGGAGGAGGAGGGCCATGGGCACGAGTCCGAGCGAGTTGAGCCGGCAACTGCGGGAGGGGGTCGGCCCGGACCTGGCGCGGCGGCGGGGCATCGTCGGCCTGTCGCTGGCCGCGATGGGATCGATGGGTCTGGTCACCCTCTACCAGATGGGCATCCTCCGACGCCTGCCCGAGCCGCCGCTGCCGCACTTCGACGCCGAGTGCGTCGACGCCTCGGCCGAGGCGTACGCCGCGCTGGCGATGCCGGACGGCGCGCTGGCGCTGATGAGTTACGCCGTCACGCTGGCACTGGCGGCGGCCGGCGGGGCGGAGCGCGCCCGCGACCGGCCCTGGCTCCCGCTGGCGCTGGCCGCGAAGGTGGCGTTCGACACCGCCGAGGCGGTCCGACTGACGGCGGACCAGTGGACGAAGCACCGGGCGTTCTGCTTCTGGTGCCTGCTCGCCGCCGGCGCGACCGTCGCCACCGCGCCGCTCGCCGCGGCGGAGGCCGTCGCCGCCGCGCGGCGGCTGGCCCGCGGTTGAAACCGCGGCCAGAGGCAGACCCATCTGCGGTGGGTACCCCGCCGCCGCGAAACCCGCCTCCGCGGGTTGGCTCCATCCCAGTCCGCGGAGGCGGACTTTGCGGCGAGTGGAGCGAACCCCTAGCGGCGATGTCAATCGCCGGCGCGGCGCTGCCTACGCCCTCCCAAGCAATCCTTTACCATCCTCTTAACCACCGTTTACCAGGACGTTGAGACTTTGGCGCTACGCTGTTGTGAGGCGCGGCGGCATGCCGCCGCCGTGAGTCCACGCGACACGCGGTCAAGTGGTGCGGGGTGGCGATCCGGTGCGGTCGCGGCGACCGTGCCGCTCGCCCCTCATCGGGAGGAGGGCCGACGATCCGACGCACGAGGGGGACGACGATGGAGTACCGGTTGATCCGCCACACCGTCACCGGAGAAACGCTCGTCATCGGCGCCGACGGCTACCTGTCCGGCCCGCTGTGCGGGGCCGAGTACCTGACGATGGACGCCGAGTTGCGCGCCGACTGGTGGCGCGTGCCGCGCGCGGAGTACAACACCGCACTCTGGCGGCATCCGCTGTGGGCGGTGCTGGCGACGGCGCACGGCGGCTGGCTGGAACTGCGCCAGGTCCACGACGGCCCCGCCGCCCGGCCGCGCGCCGTGGCACGCGGCGTGCGCCATCCGGCGGCCGGCCCCTTCCCGCTCGGGGCGTGGGCCGGCGACGGCGCCGGCCGCGAGGCGGCGGCGGGGGAGTGAGGCGCGGGCCGCACCGCACCCGGCCGTCGCGAGGGGGAGATGATGAAATCGACGCTGCTCCAGGAGCAGGGCGGGCGGATCTTCGCCGTCGTCTTCGACAAGGGCGACGAGGTCATCGCCGGGCTGACGGACTTCGCGAAGCAGCAGGGCTGCGACTCCAGCGAGTTCACGGCGATCGGGGCGTTCAGCGGGGCGACGCTCGGGTACTTCGACCGCGAGCGGCGCGACTACCGCCAGATCCCGATCGAGGAGCAGGTCGAAGTCCTCTCCCTGGTCGGCAACATCACGCTCAGCGACGGCAAGCCGAAGATCCACGCCCACGTCGTCGTGGGCCGGTCCGACGGCACGACGCGCGGCGGGCACATCCTGGAGGCCCACGTCTGGCCGACGCTGGAGGTCGTGGTCACTGAGACGCCGGCGCGCCTGCGCCGCCAGCACGACCCGGAGACCGGGCTCGCGCTGCTCGCGGCCGAGTGACGAGTAACGAATGGTGAGGGGCGCGGTGGCCCCGGCGAGCGAAGGCTGCTACCGATGGCGGTGCAAGGAGTGGAGACGACGGACGCGATGGAGGACGACGGCACGCCAGCGCGACGGCGCGCGGCGGCGACCCTGCGGACCGAGCCGCTGCGCGATCCCACCAGCCTCTACCCCAACCTCCTGCGCTACGCGCGGCGGTTCGTGTCGACGCGCGAGGAGGCCGAGGATCTCGTCCAGGACACCTACCTGCGGCTCGCGCAGGTCCACAAGCCGATCACCCCCGCCTACTGCTACACCACGCTGCGCCACATCGCGGTGGACGGCTACCGCCACCGGCGCGGCACGCGCCCGCCGCTGCCGCTGGACGCGCGGTTCCCGGCCCCGCGCCGCGACCTGGCGGACGACGCCGCGGTGCGCATCCTGCTCGATCGCACGCTGGCGGCGCTGGCCGAGGAGCCGTACGGCGCGGTGCTCGTCGGCCTGGCCCTCGGGATGACGGTCCGGGAGTTGAGCGCGCGGGATGGCCTGCCGTCCGGGACGATCAAGAGCGGCGTCCACCGGCTGCGCGCGCAACTCGGCCCGCTGGTCCTCTGAGGCGGGGCGCGCGCCACGAAAGGAGGGATGTCGATGCCGTATCGCACCACCGCGGATCTGCCGGAGAGCGTCCGCGACCACCTGCCGAAGCACGCGCAGGAGATCTTCCGCGCCGCGTTCAACAGCGCGAGCGACGAGTACAACGACGAGGAGCGCGCCTTCCGGGTCGCCTGGGCCGCCGTCAAGCACGAGTACGAGAAGGGCGAGGACGGCGACTGGCACCGCAAGCCCGAGCACTCGAAGCAGGCATAAGCGGCAGCCAGGAGATCCACGCCGGCGGCCGGGGGCGCCTATCGTCCCCGGCCGCCGGCGTTTGCGCGCCCGCGCGGGCGGGACGCCCGTCAGCGACCGGCGTCAGGGAGGAAACCTGTCGGCGGAAGCCCCGGCTACCGGCAAGCCTGCGCACGGGCACCCTACCACGAACCCATCCCGGTAGGCCGGGACGATGGGCGGGGCCCAGCCGGCCGGGTGCCCTCCGGGCGTGGGCTTCGTGGCGGGGTGCCCGCGTACGGGCCTCCCGATAGGCGCGACTTCAGCCACCAGCGCCCCCAGCCACAAAAAACCAATGGCACGCGACGTGCAAGCAGGCGGGGCGGGATCGCGCGCGGCGCACGCCAGGCGACGCGCGGGCCCGGCACGGCGAACGATCGAACGCGCTCATCCGCACCTGCGGGCATGCGCCGGCGGCGGCGACGGGAGGGCCTGGCCCGGCCCGTGTCGCGGCGGAGGTCGAACGCATGGCAGCACTACCGGATGCCGCGCCCTTCTTCCACGACCCCGCCCGCGCGGCCTACCTGCGCGGGACGGTGCTGCCCGGCCTGGTGGACGACGCGCGCCGCGCCGGCGTGTTGCGCCTCTGGGTGACCGGCTGCGCGTCGGGCGAGCCGGCCTGCGCGCTGGCGATGCTGGTCGCGGACGCGCTCGGCGGCGCGTCGGCCGTCACGGTGCGCATCTTCGCGACCGACGGCGACGAGGCGGCGCTCGCCGCGGCCCGGCGCGGCCGCTACGCCGTCGCCGCCTTCGCCGCGCTGCCGGGCGACCTGGCCACGCGCTACCTCGCCACGGCCGGCGAGACCTGCCGGCTGCGCGACGATGTCATGGATCTCCTCGTCTTCGGCCGGCACGACCTCGGCCGGCGCCCGCCGCTCGGACGGATCGACCTGGCGCTCTGCTGCGACCGCCTCGGCGACGCCGCCTCGCCGCGGCCGGCACACGCCTGGGCGGCGCTGGCCCACGCCGTCCGGGAGGGCGGCTATCTACTCGTCGCGGACGGCGACGCGGCCGGCCCGCCCGCCGCGCACTTCGCGCCGCACGACGGCCTGCCCTGGATCTACCGCCGGGCGGGGGCGCCTGCCCCGGACTTCCCCGGCCTGACCGACGCGCCGGCGGGCCCGGACCTCCTGGCGCGGCTCGAAGAATTGACCATCGCCAACGAGAGCCTGCGGGCGCGGGACGCGGCGCGGCGGCCGACGGCGGAGCGTGACGGGGACGCGACCGACGGCCTCGACGACGCGATCCTGGTCCTCGACCCCGGCCGCGACGCCCTGGCGAACGCGGCCTACCGCCGCCGCTTCGGCGATCCGGCGACGCCGCCGGCCGCGCGCGACGCCGCCGGCCGGCCCCTGCCGCCCGAGGCGTCGCCCTGGGAGCGGGCGGCGCGCGGCGAGGCGTTCGCGATGGAATGCACGCTGGAGGCCCGCGGCGGCACGCCCCGCCGTTTCGAGATCTACGGCCAGGCGGTGGACGGCGGGGTCGGCCGGCAGCGCCGCGGCGTGCTGGTCATCCGCGAGATCGCCGGGCGCAGCCCGCGCCAGTTGCAGGACGAGTTCATGGCGACCGTCTCCCACGACCTGCGCACCCCGCTCACGGCGGTCCGGGCGGGGCTGGGGCTGCTGGCGGCGCGGGTCGCCGACCGGCTGGAGCCGGCCGAGCGCGACCTGCTGGCGAACCTGCGGCGCAACTCCCTGCGCCTCGCCCGGTTGATCGACGACCTGCTGACCTTCAACCAGATCCGCATCGGCACCCTCGCCGTCGGGCGCGCGCCGTTCGACCTGCGCGACCTCGCGGCCGGCGTGGCCGACGCGCTGGCGCCGGTCATCGCCGGGAAGGGGCAGCGCCTGGCGGTGGACCTGGCGGCGCCGCTGCCGGTCGAGGCCGACCGCCGCCGGCTGGAGCAGGCGCTGACGAACCTGCTCGACAACGCCTCGCGGCACACGCCGGCCGGCACGCGCATCGCGCTGACCGGCCGGGCCACGCCGGACGAGGTCGTCGTCACCGTCGCGGACGACGGGCCGGGCATCCCCGAGGCCGTCCGGCGCCGCCTGCGCGAGCGCGGCGTCGCCCACGAGAGCGGCGGGGGGCTGGGGCTGGCGATCGCGCTCGGCATCGTGGAACTGCAGGGGGGCCGGCTCTGGATCGCCGGCGCGGACGGCTCGGAGGGGCCGCGCGGCGCGACCGTCGGGGTCGCGCTGCCGCGGGCGGAGCCGCCGCGGCACGACGCCTACTGACCGACACGGGGGGAGGGAGGACGCGGATGGCGCTGAAGCTCCTGATCGCCGAAGACGAGCGCGACCTCGCGGAGGTGGTCGCGTTCGGCCTGCGGATGAACTGGCCCGATTGCCAGGTGACTATCGCCGGCAACGGCCGCGAGGCGCTGGAGCGCTTCGCGGCCGAGCAGCCGGACCTGGTGATCCTCGACGTCGCGATGCCGCCGCCCAACGGCTTCGAGGTCTGCCAGCGCATTCGCCAGCACTCGCAGGTGCCGATCCTGATGCTGACGGCGCGCGACGCGACGCTGGACAAGGTGCGCGCGCTCGACCTCGGCGCGGACGACTACCTGACCAAGCCGTTCGACCACCTGGAGTTGCTGGCGCGGCTGCGCGCGCTGGTGCGCCGCAGCGCGGCGAGCCAGCCGACGAACGTGCCGGGCTTCGCCAGCGGCGCCCTGACGATCGACTTCACGACACACGAGGTCCGCCTGGGCGGCGAGGTCGTGCCCCTGACCTCGACCGAGTACCAGTTGCTCGAAGAGCTGGCGCGCCACGCGGGCACGGTCCTCCCCAACCAGATCCTGCTGGAGCGGGTCTGGGGCCCGGCCTACGTCAACGACCTGCACTACGTCAAGGTCTTCGTGCGGCGCCTGCGCCAGAAGCTCGGCGACGACGCCGACAACCCCCGCTACATCCAGACGCGCTGGGGCATCGGCTATCGTTTCATCCCGCCCGCGGCGGAAAGCCGCGCCTGACGAAGTACGAAGTACGAGTGACGAGAGGC
>DASSSV010000240.1:0-2044 GCA_035708265.1 Thermomicrobiales bacterium | reverse complement strand
TCTACCGGCAGTTGCACGTCGTCCTGCACAAGGAGTTCCGCGCACGTCGGACCTGGGCGGATCTCCGCGCCGCCGCGCGTCGGCCGGCGACCCTGCGTCGCGGCGACGCCCGCCGCGCGCTGGCCGCCGCCTACCACGCGGCGACGCTGCCCCTCGCGCGGCGGCGGCTCGGCCGGCTGGCGCGCGTCCCGCACCGCGGCGCCGCCCCGCTGCCGCCGACGATGAGCGCCGAGGCCGCCGCGCGCCCGACGCCGCAGGCGTAGACGTGGGAGCGTGAGAGCGTGGAGCGTGAGAGCGTGAGGGCGTGGGGAGGCGAAGACGCGCGGGGCGACGCGCCCGCGGCTGAAGCCGCGGCCAAGGGCGCCTCACGGCGCCACGAAGTCCATGCCCAGAGGGCACCCGGCGGCCTGGGACGCGGACTTTCGCCCCAACCCGCGGAGGCGGGTTTCGCGGCGAGCCGCAGCGAGCCCGTAGCCGCGGTTTCAACCGCGGGCGCGGGGGCCACCGCCGCCGCCCTTGAAGACACCCGCCGGGCGTTCGACGGCGTCGCGGCCGAGTACGACGGGCCGCTCGGCAACAACGCGCTGATCCGGCGGATGCGCGCGCGGGTCCGGCGCGAACTGATCGCGACCTTCCCGCCCGGCGCGCGCCTCCTCGACCTCGGCTGCGGCACCGGCCTCGACGCCGCGTACCTGGCGGCGCGCGGCTACCGCGTCGTCGCGACCGACTGGTCGCCGGGGATGGTGGCGCGGACGCGCGAGCGCGCGGCGGCGCAGGGATTAGAGGGCGCGATCGACGCGCGCGTCGTCGGCGGGCACGAGCTCGACCGGCTGGCGGGCGAGCGCTTCGACGGCATCTACTCCAATCTCGGCCCGCTCAACTGCGTGCCGGACCTCGCGGCGACCGCCCGCGCCTGCGCGCGGCTGCTGGCGCCGGGCGGGCGGCTGGTCGCGTCTGTCATCGGCCGCGTCTGCCCGTGGGAGTTCGCGTACTACACCGCGCGCGGCGACTGGGCGCGCGCCCGCCTGCGCCGCGCGCGCGGCGCGGTGCCGGTCGGGCTGAACGGCGCGACGGTCTGGACGCGCTACTACACGCCGCGCGAGTTCGCCGCTGCCTTCGCGGGCGGCTTCGCGCCGACGCGCTACCGCGCGCTCGGCCTCTTCACGCCGCCACCCTACCTGGTCGGCATCGAGCGCCGCGCCCGCCCGCTCGTCGCCGCGCTCGACCGGCTCGACGATCGCCTCGGCGCGCTGCCGCTGCTGCGCGACGCCGGCGACCACTTCCTGATCGTCCTGACGAGGCGCGACTGACATGCCCGCCACGGCGCCGCCCGCCACCGCATTCGCCCTCCCCTTCGCGCCGGCCTGCCCGCGCTGCCGCAGCGCGCTCGACATAAACGGCGATGCGGCCCATTGTGCCCGGTGCGCGGAGACTTATCGCTGCGAGGGCGGCATCTGGCGTTTCCTGCCCGCCGAGCGCGCCGCGCGCTTCGCGTCCTTCCTGGCGCAGTACGAGACCGTGCGCGCCGCCGAGGGCTGGGGGCGACCCGACCCGGCCTATTACGCCGCCCTCCCGCGCGTGCCGGCCGATGACCCGCAGCGCGCGATCTGGCGCCTGCGCTCGCGGCACTATCGCGCGCTGATCGCGCGCGTCGTGTGCCCGCTGGAGCGCGCGCGCGGCCGGCCGCTGGCGGTGCTCGACCTCGGCGCGGGCAACTGCTGGCTGGCGCACCGCCTGGCGCGACGCGGCCACCGTGTCGCCGCCGTGGACCTCTCGACCGACCGGCTCGACGGCCTCGGCGCGCGCGCCTGGTACGGCGACTTCGCCCCCTTCGCCGCCGTCCAGGCCGACTACGAGCACCTGCCCTGCGAGGCCGGGCAATTCGACCTGGCGATCTTCAACGCCTCGCTGCACTACGCGGCCGACTGCACGGCGGCGCTCGGCGAGGCGCTGCGCGCGCTCCGCGCCGACGGCCGGCTCGCCGTCCTCGACACGCCGGTCTACCGCGACCCGACCAGCGGCGCGCGGATGGTCCGCGAGCGCG
>DASSSV010000239.1:0-15469 GCA_035708265.1 Thermomicrobiales bacterium | reverse complement strand
CGAGATCGCGACGGGCGACGCCGCGCCGCTCGCTGCGGACGAGGCCGGGAGGCTGGCCGCGCTCGTCGCCGCGGCCTGGGCGACCCTCGACGACGTCGCGGCCGTCGCGCCGGCCGAACTGCGCAAGGGGCCGCGCGGCGGCGGGCGCGACCGCGACAAGTTGCTCGATCACGTCCTGGGCGCGGAGGCGGCCTACGCGCGCAAGATCGGCGTCAGGCAGCGCCAGCCGGCGCACGACGACGCGGCCGCCATTGCCGCGCTGCGCGCCGCGATCCTGGATGTGCTCGGCCGGCCCTCGGACGGTCAGCCGCCGGCGCCGAAGGGCTGGCCGCCGCGCTACGCCGCCCGCCGGATCGCCTGGCACGTCCTCGACCACGCCTGGGAGATGGAAGCCCGCGGCCAGCCCGCGGGCTGATCCGAGGGGCGGCATGTCCGGCGTGGGGCAGCGCGCGGTAGCCAACCGGACGCAGGCGCTCGTGCTCGGCTTCTTCGCGCTCGTCTGGGTCAGCCTCGTGGCGATCCTCGCGGCGGCGCCCGAGGTCTACGACCGGGCGCTGCGGCTGCCGGGCGGCGAGAGCAGGGCGGTTGAGTTCGCCGTCCTGGCCGCGCTCTCGGCGTTGATCGCCGTGGCCGTGGTCGGGGTGCTGCGGCGCTGGCGCTGGGTCTTCTGGGTGATCGCCGTGGCCTTCCTCGCCGGCATTTTGCGCGTGCCGGCGACCGGGCTCGAACTCGCGGGGGTGCTCCCCGCGGCCGGCCCGCCGTGGTACGCGTTCTACCAGGCGCTGCTCGGCCTCATGCAGTTCGCCATCGGGCTCGCGATGGTGGCCGGCTACCGGCGCGCCGGCCTCTGGGGCGATTGTCGTAGAATCGCCGGCAATCCTGATATCGTCCCGGTCAGAAAGGAGACACGCGGATGTTGAGCGTCGACGACCTCCTGTCGTACCGCGGCGTGACCGACGCGCGGATCAGCCCCGACGGCCGGCGCGTCGCCTTCGTCGTGCAGGCGCCGCTGGCGGGCGAGCGCGCCAAGCCGGAAGGGAGCCGCATCTGGCTGGTGGACGCCGCGGGCGGCGACGCCCGACAGGTGACGCAGGGGCCGGGCCGGGACAGCGCGCCAGCCTGGTCGCCCGACGGCACGACGCTGGCCTTCCTCTCCGACCGCGCCGAGAAGGGCACGGCGCGCCTCTACCTGCTGCCGGCCGACGGCGGCGAGGCCCGCGCGCTCGACACGCCGAAGGGCGCGGTGAAGCGGTTCGCCTGGTCGCCGGACGGCGCGCGAATCGCCTTCCTCCGCACGGACAGGAAGGACGACACGGGCGGCGAGGGCGAGGACAAGGGCGACGAGAAGACCGCGCCGGTGGTCTTCGAGGAGGAGCCGCGCTACGACCGGCTCTGGCTGGTGGACGTCGCCGGCGGCGCGGCGCGCAAGGTGGCGGAGGCGGACGCGCAGGTCTGGGAGTTCGCCTGGCTGCCGGACGGCCAAGCGCTGGCGGTCGTCGTCGCGGACGAGCCGACCGCGGCGGCCTGGTACGGCTGCCGGCTGGCGCGCCTCGGCCTCGACGGCGACGCGCTGACCACGCTCTATACACCGCCGGCCGGGCGGCAGGTGGCGCGCCCCGCGCCCTCACCGGACGGCCACTCGGTCGCCTTCGTCTCCTGCGCCTGGAGCGATCCCGGCATGTCCGGCGGCGACCTCTGGGTCGTCCCGGCCGGGCGCGGCCCGGCGCGCAACCTCACGCCCGGCCTCGACTGCAGCGTCAACACCGCAACCTGGCGACCGGACGGCGGCGCGCTCCTCTGCGACGCCTACGACGACAACGAGGTCAGCGTCGGGCTCGTGGGCGCGGGCGAGGCGCCCGGCTGGGAACGGCTCTGGCGCGGGCCGGTCAGTTTCGGCTACGGCGGTATCAGCGTGGCCGCGGACGGCGCGACTTTCGCCGTGCGCCGCGACTCGGCCGCGGAGCCGGGCGACATCTGGCTCGGCCGGGTCGCGGGCGGCGAGGTCGCGTGGACGCGGCTGACCGACCTGCACGCCGGGGCGCGGGAGAATCTCACGCTCGCCTTCGAGGACGTCCGCTGGCACGCGGCCGACGGGCTGGAGATCGGCGGGCTGCTGATGCGCCCGGCCGGGGCGGCCGGGGCCGCGCCGCTCGTGACGATCGTCCACGGCGGGCCGACCGGGATGTCGGGGCACGGCTTCAACACGCGCGGGCTGTCCGCGCTGGCACCGCTCCTGGCCTCGCGCGGGATCGCTGTGCTGCTGCCGAACTACCGCGGCTCGAACGGGCGCGGCGTCGCCTTCGCCGAGGCCGACCACGGCGATATGGGCGGCGGCGAGTTCACCGACGTCCTGGCCGGCGTGGACCACCTCGTCGCGACCGGCGTGGCCGACCCCGCGCGCCTCGGGATCGGCGGGTGGAGTTATGGCGGCTACATGACGATGTGGGCGGTGACGCAGACCGACCGCTTCAAGGCGGCGGTGGCCGGCGCGGGGATCGCCAACTGGCTCTCCTTCCACGGCGGCAGCATCCTCCACGCCTGGGACCGCCTCATCGCGGAGGCCGACCCCTACGCGCCGGACGGCCTCTTCACCCAACGCTCGCCGATCTACGCCACCGCGCGCGTCACGACGCCGACGCTGATCCTCCACGGCGACGCCGACCGCGACGTGCCGCCCGGCCAGAGCCACGAGTTCTACCGCGCGCTGAAGGATCGCGGCGTCGAGACGCGCCTGGTCCTCTACCCCGGCGCCCCCCACGGCCCGCGCGAGCCGCGCCACATCCGCGACGTGCTGGAGCGCAGCCTGGCCTGGTTCACCGAGCGGCTGGCGTGACGTGGGAACGTGGGAGCGCGAGAGCGTGGGAGCGTGCCGGCATGCGGCGGGATCGGGCGACAGCACTAGTCTCACCGGGGCCGGCCTCGACGAACGGACGGCTTACGGCCCACGACCTACGTCCCGCGCCCCACGGCCGCACGCCGCGCCAGCGGGGCCAGCGCCAGCGCGCCGAGGAGGCCGACGGCGCCGGCGAGGGTGAACGCGCCGCCGAAGCCGCCGCCGAGGTCGAGCACCACCCCGGCGGCGACCGGCGCCAGGATCGTCGCCAGGAAGCCGACGAACGCCTGCGCCGCCTGCGCCGAGCCGATGCGGCCGGGCGGCGCGAGCTCGATCACCGCGGCCGAGTAGATGCCGGAGTCGGCCGCGAGCAGCAGGCCGTAGGCGCAGCCGGTGGCGACCAGCAGCGCCCAGGCCGCGCCGCCGAGCCAGCCGAAGGCGAGCGAGAGGGCGCCGCTGACGGTCGCGATGGCGACCGCCGCGCGGGCCCGCCCGACGTGGTCGGAGAGCCAGCCGCCGACCCAGACGCCGGCGGTCCCGAGCCCGACCATCAGCGCGGCCCACTGGCCGCCGCGCGACGCCGCCTCCAGCGTGTCGGCGCCGCGCGCCGCCAGGACGGTCGCCAGGAACCCCGCCAGCCAGGCGCGCGAGACGTAGAGTTCCCAGGAGTGGGCGGTGTAGGCGGCGATGGTGCGCGCAATCGGCTCGTGCCGGAGCACGCCCGGCGAGAGCCGCGCCGCGCCGCCCTCCGGCGCGGGCGCGCCGCGCGTCGCCAGCGCGGCCAGCGGCGCCCCGACGACCGAGGCCGCGCCGAGGAGATAGGCCGCGCCGCGCCAGCCGAACGCCGGCAGCAGCGCGCCGGTCGCCCAGAGCGAGAGCGACGAACCGAAGTAGAAGGCCGAGACGTAAGCGCTGACCGCCAGCCCACGCCGCGCACCCGGGGCGGCGGCCGCGACGACACGCGCGCCGGGCAGGTAGATCCCCGCCAACCCGGCACCGGCCAGGGCGCGCAGCGCCGACGCGCTCCAGACGCCGTGGGCCAGCAGCGGGAAGCCGAGGAAGGCGACGCCGTTGACTGCGGCGCAGGCGGCAATCACGCGCCCGGCCGGGAAGCGGTCGGTCAGCGGCAGCACCAGGAGGACCGCGGCGACGTAGCCGGCCTGGTAGGCGGCGAAGACCCAGCCGAGCGCAGTCGCGCCGGCGTGCCACTCGTCGCGCAGGAGCGGCAGCGCCGTCGCCACCACGTTCGACGGCAGCAGCGCCAGGGCCAGGATCGGGCCGAGAAGGAGCGCGCGCCACGCGCCGGCGGTCGATGGGCGGGCGCCAGCCGATGGGTCGGAGATCATCGCCCCGCGCGGCCGAGCCTCGTCCTCGCCAGCCATCTCCCTCCGCGCCCTGTCCGCCGCTCACCGCTCACCACTCGTCAGCGCTGCTCGTCCGCGCGCCCGGTCATTGCCGCAGCGGGCCGGGTGGTGCGTCGGGGTAGGTACTCAGGCCGCGCAGGCGGCCTTCGTGCGGGGGTGCCCGCTTGCGGGCCCGGCGGCCCCAAGCCGCGGCTTCAGCCGCCCCGTCCCCGCCGCCCGTCCCCCGCGGCCCGACCGACCCATGCGGACATAATGAGCGGATGGCGATATACTGGTACGGGCATGCCACGGCCCGCGGGTCGTGCTAGTATACATTCTCGCTGTCGAGGGACAGGCCGGGGGAGGCCGTTGCCGGAGCGGAGGGACGAGCATGGCAGTATCGGCGGCGCCGGTCGTGCGGTTGTACCGCACCTCCATCGCCAAGAAGACGATCATGGCGGTGACGGGGGGGATCGGCATCCTCTTCCTGATCCTGCACATCTGGGGCAACCTGCACATCTTCGAGGGGAGCGCGCAGTTCAACGGCTACTCGCGGTTCTTGCGCATCGTCGGCGCGCCCGTCTTCGCCAGTTCGCAACTCCTCTGGGCCGTGCGCATCGTCCTGATCGTCTGCGTCGTCCTGCACGTCACCGCCGCGGTGCAGCTCTGGCAGCAGAGCCGCGCCAGCCGCCCGGTCGGCTATAAGGTCCACAAGAACCCCGGGGCGACCTGGGCCTCGCGGACGATGCGGATCGGCGGCCTGATCATCCTCGCCTTCATCATCATCCACCTCGCCAACCTGACCTGGGGCTGGCTGCACCCGAGCTTCGTCGAGGGCGACGTCTACCACAACGTCGTCGCGCTCTTCAGCCTGTGGTATGTCACCGTCTTCTACGTCGTCGCGATGCTGGCGATCGGGTTCCACCTCTACCACGGCGCCTGGAGCATGTGGCAGACGCTCGGGGTCCGCACGCGCCGCAACGACGGGTTGCTGCGCGGCGGCGCGCTGGTCCTCGCCGTCGTCTTCGTGCTCGCCAGCTCGGCCGTCCCGGTCGCGGTGCTGGCGGGGCTCGTCCACTAAGGAGCACTGGAAGCATGGCCATCGAGACCGCGCCCCGCGCGCCCGCCACCGAGACCCAGCCCTGGATCGAGTCGCCCGACAGCAGCATGCTCGACGACACGGCGCCGGGCGGGCCGATCGAGACCCGCTGGGAGCGCCACCAGTTCGAGATGAAGCTCGTCAACCCCGCCAACAAGCGGCGCTACACCATCCTCGTCGTCGGGTCGGGGCTGGCGGGCGCGTCGGCCGCGGCGTCGCTCGCCGAGCTCGGCTACAAGGTCGAGTGCTTCTGCTACCAGGACTCCCCCCGCCGCGCGCACAGCATCGCCGCGCAGGGCGGCATCAACGCCGCGAAGAACTACCCCAACGACGGCGACAGCGTCTACCGCCTCTTCTACGACACCGTCAAGGGGGGCGACTTCCGCTCGCGCGAGTCGAACGTCTACCGGCTGGCGCAGGTCTCGGTCAACATCATCGACCAGTGCGTCGCGCAGGGCGTCCCCTTCGCCCGCGAGTACGGCGGCCTGCTCGACAACCGCTCCTTCGGCGGCGCGCAGGTCTCACGCACCTTCTACGCGCGCGGCCAGACCGGGCAGCAACTCCTCCTCGGCGCCTACCAGGCCCTCAGCCGCCAGATCGGCCTCGGCAACGTGCGGATGTTCCCGCGGACCGAGATGCTGGACCTGGTGGTGATCGACGGCGCGGCGCGCGGCATCGTCACGCGCGACCTGGTGACCGGCGCCGTCGAGTCGCACGTCGGCGACGCGGTGGTGCTGGCGACCGGCGGCTACGGCAACGTCTACTACCTCTCGACCAACGCGAAGGGCTGCAACGTCACCGCGGCGTGGCGCGCGCACAAGCGCGGCGCGCTGATGGCCAACCCCTGCTTCACCCAGATCCACCCCACCTGCATCCCCGTCACCGGCGAGCACCAGAGCAAACTGACGCTGATGAGCGAGTCGCTGCGCAACGACGGGCGGATCTGGGTGCCGGTCACGCCCGGCGACACCCGGCCGCCGAACGAGATCCCGAAGGACGAGCGCGACTACTACCTGGAGCGCAAGTACCCGAGTTTCGGCAACCTCGTCCCGCGCGACGTCGCCTCGCGCAACGCCAAGGAGGTCTGCGACGAGGGGCGCGGCGTCGGGCCGGGCGGCCTCGGCGTCTATCTCGACTTCCACGACGCGATCGAGCGCCTGGGCAAGCGGACGATCGAGGAGCGCTACGGCAACCTCTTCGACATGTATCAGCGCATCACCGCCGAGGACCCCTACAAGGTGCCGATGCGCATCTACCCGGCCATCCACTATGTCATGGGCGGCCTCTGGGTCGACTACGACCTCCAGAGCACGATCCCCGGCCTCTTCGTCCTCGGCGAGGCGAACTACTCCGACCACGGCGCCAACCGCCTGGGCGCGTCGGCGCTGATGCAGGGGCTGGCCGACGGCTACTTCGTCATCCCCTACACGGTCGGCAATTATCTGGCCGGCGTGAAGCCCACGCAGTACGCCACCGGCGACGCCGCCTTCCAGGAGGTCGAGCACGAGGTCGCGCAGCGGACCCAGCGCCTCCTCGGCATCCGCGGCCACCGCACCGTCGATTCCTTCCACCGCGAACTCGGCAAGTTGATGTGGGACGACTGCGGCATGGCCCGCACCGACGCGAGCCTCCGCAACGCCCTCGCGCGCATCCCCGAGATCCGCGCCGAGTTCTGGGAGAACGTCAACGTCCCGGGCGACGGCGGCGAGTTGAACCAGTCGCTGGAGCGCGCCGGCCGCGTGGCCGACTTCCTCGAGCTGGCCGAGCTGCTCGCCGTGGACGCGCTGCACCGCACCGAGTCGTGCGGCGCGCACTTCCGCGAGGAGAGCCAGACGCCGGACGGCGAGGCGCTGCGCGACGACGAGCACTTCTCCTACGTCGCCGCGTGGGAGTACACCGGCGCCGGCAACGCACCGGTGCTGCACAAGGAGCCCCTGGAGTTCGAGTACGTCCACCCTTCGCAGCGGAGTTACAAGTAATGGCGGTACGGACAGCGCGCGGCGCGGCGACCCCGGCGGGCTCGGCGGCGGACCTGGACGGGCGGGCGCCCGCGACGATGGCGCTCACGCTCCACGTCTGGCGGCAGAAGAACCGCGGCAGCGCGGGCCAGCTCGTCACCTACCGGGCCGAGGACGTCAGCCCAGACATGTCCTTCCTCGAGATGCTCGACGTGGTCAACGAAGATCTCGTCGCGCGGGGCGAGGAGCCGATCGCCTTCGAGCACGACTGCCGGGAGGGGATCTGCGGCGCCTGCGGCATGATGATCAATGGCATCGCCCACGGCCCCGAGGCCGAGACGACGACCTGCCAGTTGCACATGCGCCACTTCCGCGACGGCGATGAGATCACCATCGAGCCGTGGCGCGCCAGGGCCTTCCCCGTCATCAAGGACCTGGTGGTGGACCGCGGTTCCTTCGACCGGATCATCCAGGCCGGCGGCTACATCACCGCGCCGACCGGCGGCGCGCCCGACGCCAACGCGATCCCGGTGCCGAAGGAGGATGCCGACTTCGCCTTCGAGGCGGCGACGTGCATCGGCTGCGGCGCCTGCGTGGCCCAGTGCCCGAACGCCTCGGCGATGCTCTTCACCGCCGCGAAGGTCGCGCACCTGGCGGTGCTGCCGCAGGGCCAGCCGGAGCGGTGGACGCGCGTCATCAACCTGGTCGAGCGGATGGAGGCGGAAGGCTTCGGCAACTGCACCAACATCGGCGAGTGCGCCGCCGTCTGCCCGAAGGGCATCAAACTGGACGTCATCGGCATCCTCAACCGCGAGTACCGCCGCGCCCGCGCCGCCCGCGGCCGCCACGGGATGCGCTAGCGTCGATTCCACGGTTCTGACTCGGGCTGGCCGCTCCTCGCGTCGGCTTCGCGCGCAACGGTGGAGGCGTCGAGCGGCCGCTGCACCCTACGGCAGAGGGGGAGATCGGTGACCGTCATCGACTGGCTGCTCGATGCGGACCCGGCGATCCGCTGGCAGGCGCTGCGCGACCTGATCGACGCGCCCGCGGACGAAGTCGCGGCCGAGCGCGCGCGGGTCGCCACCGCGGGCGCGGGCGCGCGGCTGCTCGCCCTCCAGGCGGCCGACGGCCGGTGGGGCGGCGCGGCCTGGAATCGCGGGTGGGACTCCACGATGCACGTCCTGACGCTGCTGCGGGACCTGGGCCTCGACCGCGCGAGCGCCGAGGCGCGGCGCGCGGTGGGCCTCGTGCGCGACCGCGTGACCTGGCGGGGGTGCGGCCCGTCGGAGTGCGACGATAATCCCTTCTTCGCGGGCGAGGTCGAGCCCTGCATCAACGGGCAGGTGGCGGCGGCCGGCGCCTACTTCGGCCAGGACGTCCGCGGCATCATCGACCGGCTGCTCGGCGAGCAACTGCCCGACGGCGGCTGGAACTGCGAGGCGGCCGACGGCTCGACACGCTCGTCGTTCAACACCACGATCTGCGTGCTGGAGGCCCTGCTCGAGTACGAACACGCCTTTGGGGCGAGCCCGGCCGTGACCGCGGCCCGGCTGCGCGGACAGGGATACCTCCTCGAGCGCCGCCTCTTCCGCCGCCGGTCGACGGGCGAGGTGATCGCGCGCGACCGCAAGAGCGGCGCCGCGTGGACGCGCTTCGCCTTCCCGACGTGGTGGCACTACGACGTGCTGCGGGGGCTGGAGTACCTGCGCCGCGCCGGCGTCGCGCCCGACGAGCGCGCGGCCGAGGCGATCGACCTGGTTCGGTCCAAGCGCGACGGCGATGGCCGGTGGGCGCTGGAGACCCGATACCCCGGCGCGATGCCGGTCGAGCTCGACGTGGGCGAGGGCCGGCCGAGCCGGTGGGTCACGCTGCGCGCCTTGCGGGTGCTCCGCTGGTACGAGCGGGCCGCGGCGTGAGGGCGGCGCCGTCCCGCCTACGCCCGGCGTCGCGCGGCGGTCCGCCGTTGCGGCAGGTGCGAACGACCGCCGATACCGCCCGAGGGACGTTCCCCCGATTCGCGCGACCATGACGCGGGGCGTGCGGAACTCCCCGCGCCCGCCCGCGGCGCACTCCGCGATCGTGCCGCCGGCATCCTGCATCTCCGGCTCATCCGGCAGCCCGGCCACGACGACCCGGCGGACGGCGATGTAGAGCGGGTGGTCGCCGGCGGCCACGGTCAGGGCCGGCCAGCCAAGGATTTCCAGCGCGACGGCGGCGTTCCCCAGACTGAGCCAGCGGGCGTGCAGCGCCTCGCCGCGGCCACCGCTGAACCGGATTGAAAGGTCGGCTCTGACAGACCGGAAGCTCGATTCCGGCGAGGTCCGCGGCGATCTGGCGGATGTTGGTCCAGCCCAGGCGGGTGAGTGGCGGGAGATCCCGTGTGGTCCTCCGGCTTGCCGGTCTACTCGTCGCGCAATTTGCTGTACATCACGAGGTCGTGCCACGATCCGGCGCGGAACTGTGCCTGGCGCAGCACGCCCTCGCGGCTGAACCCGGCACGCTCCAGGGCGCGCTGCTCGGCGACGTTGGTGATGTCGGTCGTTGCCTGGACGCGCGCGATCGGATAGGTCGCGAACAGGTAGGCGGCCAGGAGGCGTTGCGCCTCCGCGCCGTAGCCGCGCCCGCGCTGGGCAGGGGCGATGGTGACGCCGATCTCGTAGACGCGGTTGGCTATGCCGCCCCCGTGCTGCACGCTGCGGTAGGTGACATCGCCGACCACCTCGCCCGCTTTCGTTGCCGCCACGAGTTTGCCGCGGTCGTCGGTGAGGTAGTGGTGCTCGGTGAAGGACCGGCGCGTCTGGCCCGCCGGGCGCAGGCCGAAGGTGTTGTACGCGCCGAGGTAGTCGGGGTCGGCGTCCCAGGTCTCCAGGAGCGCGAGGTCGGCCTCGGTCACCGGGCGCAGGTCGATCAGGGTGCCGCGCAGCATCGCCGCCTCCACTATCCGCTCTACGCTAGCGGGCTCGCACGCCCGTCCCAATTACTCGAACTCCACTCGCGCGCCGAGGCAGCGGACCACGGCGACGGCCTGGGCGAGATCGAGCCGCGTGCCGCGCAGCGCCAGGCCCGCGAAGTCGATGCCCTCGACGTTCGCGCCGCGCAGGTCGGCGCCGGCGAGGCGCGCCCCGCGCAGCGTCGCGCGCGCCAGGTCGGCCTCGCGCAGATCGGCTTTTTCGAGGTTGCAGCCGGCGAGGTCCGCGTCCGCGAAACGCACGCGGCGGAGGTTCTGCCCGCGCAGATCCTGCTGGGCGAGGGCCGCGAAGGACCAGTCGCCGCCGCGTATGCGCGCGGCGTCCAGGTTGGCCTCGGCGAAACTCGACCCGGTGAGCTTGCACTCGCGGAACTCGGCGCCGAAGAGGCGCGCCCCACGGAAGCGGCAGTTGAGGAAGGCCGTGCCCTCGTGCGCCGAGCCGTTGAGGCGCGCGCCGGTGAAGTCGCAGTCGTCGAAGACGCAATGCTCGGTGACGGCGTGCGCGAGGTCGGCGCCGCGGAAGCTGCAGCGGGTGAACCGGCAGGCGCGCAGCGTCGCCTCGTCCAGCACCGCGCCGTCGAAGTCCTCCTCGTCGTGCTCCCGCTCGACCCACTCCGCCGACACCACCGCCCTCCCGCCCGCATAGCGCCCTACCGGCCGGGGCATCATACCTCAGCGGGGCGGGCGGCGCCCGCGACGGGTTAGAAGGGCAGGCGGCGGGACGCGGCGGGCGCCGGGAGGCGGCGCAGCGCCCGGCCCGGCGCGGGGAGTCGCCGCAGGGCCGCGGGCAGGCCGAGTTGGGCCAGCGCCCCGCCCGCGAGCACGCCGGTCGCCGCGCCGAGCAGCGCGAGCCGCAGCGCCGCGCGGGGGTGACGTATCCCGGCCGCGCGGCCGGCCCCGGGCGCGCGCCGCGTGGCGGGCGGCGCCTCCGCCGCCCCGGCGACGATCAGCACCGTTTCCGTCACCACGGCCTGGAACCCCGTCGCCGGCGGCCCACCCGCCGCGACGATCGCCCGTCGCCGGATGGAGATCCCGCCAATCGTCCCGTCCATGCGCCACCCCCGCCCGGATCGCCGCCCTACCACATCGGTGCGCGTAGTATGCGCCGTCGTCGTTCGGGCTGTCCAGGGCAGGGCCGCGGACTACTCATCGAGCCCGCCGGGGAAGCGGTCGGCCACGAGATTGAGGCGGACGCCATGCTCGAGCAGGGCCTTGAGCCCGGCGAGGACGAGCGCGAACCCTTCCGTCGCGGCGATGGCCTGCCGGGCGATCTCGTCCGCGTCGCCGCGGAAGCCGCCGTTGGTGATGCTGACGAACGTCGTCCCGTCCGGCCGGGGAGTGAAGCGCCACTCCACGGTGGTCGGCGCGTCGCCCGCCGGCCATTCGACCAGGATGCGCTCGTCGGGCTCGACCGCTTTGACGTCAACCTCCGCCGACTGGCCGTACATCTCCCAATCCCAGCGGACGCGCGTGCCGGCCACCAGCCGCCCGCTGCCCCTGGTGAACCAGAACTGCGACGTGCGCTCGGGATCGACGAACGCCTCGAAGACCTCCGCGACGGGTCGGCGGATGAGCATTTCGGCTTTGGCTTCGTTGGGCTGCCGGGCCATGATCTGCGCCTCCGTATGCTTCAGGCAATGGGCGACGCGCCCGCGGTTGCAACCGCGGCTGGAGGTTCGCCGCGGCTCGCCGCGAACCCGCCTCCGCGGGCTGGGCTGGAACCCAGTCCGCGCAGGAGGACTTCGTGGCGAGCGCCGGCGAGCCCGTAGCGGCGACTTCAGTCGCCGGCGCGCCGGCCTCAACCACTAACTATCTCGCCGCGCGCGAGCACCTGCCGCAACTCCGCGGTCAGCGCGTCGGCCAGGTCCGGCCGGCCGTGGAACTGCGCCGGGGTGTTCTGGAAGAGGGCAACGCGCCACGCGCCGTCGCGCCGCGCGGCGACGACGGTCTGCACCGCGTTGAGCCCCGGGTCGAGGTCGGCCTGCCCGGGCGGCACCATGCCGGCGACCGCGCGGAGGACGGCGGCGCCGGGGGCCAGCGCGCGGACGCCGCGCACCAGCCCGACGTAGGCCGGCGTGGCGTGGCCGGCGAAGATGCGGTCCAGGTCGGCCGCGATGGTGGCCCGCCCGGCGTGCTGGTACCCGTCGAAGCCGACGGCCTCGCCGTCCTCGGCGAACGGGGCGGCGAAAGCGCCGCCGCTGCGCGCGTTCCAGCCATCCAGGATCTGCCGGTAGAGCGCGCGGACGGCCTCGTCATCGCTCGTGCGCGCGTCGCGCGGCTGCTCCGTTTGCGAACCCGTCACCGGTTCCTCCTTGCGCGAAGATTCGTCAGTCAGGCGAGGCGAGCGAGATACTGTTCGTGGAGCTCGTGCCACCGGGCGTTCGGGAGGTCCGCCAGCTCCACCGACCGACCGGCGAGGGCCGCGGCGAGGGCGTCCAGGTGGTAGTGCCAGCCGGCGAGACTCTTCGCCCGCTCCGCCGCGGGCAGCGCGAGCGTGCTGCTGAAGGCCAGCAGGGTGCCGCCGGCGACGGGGCGGAGTTCCCAGCGGAGCGTGCCGTGGCGGTCGCCGGTCGTTTCGAGCAGGCGCGGCGGGTCGAGCCGGGTGATCGTGGCCCGCATCGTGTAGCGCTCGCCGCTGTCGTCCACGTTCAGCCAGCGCAGCGTGAAGCGCCCGCCCTCCACCAGTTCGACCTCGGCCTCGCCCCACCAGCCGAGCAGTTCGGCGGGGTCGGTCAGCGCCGCCCAGACGCGCTCGATGGGGTGGGCCAGGCGGCGCTCGAAGCGAAGCACCTGCCGGTCTCCCTCCCGCTCCAGCACGCCATCGGCCGGGGTGGTCGTCGCATCGGTAGTCACGGTCGCTCTCCTTTCGCGCGCTCGTCGAGGTGCCGTTCTAGGGCATCGAGGCGGTCGGCCCAGAGCCGGCGGTAGGGCTGCAGCCAGGCATCGACATCGGCGAGCGGCGCGGGATCGAGCGCGTACCAGCGTCGCTGCGCGTCCCGGCGCACCACCACCAGCCCGGCCTCGCGCAGCACCCGCAGGTGCTTGGAGACGCCGGGCTGGCTGAGGCCGAGCGCGGCGACCAGTTCCCCGACCGACCGCTCGCGCTCGCGCAGCAGGTCGAGGATCTGTCGCCGGGTCGGTTCCGCCAGGATCTCGAAGGTCGTCGCCATGGCCACAATATACCAATAGAGTTATATTCCTGTCAAGGCATGTGCCCGATGGACATTGACGTGGTGCCGCAGAGGCCGTAAATCATGAGCGGCGGGATGAGCGCGGGGACCGATAGTCGGGCGTCGCGGTTGTGCCATCGCGAGGGAGCGCCGTGGAGGGGGAAACGAGGTCTCTCGGCCGCCGTCGGTTCCTGACGGATGCCGCCGCGGTCGCGGGCGCGGCGGTTCTCGCCGCCTGTGGCGGGAGCGCGCCAGCGCGCCAGCCTCCCGCCGCGCTCGCGCCGAGCGCGACTGCGACGGCCGGGACGTCCGTAGCCGCCGGCTCCTCCCCAACCAGCGAGATCGCCGGGAGTGCAGCCACGCCTGCATCGCCCCCACCTACGGCAACGCTGCCTCCGCCCACGGCGACGACAGCCGCGGCGACGGCAACCCCAACCATAGCCCCGGCGACCCCGACGGCGGCGCGGCCCACGCCGACCGCGTCGCCGGTCGTCACGCCGTTCCCGGCCGCGGCGCGCATGGCGGCCTATCTCCAACAGGTGGCTACGCAGCAGCACTTCAGCGGGGCGGCGCTGGCGGCGCGCGGCGGGACGCGCTTCGTCGCGGCCGAGGGGCTGGCCGACCGCGCGGCCGACGTCCCCAACACGCTGGCGACGATGTTCCGCCTCGGCTCGGTGACCAAGCAGTTCACCGCGATGGCGGTGCTGATCCTCCAGCAGCGCGGCCGGCTGGCCGTCCGCGACCCGGTCTGCCGCTACCTGCCGGAATGTCCCATCGCCTGGGCGCCGATCACCCTGGAGCACCTGCTCACACACACGTCGGGCATTCCGTACTACATCAACAGCCCGGCGTTCGCCGCCGCCTGGCCGCCGAAGGACGCCACGCCCGAGCAACTGGTCGCCGAGTTCCGCGACTGGCCGCTCGACTTCCCGCCCGGCGCGCGGATGCAGTACAGCAACTCCGGCTACGTGCTGCTCGGCTACGTGATCGAGCGCGTGACCGGCACGTCCTACGCCGACTTCCTCCGGCGCGCCATCTTCGACCCGCTCGGCATGGCCGACAGCGGGTTCGACACCACCGCCATCCGGCCGGGGCACGCCCAGGGCTACTACGCCGACGGCACCGAACCCGCGCCCTACGCCATGTCCGCGATCTACGCGGCAGGCGCGCTCTATTCGACGGTCGGGAACATGGCTCGCTGGGACGACGCGCTCGAGCGCGGGGCGCTCATCTCGCCGGACCTGACGCGGGCGATGTTCACCCCGCACGCGCCCTGCCCGCCGCCCGGCAGCCCGGGCGGCTGTCTGATGGCGACCGACGCCGGCTACGGCTACGGCTGGTTCATCGCCCACGAGCCGCTCGGCACACTGCGCTACCACGTCGGCCACATCGACGGCTACTTCAGCTTCAACGGCCTCTACGCCGAGCCGCACCTGCACGTCGTCGTGCTCAGTAACGCCGAGGGCACCGACATCCTCGGCATCGGCCGCGCGCTGGCCGCCCTCGCCGCGGCCCCGGCCTGACCCGCCGCGCGGCCCGTCGGCCGGGCCTGTGCTATGCTCGCCCGGCCGGCCGCGCGGGCCGGCGCCGTGCGTGGAGGAGGTGGCCGTGCCCTCGAACCTCGACTTGATGGCCCTCCAGGCGGAGACGCTCTTCCGCCACGACGCCGCGGGCCGGCTCGTCGCGGTCAACGAGCCGGGCGACCTGCCCGCGCCGCGCCTCTTCGTCGGCCGCACGACCGAGGGGAATCTCTGGCGCTTCCGGCGCGACCTCCCGCCCGCGCTGGTCCGCGACCTCGAACGCGCCCTGGCCGCCGAGCCGCCCGCGGCCGACCTGCGCGAGCCGCCCGGGGCCTTCGACCGCCTGCGCGACCTCCTCGAAGCGCACGCGCCTGCCGAGCGCGTCTGGATGGGGCCGGCGTGGCATTTCCCCGAGGAACCTTTGCCGGCGAGCGACGCCGTCCCGCTGACGACGACCGATGGCCTCACCCTGGAGAGCCCCTTCGCCTGGCTGGCGGCCGAGGTGGGGGACGTGCAGCCCTGCCTGGCCGTGATCCGGGAGGGGACGGTCGTATCGGTCTGCTTCAGCGCGCGCACGT
>DASSSV010000238.1:0-14505 GCA_035708265.1 Thermomicrobiales bacterium | reverse complement strand
AGGAAGATCGGCAGCAGCAGGTGGTCGGCGTAGATGCCGCCGAGGAACCAGAAGTACGACCCCTGGAGCAGCACCTGGAACTGCGCGGCCTGGTGCGCGAGGTTGTCCCAGACGGCCAGGTTGTTCGTCCCCTTCGCGGTGTGGAAGAGGTTGGCGCGGAGCACCTGGTAGGTACCGCCGCTGGCGGCGTTGTAGTAGAGCAGCGGCGCCGCGCCGACGAGGAAGCCGACCGCGGTCGCCGCGACCGCGCGCCAGGGTACGCGAACCGGCGCGGCCAGTCGCGCGCGGAGCGGCCGGCGGGGCAGCACCCGCCCGTCGGTGCCGAGCGGCCAGCGCCAGTCCACCAGCCAGATCGCTACGCCGGCCGCGGCGACACCGGCGATGAACCAGAGGAAGAGGAGTTTCGTGCTGAGGCCGAGCCCGGTCAGCAGGCCGGCCAGGAGGAGCCAGCCATCGGTCAGCGGCCGGGCCCGGCCCTCCGCCGTGACCCTGCGCCAGTGCAGGTAGGCCAGCGTCGCGCCGAGCGCGAGCGGCACGACCTGCACGACGACGTAGACGCCGACGCGCGACCAGAAGATGAGCGACGGGCTGACCGCCAGCAGGAGCGCGGCGAGGAGCCCCGCGCCGCGCCCGAAGAGTCGCCGGCCCAGCAGGTAGGTCAGGACGAGCGCCAGCGCGCCGAGGCCGATGGTGAAGGCGCGCACCGCGAAGACGCCGACGCCGAAGAGCGCGAAGAGCGGCAACACGCCGTACATGCTGGTCACGCCCTGGTAGTCGCTGATCATCACCGGGAAGGCGTGGCCGAAGAGGTGGACGCCGACGCCGCGGTTGAGGTCGACCGGCTGCCCGAGGAGGAGCTGCATCGCCGGGACGACGTCGTACGCCTCGTCGTTGTAGAGGCCCGGCAATCTCCACTGGCGCCCGGCGATGGCGACGAAGAGCGCGACGCACGCCGCCAGGAGCAGCCAGTCCACCCACGCGCCCGGCGCGCGGCCGGCGGCGACGGCGTCCTCGCGCGGTGCAGCAACCACCGCGCCGCCCGTCGGCCGGGTTGACGGCGGCGCGCCGACCCCGAGGGCATCCTTCGCGGTGCGGATGGCGCTGCTCCTTTCGTGGCCGGCCGGCCGGCGCGGGCCATCGCCGGCCCGCTCGCCATGCCGCACCAAGTATAACGGCGAAAGGCGGCGCCGGTAGCCGGCGGCCCCCCGGGCTTGGGGGACAGGGGGGCCGCGCCGCTCACACACCCAGGTGGAAGTTCAGGATGAGGACGAGCGCGAGCGTGATCAGGAGCGTCAGCAGGCCGACGACGGTGAGTGCGACCCGCGGGCCGGCCTGGCGCACGTCGCGCATTTCCACGCCGAGCCCCAGCCCGGCCATCGCGACGATCGTCAGCAACTTGCTCGCCTCCTGCGCCTTCGCGCCCGCGACGGCCGGGACAAGACCGGTGGTCCGCGCGACGGCGCAGAGGACGAAGCCCGCGACGAACCAGGGGATGAAGCGGCCGAGCGAGAAGCGCTGCCTCGCGCCCGCCTCCCCCTCGTGGCGGTGCAACAGCGCGAAGACGGCGACGACCGGGCCGAGGAGCAGGACGCGCGTCAGCTTGACCAGCGAGCCGAACTGGCCGCTCTCCACGCTCACCGGGAAGGTCGCCGCGAGCACCTGCGGCACTGCGTAGACGGTCAGGCCGGCCAGGATGCCGTACTGCGCGTGCGTCAGCCCGAAGAGCGGGATCAAGAGCGGCAGCCCCAGGACGACGCCGACGCCGAGCACCGCGGTCAGCGCGATGGCGCTCGCCACCTCCTGCTTCTTCGCGCGGATCGCCGGCGCGACCGCGGCGATGGCGCTGTTGCCGCAGACGGCGTTGCCGACCGCGACGAGGATCGCCTGCTTCGGCGCCAGGCCGGCCGCCCGCCCCAGCAGTGTCCCGGCGACGATCGCCACCGTGACCATCAGCGCGACCACGCCGAGCAGGCGCGGCCCGATGCTCGCCAGCGCCCTGAGGTCGAGCGACGCGCCGAGCAGGACGATCGCGCCCTCCAGCAGCCCCTTCGCCGCGAAGCCGACCCCGCGCTCGGCGCGCGCCGGGAACGCGCCGCGCAGGTCCAAGGCCGCCCGCGCGGCCAGGCCGAGCAGGAGCGAGAGCACCAGCGGTTCCAGCAGCGCGTAGCCGAAGACCCGCTCCTCGCCCGCCGCGAGGACCCACGCGGCGACGGCCAGCCCCGCGCAGAGCGCCAGCCCCGGCGCGAGCGCGCGCAGGCGCGGCGCGATGCGGTCGAGCGCCGACCGCGCGGTTATCGAAGGCGGCGTCGCCTCTGTCGCGACTCCCATCGTCGTGTCCTACCTCCTCGTGTTCGCCGCGCGGCCCCGTCGCCGCGCGCCGGCGACTGAAGTCGCCGCTAGGGGCTCGCTGCGGCTCGCCACGGAGTCCGCCTCCGCGGACTGGGACCGTCCCAACCCGTTTAGGCGGGTTACCGTGACGCCGCGGGCACCCTTGACACTGTACGGGACGGCCGCCTATAACTCCAATACCGATTCGCGATGCGACACATTCCGAGAGGTTATGCATGCTGCCCGCGCCGCTGAACTTCAACCGCCTGCGCCTCTTCGCCGCGGTCGTCGAGCATGGCAGCGTGACGCGCGCGGCGGCGGCGCTCGACATCAGCCAGCCGGCGGTCACCAAGGCGGTCCACGACCTGGAGCGCGACCTGCGCGTGCCGCTCCTCGACCACGCCGGGCGCGGGGTCGTGCCGACCGAGGCGGGGCGGCTGCTGGCCGAGTACGCGCGGCGCATCTTCGCGCTGGCCGGCGAGGCGGAGCGCGCGCTCGGCGAATTCCGCGGCCTGGCGCGCGGCCGGCTGGCCGTCGGCGCGAGCACGACGATCGGCATCTACCTCTTGCCCGAACTCCTCGGCGTCTACCGCCAGCGCCACGCCGCGATCGAACTCTTCCTCGACATCGCCAACACGCAGACGATCGTCGAGCGGCTGCACGCCCGCCTGCTCGACCTCGCCCTCGTCGAGGGGCCGGTGGAGCACGACGACCTGCTGGCCGAACCGTTCCGGCCGGACGAACTCGCGCTGGTGACGGCGCCCGACCACCCGCTCGCGCGCGGCGGCGCGACGGTCGCCGACCTCGCCGCGCTCCCGTGGGTCATGCGCGAGCCCGGCTCCGGCACGCGCGACGTGGTCGAGCGCGCCCTGGCCGCCGCGGGCGTCGCGCCGCGCGTCGTGATGGAACTGGGCAGCACCGAGGCGATCAAGCGGGCGGTCGCGGCCGGGCTCGGCGTCTCGATCGTCTCGCGCGCCGCGCTCGGCCTGGAGCTCGCCGCCGGCCGCCTGGCCGTCGTCCCGGTCGCCGGCTTCCGCGTCGAGCGCACCCTGACCATCCTCCAGCGCCGCGCCACCCGCCCCAGCCCGGCCACGACGGCCTTCTTGGGGTTGCTGCGGGAGTAGCGTTGGCCCTCACCCCCGATCCCCTCTCCCAATCCTGAGAGAGGGGAGCACGGAAAAGCGAGAGCCAATATTCGGAGTCAACTTCTGGAAGAGCGCTGCGGCGAGTGAGGCGGGTTCCCCCCCTCCCAGCATTGGGAGAGGGGGGATCGGGGGTGAGGGCGAATAGGCGCTATACTGCCCCCGCTGCCCATGCCGGCAGGCAGAGGAGGGGAGGATGAAGGCATACGGGCTGACGCTCTGCCTGCGCGACGACCCGGAGAAGATCGCCGCGTACGTGGCGCACCACCGCGCCGTCTGGCCCGGCGTCGTCGCGCGGCTGCGCGAGGTCGGCGTGCGCGAGATGCGGATCTTCCTGCGCGGCCGGCGCCTCTTCATGTACGTCGAGGCCGACGACGCCTTCGAGCCCCGGCGCGACTTCGCCCGCGTCAACGACGACCCCCTCTCGGCCGAGTGGAACGCGCTGATGGCGACTCTGCAAGAGCGCGCCCCCGAGGCCGACCCCGAGGAGTGGTGGGCGCCGATGGAGGAAGTGTTCACGATGAGTGATGAGTGACGAGTGACGAGTGACGAGTAGGTTGTCAGCCATCAGCCATCGGCGATCAGGAGACGAAGTCGTTGATGGCTGATGGCTGATGGCTCGGGAGGAGCGATGGAACTGCGCGAGTTGGGGCGGACGGGGCTGCGGGTGACGCCGGTGTGCATTGGCTGCGCGCCGCTCGGCGATATGCCGGCGACGTTTGCCTATGGGGTGCCGGAGGAGCGCGCGCTGGCGACGGTGCGGGCGGCGCTCGATAGGCCGATCAACTTCCTCGACACGGCCGCGTCCTACGGCGACGGCGAGAGCGAGCGGCGCATCGGCGTCGTGCTGCGCGAGATCGGCGGCGTGCCGCCCGGCGTCGTCCTGGCGACCAAGGCCGACCGCGACCTCCAGACGGGCGACTTCAGCGGCGCGCAGATGCGCCGCTCGGTCGAGCGCAGCCTGCTCCTTCTCGGCCTGCAGCGCCTGCCGCTGGTCTACCTGCACGACCCCGAGCACACGACCTTCCCGGCGGTGATGGCGCCGGGCGGGCCGCTCGACGTTCTGCGCCGCTGCCAGGAGGAGGGCCTGATCGGGCACCTCGGCGTCGCCGGCGGCCCGATCGACCTGATGCTGCGCTACGTCGAGACCGGGGCGTTCGCCGCGGTGATCACGCACAACCGCTACACGCTGCTCAACCGCGCGGCGGCGCCGCTGCTGGATCGGGCGGTCGCACTGGGGCTGGCGGCGCTCAACGCCGCGCCCTACGGCAGCGGTATCCTGGCGAAAGGGCCCGACGCCTACCCCCGCTACGCCTATCGGGAGGCGCCGCCCCGGCTGGTCGAGCAGGCGCGGCGGATGGCGGACGCCTGCGCGCGCCACGGCGTCCCGCTGGCCGCGGCGGCGCTGCAGTTCTCGCTGCGCGACCCGCGCGTCACCTCCACCATCGTCGGGATGACCCGGCCGGAACGGATCGCGGAGACCGTTGCGCTGGCGGAGCAGCCGATCCCCGACACGCTCTGGCCCGAGTTGGAAGCGATCCACGCCGATTACGCTGGTGACGCCGACCCCGAGGCGGGGCGCTGGGGCTGACGGCGGGACACCCTGACCCCCATGCTGGAGGGAACCAGGCGTGGACGCCGCCGCGAGGGGATCGCGGCCCTATTGGCCTGGCCCGGTCGACTGTGCTCCCCAGCGCTACGGCGATTGAGGCGGGTTCCCCCCAGGATTGGGGGGACAGGGGGGCCGCGCCGAGCCGAAAGAGATGACCTAGGAGGAGGGAGCCGATGACGACACCGGCGGCCGGGTTCACCCGGCCGGGACGCGAGGGGCGGCTGCGCCCGGAGGAAGTCGACGCGTTCCTGGCCCGGCCGCTGCTCTGCCGCCTGGCCTGCCTGGACGGCGAGGGTTGGCCCTACGTGGTCCCGACCTGGTACGAGTGGGACAGTGAGGTCTTCTGGCTCGTGCCGCGCGAGAAGTCGGCCTGGGCCGCCTATCTCGCCGCCGAACCGCGCGTGGCGCTCTGCATCGACGATGCCGAGTCGGGGCGGCGGGTCGTCTGCCGAGGCACGGCGCGACTGGAGGAGGAGCCGAACGTCGGCGGGCGCTGGGTCGAGATCGCGCGCCGGATGGCCGTGCGCTACCGGGGCGACGAGGGTGCCGCCTATCTTGAGGCCACGCGCGACCAGCCCCGCTGGCTCTTCTCCGTTGCCCCCGCGCGCCTCGTCACCTGGCGCGGCACCGGCTGGCACGAGCGGTACGCGCGGTAGATGCCGCGGCCCTCACCCCCCCGCCCCCTTGCCCAATACTGCGCGAGGGGGAGCCCGCCTCAGACGGGGCGGCGCTCTTCCAGCTTCCGGGTCGGGAGGATGCAAAATCGGCCCGGAGGAAACCTCCCGGGCCGATTGCCTGCAAGAGTGGCACCCTGTTGGGGTGGAGTCACTCCCCTCGCCCAGGATTGGGAGAGGGGGGCCGGGCGAGTGAGGGCCACCCGCGCTAATCGGTCAGCCGCGGGTCGAGCGCGTCGCGGAGGCCGTTGCCCATCAGGTTCACCACGAGCACGGTGATGTAGATCATCATGCCGGGCAGGATGACCAGGTAGGCCGCGCGGGTGAAGTATTCCTGCGCGTTGGAGAGCATGTTGCCCCAACTCGGCGTCGGGATCTGCACGCCGAAGCCGAGGTAGGAGAGCGAGGCTTCGGTCAGGATCAGGCCGGGGATCGCCAGCGTGACCCAGATGATGATGACGTGCAGCACGTTCGGCAGGATGTGGCGGAAGATGATCCGGCTGTCGTTCGAGCCGAGCACGCGCGCCGCGTCGATGTAGTCGCGCGACTTGACCGACATAACCTCGCCGCGGATCAGCCGCGAGATGCCCGTCCACGAGAGCGAGGCGATCACCAGCGGCAGCGCCAGCCAGCCGGCGTTGCGGAAGATCGCCGAATTGGTCAGCAGGCTGTTGTTGTTGATCATCGAGGAGATCAGGATCAGCAGGAAGAGGCCGGGGATCGAGAGGAAGACGTCGACCAGCCGCATCAGCACCGCGTCGGTCACGCCGCCGTAGAAGCCGGACATCGCGCCGATGACGATGCCGACCGTCAGCGCCAGCGCCAGCGCGATGAAGGAGACCGACATCGAGATGCGCCCGCCGTAGGCCAGGCGGGTCAGCACGTCGCGCCCCAACTCGTCGGTGCCGAGCCAGTGCTTATAGGTGACGTGCTCGACGCCGTTGGGGCCGCCGAAGATGACCGTGCTGACCGTCGAGCCGGGCGCGGCGAAGTGGTTTTGCAGATCCTGCGTGGCGTAGTCCTGGTGTGTGATGAACTGCGACACCAGCGGCGAGCCGAAGGAGAAGCAGACCATCAGGACGAAGACGATCAGCGAGACGAGCGCCAACTTGTTGTGCCGGAAGCGCCGCCACGAGCGCGCGAAGTACCCGGGACTCTTCTTCAGCGATGCCCGTTCGAGCCGGGATAACGATGGCGACGCGGCCGCTGCCCCGCCGGTCGCGAGCCCCCCGCCGCGCTTCGCGTGCTCCTTGCCCGTTGTCGCCATCTCATCCTCCCTTGTGCGACATCGCCGTCACGGTCGCTATCGTGGTCGCCGTCGTGGTCGAGTTGGCAGCGCGGCGATCTTAGCCCAGCTTGATCCGCGGGTCCAGCCAGGCGTAGGCCATGTCGGCCAGCAGGTTGCAGACGATCACCAGGAACGCGCTGATCAGGACCGCGCCCATGATGACGGTGTAGTTGCGGGCCACGGCGGCGTCGTAAGTCAGGCGGCCGATGCCCGGCCAGGAGAAGATCGTCTCGGTGATCAGCGCGCCGCTGAAAAAGTTGGGGATCGCCAGGCCCATCAGCGTGACCAGCGGCAGGAGCGCGTTGCGTAGCGCGTGGCGGAAGATCACCGCGCGCTCCCTGAGGCCCTTCGCCTGCGCCGTGCGGATGTAGTCCTGGCGGATGACCTCGAGCATCTGCCCGCGGATGTAGCGCGTCCAGCCGGCCAGCTCGACGATCGCCAGCGTCACCGCCGGCAAGACGAGATGGTGGATCTGGTCGAGGAAGCCGCCGCCGCCGATGGTGGCCGTGCCCCCAGACGGGAACCAGCGTAGATTGACCGAGAAGAAGAGGATCATCAGGAGGCCGAACCAGAAGAGGGGGATCGCCACGCCGGCGACCGCCAGCACCGTGGCGACGTTGTCGAAGATGGAGTTGCGCTTGACGGCGGAGTAGACGCCGACGGGGATGGAGAAGCACAAGGCGAGGAGGAAGGCTGCGACGGTCAGCTTGAGCGTGTTCGGCAACCGCTCGAGCACCTCCTTGCCGACCGGGCGGTAGGTGATCATGTCGAGGCCGAGATTGCCCTGGACGACGTTGCCGATCCAGGTGAAATAGCGCTTGTAGAGCGGCTGGTCAAGGCCAAGCGCATGCTTGATCGCCGCGACGTCCTCGGGCCGCACGTTGGGGTTGAACGCGAGGTCCGCCACCGGGTTGCCCGGCACGGCATTGACGAGCAAGAAGACGAGGATGGTGATGCCGAACAGGAGCGGGATGATCTGGATCACCCGGCGGATGAAGTAGCGGCCCATGCTCTCCCCCTGGCGACCGGCGAGGGCTCTCCCCCCGCCGCCGGCGATCGATGCGACGCCGCTAGCCTGGATTGCTCGACCCCGATCTCCCCCATCGGACGGCCGGCTGCTCGCTGACGACGCGACGTCTCATACGGTACATCGTAACGCATCCGCAGCCCGCTGACCAGACAGAAATGCGAAGTGAGAAGTGAGAAATGAGAAGTCGGTACGGGGGTGGCGGGCGGCGAGCGTCTCGCTCACCCGGCACCCCCCGCGACCTAGTTCATACTTCTCACTTCCGTCTACTTGCCGTCCGACACCCACCAGGTGTAGGAGTTCCAGCGGATGTTGATGGCGTTCGGGTTGAGGTTGTGGACGCGCTTGTTGACCGCCGCCGTCCCCTGCGGGAAGTCGAGGATCAGGCTCGGCAGGTCGTCCATCACCAGGTTCTGC
The DNA here is from genome assembly GCA_035708265.1 of Thermomicrobiales bacterium. Taxonomy (GTDB): domain Bacteria; phylum Chloroflexota; class Chloroflexia; order Thermomicrobiales; family CADCWN01; genus DASSSV01. The sequence continues at coordinate 6,017 of DASSSV010000238.1, read as the reverse complement.
ATCTGGATGTAGATCTGCTTGCGCTTGGCCTGGTCCAGCGTCGTCAACCCCTCGTCGCAGAGTTTGTCGACCTGGGGGTTGGAGTACTTGTTCATGTTGAAGCCGCCGGTGTAGGAGTCGGACTTCCACATCGTCGACTGGTCCGGGTCGATGTCCCACTGGAAACCGACCAGGAAGATGTCGAAGTCGTGGGTGTCCTCGATGCGGGAGAGGAAGGCGTTCCACTCCTCGGTCTTCGGCGTGACGTCGGCGCCGACCGCCTTCCACATCTGCTGCAGCACGGTGATGTACTGGCCGCGGACGGTGTTGCCGGCGTTGGTCCAGATGTTGAAGGAGAGTTTCTTGCCGTCCTTGGCCCGGATGCCGTCCGACCCCTTGGCCCAACCGGCCTGGTCGAGCATCTGGTTGGCCTTGTTGAGGTCGTAGGGATACTTGTTGGTGATCTGGTCCGGCGCGTAGGCCCAGGAGGGGATCGGCTCGGTCCCGACCGCCACCTTCGCCAGCCCGAAGTCGATCGCCTTGATCATGGAGTCGCGGTCGATCGCGTAGGCGAGCGCCTGGCGCACGGCCTTGTCCTGGAAGAGGGTGGTCTTGGTCGAGTCGAGCTGGTAGGCGAAGAAGGTGAAGGTGTAGGCGTCGTACTTGGACATGTTGACGTTCGACTGCTGCGTCATCTCCTGGTACAGCGCCGGAGTCACACCGCCGTAGTCCGCCTCGCCGGTCTTGAGTTGGGCGACGACGACGTTGGCGTCCTTGACGACCTTGTAGATGAACTGGTCGAGCGCCGGGGCGCCGCGGAAGTAGTTCGGGTTCTTGACCAGCGTGATGTGGTCGTCCTTGACCCACTCCTTGAACATGAACGGGCCCGTGCCGACCGTCAGCTTCGGGTCGCCGGTGCTGAAGCCGTTCGACTTGATCTGCGCCACCGGCACGTCCTTGAGGACGTGCTGCGGGACGATGCCGTACATGTTCGAGACGAGGAAGGGGGCGACGACCTTCTTCATCTTGAAGACGACGGTGTGGTCGTCCGGCGCCGTGACCGATGCGACGCGGTCGGTCAGGTCGGACGTGTTCGGCGAGCCGAGATCCTTGTTCATCATCGTCGTGTAGGTGAAGACGACGTCGTTGGCGGAGAAGGGCCGGCCGTCGCTCCACTTCACGTCATCGCGCAGCTTGAAAGTGTAGGTCATCCCGTCCGACGAGACGCCGCCATTGGCCATCGTCGGCACGTCGGTCGCAAGGTCGGGGAAGGGGTTGCCGGTGTCGGGGTTGACGTCGACCAGTTGATTGAAGATCAGCGCCGCGATCGCCCCGGAGGCGGTGTCGCTGATGATCATCGGGTTGACCGTCTTGGCGTCGGCGAAGGAGACCTCGGTGACGTGGCCCCCCTTCGTGCCGACCGGTTCCAACGTGCTGTACTTGCCGCCGCTGGGATAGGCGTAGTTGGCGGCGCCGGCGCTCGGGCTGGCGGCGGGGCTGGCCGCCGCGGCCGACGGGCTGGCGGCGGGGCTGGCGGCCGCGGTGGTCGTCGGGCTGGCGGCGGCGCCGCCGCCAGCGGCCTTGGTCGGGGCGGTCGTCGGCGCGGTGGTCGCCGCGGCGGCGGTCGGGGCGGCGGTGGCCGCAGTGGTCGCGGCGGCGGCGGGGGTGTTCGTCGCGGTGGCGCCGCCGCAGGCGGCCAGGATGCTGGCGATGCTGGCCGCGCTGGCGCCGGCCATCACGAGGCGCAGGAAATGGCGCCGGCTCAGGCCCAGGCGCTCCCACTCGCGGGCGAGCGCGGCGAATTCTTGCCGTTCCATCGGGGCCTATTCCTCCTTCACGGTAGTGCGTCATGGCACCGCGCCGCCGGCACCGCCCCCACGGTGCCGCCCACTCCGGGGACCGCGTCCCCTCGCCGGCCCCGGCCGATGCCATCCCCCGCCCCATCTCGCGTGCGGGCCACCGCCGACCCCGCTCCCTCGCCCGGCACACCTCCTCGCGCCCTGGCCGCTGCGGTCGTGGCGCATGCACCCGGCGCGCGCGATACACGAACACCGTCGCGCCGCGCACACCGTATGCCACGGGCGGCGGGCTGTGCTCTCCTGCGACGGATGGAATTGCGTCCCCTGGCTGGAACGACGTGTACGACAGCCGGTCGGCCGCCCCCTGCCCCGAACTGTACAACGTGACGATAACGGTCGTCAAATCAGCGCTTCACGGGGCGATACCATCGGCCCTCACCCCCTTGTCGCGGCGCATGATGACATGCGAGGATGGCGACACCCCACCCGGGTCTACGCCGCGAAGCGGCGAGCGGATGGCAGGAAAGGAGCCGATAATGGGCGCGCAGCCGCCGCTGCGCCTGGCGCTGACCGGCGACAGCATCATCACCCGGCGCGTCGCGATCTACGACGACGCGCCGACCCGTCGGCTGGTCGAGCTGCTGCGGGACGCCGACGTCGCCTTCACCAACCTGGAGGTGCTGCCCAACGACTTCCGCGGCGACCCGGCCGTCGAGAGCGGCGGCTCGCACTTCGCCGCCCCCGAGTGGGTGCTGGACGAGCTGGCGGCGCTCGGCTTCGACCTCTACGCCTGCGCCAACAACCACGCGCTCGACTACAGCATCTCGGGCCTGCTGGCGACGGTCGACGTGCTCGACCGTCGCGGCGTGGCCTACGCCGGCATCGGCCGCACGCTGGCCGAGGCGCGGATGCCGGCCTACTTCGAGCACCCGCGCGGCACGGTCGCCCTCCTCTCCTGCTGCTCGACCTTCGCCCCCGGCCAGATGGCCGGCGAGCAGCGCCCGGACGTGCAGGGCCGCCCCGGGCTCAACCCCCTGCGCTACGAGACGACCTACGAGGTCACGCCCGCGCAACTGACCGCGCTGCGCGAGATCGCCGGGGGACTGGGCCTGGAGCGCCGACGTCTCGACGAGATCGCGCTCGGCTTCGCCTTCCCGCCCGACGACCCCGAGACGTTCCCCTTCCTCGGCGGGATCTTCCGCGCGGCCGAGCGCCCGGCCCTCAAGACCGCGCCGAAAGCGCGCGACCTGGAGGCGATCGCGACCTGGACGCGCGAGGCGCGCGCCCGCGCCGACCTGGTTCTCGTCAGCCTGCACAGCCACGAGGAGGGCGCCGCGAAGGAGGAGCCGGCCGACTTCGCGCGTGCCTTCGCCCACCGCATGATCGACGAGGGCGCCGACGCGGTCGTCGGCCACGGCCCACACCTCCTGCGCGGCCTGGAACTCTACCGGGGCAAGCCGATCTTCCACAGCCTCGGCAATCTGATCGGCCAGAACGAACTCGTCTACAAGGTCCCGGCCGACTCCTACGAGCGTTTCCGCGTCGACCCGGCCAGGACGCCGAGCGAGGTCTACCGGACCCGCTACGACGACGACCGCAAGGGCTTCCCGGCCGACGCGCGCTTCTGGCAGACGGTGGTGCCGCTGTGCCGCTACGAGGGGGGCGCGCTCACCGCCATCGAGATCGTGCCGGTTGAACTTGGCCACGGCCTGCCGCCGCACCGGCGCGGCCGACCGCGCCTGGCCGAGGGTGCGCTGGCCCGCGAGATCCTCGAGCGCTTCGCCCGCCTCTCCACGCCCTACGGCACGCGGATCGACATCGCCGACGAGCGCGGGGTGGTGCGGCTGGAGGGGTAGCGGAGGGCCCCCACCCCCGTCCCGCTCGCCCAATCCTGGGCGAGGGGGAGTGGCGCGGAGAAGCGGGGGTTGTCTTCCTGGCTGGTGCTCTGGAAGAGCCGCGCCTTGTTTGTGTCAGGCCCCCTCGCCGGAGATTGGGAGAGGGGGACGGGGGGAAGGGCGAAATGCCCGCGAGCAGCGCTGTCGTCCCGGTCGGCGCGGCCGCGCCGGAGTTCAGGCTGCCGGCCGCGGGCGGGGGCGAGGTCGCGCTGGCGGACTATCGGGGGCGGCGCGCGGTCGTCCTCGTCTTCCTGCGCGGCTTCTTCTGACCGTATTGCCGCCGGCACCTCTCGCAGTTGCGGGACAACTACGGCAAATTCGCCGACCTGGGCGCCGAGGTCGTGGTGGTCGCGCCGCAGAAGTTGGCGGATGCGGAGCGGTACGCGGCGCGGCACCCGCTGCCCTTCCCGGTGCTGGCCGACCCCGCGCGGCGCGTCTTCGCCGCCTACGACGTCCAGTGGCGGCTGCGCTCGCTCGGCCAGCGCCCCGGCCTCTACGCGATCGACCGCGAGGGTATCGTGCGCTACGCCTTCCTCGGCACCCGGCAGGACGAGATCCCGCCCGACGCGGACGTGCTGGCGGCGCTGGCGGAGCTGGGCAAGGCGGGGCCGGCATAGGCCGCCAGCGCAGCGCCCCAGGTGTCCCAGCTTGCCGGGCGCTGCTGGCCCTGTTCGAGACGAACACATTCGAGGCGCACCCATCCTCGAAGGGGTCTGCCCCTACGAGGCGTCGGCAGCAGGCGCGCACGGCGCGGGCCGCGCGGCCGGGATCGCCAGGACGACGAGGAGGCCGACGAGCGTCAGCGCGGCGCCGGTGATCAGGTAGACCGGGCCGACGCCGAGGCGCCGCGCCAGGTAGGCGCCGAGCGGCGGCCCGGCCAGCCCCGCCGCCGTCTGGAGGGCGGTCGCGGCGGCGGAGACGCGGCCGAGCAGGTCTGGCGGCGTCTCGCGCTGGAGGATGTAGCCGTAGGCGACCCAGATCGCGGCGAAACCGATGCCGTTGACGACGATCAGCGGCACCCAGGCGCCGCCGCCGGCGAGGCCGGCCACCAGCGCGCCGCCGATGCCGAGCTCGACCACGCCGACGAGGACCTTGCCGCCGCCCATCAGCCCCAGCGCCGGCACGCGCCGCCCCCACTGGCCGAGCGCCAGCGCCCCCGCGACGTTGCCGAGCCCAGACGCGCCGATGGCGAGGCCGACCAGCGCCTCGCCCATTCCCAGCCCCTTGAAGGCGAGGACGGTCAGGCTGTCGTTGCTCTCGACGATCAGCATCTCCGCCGTCGCCGCGGCGACGGCGATCGCCAGCGGGCGGTAGCGCACGATGCAGGCGAAGCCGGCCCGGAACTCGCGCCAGAAGCGCGGCGCGCGTCGCCCGCCATCGGGCGCGGCCGCCGGCGCGAGGCGCGGCAGGCGCGAGAGGATCGCGGCCGAGGCGAGGAAGGTCAGCGCGTCGGCGACGAACGCGGCGCGCGGGCCGGTCGCGGCGACGAGCAGGCCGCCGAGCGCCGGGCCGAGCACCTTGGTGGCGTTGACCGAAAGGCGGCCGAGCGAGCTGGCGGCGAGCAGGTCGTCCTCCGGCACGGTCGCGCGGATGGCGACCTGCCGGGCCGGGTCGAAGAAGGTGCTGAGAGTCATCTTCGCCAGCACCAGCGCGACGACCGCCGGGAGGTGCGGCGCCCAGACCAGCCCCAGCACGATCGCCGCGCGGCCGAGGTCGCAGCCGAGCATCGTCGCGCGGCGCGGCCAGCGGTCCACCAGCACGCCGGCCAGCGGCGCGACGACGGCGAGCGGGAGGAGTTGCGCCATTGTCAGCGCCGCCAGCGCCGCCGCGCCGAGCCGCCACTGGTAGGCGATCAGCGTCAGGAGGGCCAGCAGGTCCAGCCAGTCGCCGAGGTTGGAGATGACCTGGCCGGCGTAGAGGAGGCGGAAGGGGCCGTGGCGCAGCGGCGCCAGCAGCGCCGCGCGCGACCAGATCCCCCCGCCGGGCCGCGCGGCCCGCGTCGAGCGCGTCATGGCGTTGTCCTCGCTGTTGTTAGGGTGTCTGGACGACCGTGACAACGGCGAGCGTGTCGCGCCGGGCGACGACGTCGAGCCGCGCGCCGCCGCCGAGGCGCTCAAAACTCGTCACCAGCGCGGGCCGGCCGCCGACCTCCTCCTCGCGCGGCGGGAGGACGCGGATACGGCGCTGCTCGCGCCAGAAGCGTTGCGCCTCGGGTAGCGCCAGCGCCAGGCCGACCTGACCCTGACAGGCGCGCCAGCCGCAGGCCGGGCAGCATGCGTTGAGGCCGGGGACGTGCCGGATCGAGGCCGGCACGTCGGGGAGCATCCCCGGCGTGATCGTCGCC
>DASSSV010000237.1:0-18612 GCA_035708265.1 Thermomicrobiales bacterium | reverse complement strand
CTCGGGTGCTCGCGCGGCAGGAAGCCCCGATCGGCGTGTGGCGGCCGCGCGGCGACGCCTACCGACGGACGGGCTGGATCAGTAATGAGGGTATACGCCGATGAGACTGTCAGCGGACGACGTTCTCGGGGCCTACCGCCTGGCGGGGCGCATCGGCCAGGGCGGCATGGGCGAGGTCTACCGCGCCCGGCACCTCAAGCTCGGCCGCGAGGCCGCGGTCAAGGTCTTGCCGCTCAACCTGGCCGGGATGGCGGACATGCTCGCCCGCTTCGAGCGCGAGGCGGCCAGCGCCGCCGCCCTCCAGCACCCCCACATCCTGGCCGTCTGGGACTACGGCGAGCACCACGGTATGCCCTACCTGGTGATGCCCTACATCGCCGGCGGCACGCTCAAGGATCGGCTGCGGGAGCGGCGGCTGTCGGCGGGGGAGATCGCGGAGTTCCTGCGGCAGATGGCCGCCGCGCTCGACTACGCGCACGAGCGCGGCATCGTGCATCGCGACGTCAAGCCGGCCAACCTGCTGGTCGACGAGCGCGGGCACCTCTACCTGGCCGACTTCGGCATCGCCAAGTGCGTCGCCGAGGTCGAGGGCCTGACCGGCACCGGCATGGGCGTCGGGACGCCCGAGTACATGGCGCCCGAGCAGGCGCAGGGGCGGGTCGACGCCCGCTCCGACCTCTACGCGCTGGGAGTGATCCTCTACCAGATGCTGACCGGGCGCGTGCCCTACAGCGGCGCCAGCGGGGTCGAGGTGCTGATGAAGCACCTGCAGGAGCCGCTGCCGCTGGCGCCGCTGCGCGAGGCCGCCCCGGCGCTCCCGCCGGGCGTCGAGGCCGTCGTGCAGAAGGCGCTGGCCAAGGACCCCGACGCGCGCTACCAGACCGGGCGGGCGCTGGCGGCCGACTTCGCCGCGGCGCTGGCCGGCGCGCCGCCGGACGACGCGACGCGCCTGGCGCATGCCCCGGTCCCTGCGCAGGAGCCGGCGCCCGCGGGGGCCGCCTGCCCCACGCCAGGCACCGCCAGCAAGCGCCTGGTGGCGGTGTCGCTGGAGTTCTGCGCCGAGTGCATGCGCGACATGCGCCGGCGGGCCGCGCAGAACCCCTGGCTAATGGGCGGGCTGGGGGCGCTGCTGATGCTCTTGGTCCTGGTCGGCGGGCGGGGCGCCCTGACGCTGATCCGCCCCGCCGCCGCCCCGCCGGCCGCGACGGCGACGAGCGCGGCCCGGGCCGGCACGGCGGTGGCCGTGGCGCCCGCGCCGACGGCGACGCCCGCCGCCCCGACGGCGACGCCCGCGCCGCCTACCGCCACCGCGGCGCCCCCGACCGCCACGACGGCGCCGGCCCTGGCCCCCACCCCGGCGCCGACCGCGGCGGCGGTCGTGCCCGCCGCCGCGCGGCCGGCGGCGACGCCGCAGCCCCGCGGCACGGTCCCGGCCGGCTGGCAGGTCTATCGCGGCACGCGCGTGCCCTTCGCGATCGCCTACCCACCCGGCTGGACGGTCGACGAGTCGGCGGCGGCCGCCGACGAGGTCACCTTCTATTCGCCCGACCGGCTGATCTCGGTGCTCATCCGCGCGAACGGGCAGCCGACCCCAGGCGCGAACATCGACGTGCTGCGGGACCAGTACTTCAAGGAAGTGGCGATGTCCTGCACCCGGGCGGGCCTAGAGTCGACCTCCGACGAGACCTTCTCGGGGATCACCTTCGCCGAGCTGGCCGAGACCTGCGACCGCAGCGGGACCCTCTACATGGACATCATCGGCGCGGGGCTGAACGGGGGCGCGGAGTGGGACTACGTGATCCTCTGCCCCTACGCGAGCTACCAGGCCATGGCCGGCCAATACTTCCAGGCGATGTTCTCGACCCTCGACATCGCCCGCAACCCGTGACGCGCCCGCGCGAGGGCCGAGACGGCAGACGGCGGATGCCAATTCCGCCCCGCCCCTCGTCACTCGTCACTCGCGACGCCGTCGCGCACGGCGCGCGCGACGTCGGCCGTGGTCGCCGCGCCGCCGAGGTCGGGCGTGCGGGCGCCGGCCGCGAGGGCGCACTCGACGGCGCGGGCGATGTCGGCGGCGGCGGCCGTCGGGGCGGGGTCGGCGTGGCGCGCGCCGAGCCAGTCGAGGAGGAGCGCCGCGGAGAGGATTTCCCCGACGGGGTTGGCGACGCCGCGGCCGGCGATGTCGGGCGCCGAGCCGTGCGCCGCCTGGGCCATCGCGCGCTCGTCGCCCGCGTTGAGCGCGGGCGCCAGGCCGAGGCTGCCGGTCAGTTCGCCGGCCAGGTCGGAGAGGATGTCGCCGAACATGTTGGTCGTCACGATCACGTCGAAGTCGGCCGCGCGGCGGACCAGGTGCGCGGCCATCGCGTCGACGTGGTAGTCGTCCACGGCTACGTCGGGGTAGTCGTCCGCGACCGCGCGGCAGGTGTCGCGGAAGAGGCCGGTGCCCATCGCGATCACGTTGGCCTTGTGGACGATGCTGACCCGGCGGCGGCGCGTCCGCGCCAGTGCGAAGGCCGCGCGCGCGATCCGCTCGGCGGCGCGGCGGGTGAAGACGCCGACCGAGACCGCGACGTCCGGCGTCGGCATCCACTCGCCCGCGCCGGCGTACATGTTGCGGTCGGGGTAGAAGCCCTCGGTGTTCTCGCGCACGATCGCCAGGTCGGCCCGGCGCAGCGCCGGGACGCCGGGGTAACTGCGCGCCGGGCGGATGTTGGCGTAGAGGTCGAAGTGGTGGCGCAACTCGCCGCTCGGGTTGCGCCGGGCGCGCTCCTCGGGCGGGTAGGACGCGGAGTCGTGCGGGCCCATGATCCAGCCGTGGCAGCCGGCCAGCGCGGCCTTCGTCGCCTCCGGCATCGCCGTCCCGCCCTGGCGGATGCTCGCCCAACCCATCGGCAGCGCGACCCACTCGACGGTCGCGCCGCGCCGCGCCAGCGCCGCCTCGCAGACCGCCACCGCCGCGGCCACGACCTCCGGCCCGATCCCGTCCCCTTCGAGCACTCCCAGGCGGTAGTGTCCCATCGTCCCCACTCCTTTTGTCACGCCTAACGCCTAACGCCTAACGCCTAGCGCCTGTGAGCAGGTCGGCGGCCCAGCCGCACCAGTCGGCGTACTCGCGCTCGTAGCCGATGCCGCGGCTGAGGGCGAGGAAGGTCGCGAACGGGGGGCCGCCCGGCTCGCGCAGAGCGGCGCCGAAGGTCGCCTCCAGCCGCGCCAGCCGCGCCTCGTAGCCCGTCTGGTGCTCCCGATGCAGGCGCTCCTGCTCGCGCAGCAGGGCCGCGGCCTCGGCGGGATCGGCCAGCCAGAGCGAGTAGGCTTTCAGGACCAGCTCGTCGCGCGGCGCGGCGGGCGCCACCGGCGCGACGACCCAGGCGCGCAGCGCCGCCAGCCCCGCCTCGGTGATGGTGTAGACCTTCTTGTCGGGCCGGTCCGCCTGGGGCACGACCTCGTGCCGCACCAGCCCCGCGCCCTCCAGCCGCGCCAGTTCGGGGTAGATCTGGCTGTGGCGCGCCGACCAGAAGAAGCCGACCCGCCCGCGGAGGCGCTGGGCCAGGTCGTAGCCGGAGAGGGACTCGCGCGCCAGCAGCCCCAGCAAGGCATAGCCGAGTGTCGTCACTTCCATGGTTCTCCTATGTCACTCTTGACATAGGCGCGCCGCGGGTGTATGCTGCCTATGTCACTTGCGACATAGTACCGCAGGTGGCGGGCGGGGTCCAGTCGGGCGCCCCGCCCCGGACGACGGCTCGTTCGGTCGTGTGAGCGCGCGGGAGGCCGCGCAGGAGGTCAGCAGCCATGGGACCGCAGGCGATGGGTCCGCACCCCTTCTTCCCGATCTTCCCCTTCTTCTTTCTCTGGATTCCGTTCATGATCGCCTTCTGGGTGCTGGTGGTGCCGCGGATCGTCCGCGTCATCCGGTACGGCCCGCCCCACACCTGGCGCACCGCCGACGGGTCGCCGTTCGCCCCGCGCGCCGACGCCCGCGAGGACCGCGCACTGCTGACGCTGCGCGAGCGCTTCGCCGGCGGCGAGATCGACAAGGCCGAGTACGAGGAGCGCCGCGAGGTGCTGCTGCGCGATCGGCCGGGGGTGCTGTAGGGCGTGGGCCGTGGGGCGTGGGCCGTAGAGCGTGAAGGGTAGAGCGTGGAGCGTGGCGGTGTGGTGCAGGTACGGGCAACCGCCGCGCATTCGCGGGGGCCGGCTCCCGCGCCGGCCCGGTCTCCCAATCGACCGCCTTCTGGGAGGGACACCCGGCCCAGCGCCGCGTGCCAGCCGGTTGAGCGGCCGGCGGGGACACCGGGCCGGCGCGGGGGCCGGCCCCGACGAGTGGCGGGGTGTTGCCCGACGGGCGCGCGAGGGGCGTTGGGCACGGATGGACCGCCTCGCGCTTTCACACTCTCACGCTCCAACGCCCCCACGTCGCCGCGTCACTTGCCGATGCAGAAGCGCGAGAAGATCGCCTCCAGCACCGCCTCGCTGGCCGTCTCGCCGGTGAGTTCGCCGACAGCGACGAGCGCGGCGCGCGCGTCGACCGCGACGAGGTCGAGCGGCACGCCCGCGGCCAGCGCCTCGGCGGCGTGGCGGGCGTGGTCGCGGGCGACGGCCAGCGCCTCGCGCTGGCGGACGGTGGCGAGCGCCGGGTCGGCCTCCGCGGCGCGCGGCGCCTCGCCGACCGCGAGGGCATAGAGCGCGTCCTCCAGGTCGGGCAGCCCCGCGCCGGTCAGCGCGGAGAGCGCGACGGCCGGCGCGCCCGGCAGCAGGGCGCGGACGGCGTCCTGCGGCGCGATGCCGAGGTCGGCCTTGTTCAGCGCCAGCAGGACGCGGCGGGCGGCCTCGTCCGCGCCGAGGCGGTCGCGCAGCGTCGCGGCCACCGCCAGGTCGTCGGGCGTCGGCGGCGCGCTGGCGTCGAGGACGAAGAGGGCCAGCGCGGCGGCGGCCAGTGCCTCGTGGCTGCGCGCGATGCCGAGCCGCTCGATCGCGTCGGCCGTCTCCGCGATCCCCGCCGTGTCGAGGAGCGTCACCGGGATGCCCCGCAGCGTCACGCTCTCGGCGATCACGTCGCGCGTCGTGCCGGCGACCGGCGTGACGATGGCGCGCTCCTGCCGCAGCAGGGCGTTGAGGAGGCTCGACTTGCCGACGTTGGGCCGGCCGACGATGGCGGCCTGCAGGCCCTCGCGGTAGAGGACGCCGACCGCCGCGCGCCGGGCGAGCGCGTCGAGCCGCTCCGCCGCCTCGGCGAGCGCCGCCCCGACGTCGGCCGGCGGGATCTCGTCCTCGGGGAAGTCGGCCGCGGCGTCGAGGTAGGCCAGCGCGTCGACCAGGCGGTCGCGCGCCGGGCGCAGCTCGCCGCCGAGCCGCCCGCGCAGCCCGGCCACCGCCAGTTGCAGCGCCTCCGGCGTCCGCGCCCCGACGATGCCGAGTACCGCCTCGGCCTGCGTCAGATCGAGGCGGCCGTTGACGAAGGCGCGCAGGGTGAACTCGCCGCGCTCGGCGTGGCGGGCGCCGGCGCGCAGGCAGGCGCGCAGCACCTCGCGCATCGCCACCGCCCCGCCGTGGCAGTGGATCTCGACGACCTCCTCGCGCGTGTAGGAGTGCGGCGGCGGCATCCGCACCGCCAGGGCCTCGTCGAGCGTCGCGCCGCTCTCGGGGTCGCGCACCCGCCCGTAGACGAGCCGGTATGGCGGCAGGTCGCGTCCCCGCCCCGCCCGCCGGAAGACCCGCCCGGCGACCGCGCCCGCCTCCGGCCCGCTCAGCCGGACGATGCCGATCCCCCCTTCCCCCACGGCGGTGGCGATCGCCGCGATCGTGTCCTGGTACATGGCGCGCCCCTCAGCGTGTCGTGCAGCCTCCCGCCTCTATCCGTCCATGATATAGCGGGAGGGCGTTTCCGCGCTGCTCGGCCGGGGCGCGCCGGCAGTTGAAACCGCGGCTAGGGGCTCGCTGCCGTCGCCGCGAAACCCGCCCGCGGGTAGACGAGATCCAGCCCGCGCCGGCGGCCTTCGTGCGGGGGGGCTCGCAAGCGGGCCCGGCACCCCCGGCCGCGGCTTGAGCCGCCCGACCCGCCCGGGCCCGCGTGCTATACTGCGGGCGCGCTGGCCTGAAAGGGGAGCCTGCGGCCGGGATGGGGCGGCCGGCGCGGGGCGCGGGGCGGGCCGGTGGCGGGCATCCAGCGAGGGGGGACGGGATGGCGGGTCTGACCCTGCAACGGCCGCAGCAGCGCACCACCGGCGGCGAGCTCTTCTCCTGGTACTTCCTGCGCGTCTCCGGCGTCCTGCTGGTCGTCCTGGCCCTCGGCCACATCGTCATCACCCACTACCTGAACGTCCCCGCCGAGACGACGACCAACTTCGTGATCTCGCGCTGGCGCAATCCGCTCTGGCGCACCTTCGACTGGCTCCTGCTGATGATGGCCCTCTGGCACGGGCTCAACGGCCTGCGCCTCTCGGTCGACGACTACATCCACAGCCAGGGCTGGCGCGTCTTCTCCCAGGCCGTCGTCTGGGTGATCGCGCTGATCTTCACCGCGCTCGGCACGATCACCATCTTCACCTTCCTGGCCGACCCCAACGTCGCCGACCGCGGGCCGTTCAACGACCAGCGCTGGATCGCGCAGGCCATCGACGGCCTGCTGGTGCTCGTCGCGATCGTGACCTACATCGCGGTCGTCGTCTTCATCGTCTGGCTGATCCGCATCCTCGCGCGCGGCGGCGTGCCGGTCTACCGCGGCGACATGGGGCAATACGCCTGGGTGCTGCACCGCGCCACCGGCCTCGGCGTCCTCTTCTTCCTGCTGATCCACATCATCGACATCACCCTCATCGGCCTGGGGCGCGACCTCTACAACGAGACCGTCTCCTTCTACGCCGCGCCGATCCTGATCCCGATGGAGATCGCGCTGGTCGGCGCGCTGCTCTACCACTCCTTTAACGGCATCCGCATCCTGCTGGTCGACTTCTGGGGCAGTCATGGCTCCCGCCTCGAACGCCCGCTCTTCTTCGCCATGCTGATCCTCGCCATCGTCTGCACCATCCCCAGCGCCGTCCTGATCATCGCGCACAGCCTCTCCTGAGTGACGAGTAACGAGTGACGAGTAACGAGGGGACGAAGGGGATAAACATACCTGATACCCAACCTCTCCGCCCTTCATCGCTCATCGCTCGGCACTCGTTACTCGCGAGCGGATTCGGCCGGGTGGGGCGGGCGTTCGCGGCGCTGGTGGCGGAGCGCGGCGAGGAGTTGCGCGCGCGCTACGGGTTGGAGGTCGTTATCGGCGGGGCGACGGACAGCGGGGGCGGGGCGGTGGCGCCGGGCGGGGCGGGGCTGCCGCTCGACGCGCTGGTGGCGCACCGGGGCGGTCTCGCGACGTTCCCCGCGTTCGGGCGGCCGGGTTATAGCACGCTGGACGCGCTGGCGGGCGACGGGCGGCGCGGCGCGGGCACACATCGCGGCGGCGCTGGCGGGCGGCGTCGACGTCGTCGCGGCGACGAAGGGGCCGCTCGCGCTCGACCACGCCGGGTTGCGCGACCTGGCCCGGCGCTCCGGCGCGCGGCTCCGCTGCGGCGCGGCGGTCGCGGCGGCGCTGCCGACGCTCGACGTCGCCGAGGTCGCGCTGGCCGGCGCGCGGATCGCCGCGTTCGCTGGCGTCCTCAACGGCACGACCAACTTCATCCTCGACCGCATGGCCGCCACCGGCCAGCCCTACGAGGAGGCGCTGGCCGAGGCGCAGGCGCGCGGCATCGCCGAGCCCGACCCGTCGCTCGACGTGGAGGGGCGCGACACCGCCGCCAAGCTCGTCATCCTGGCCAACGCCATCTTCGACGACGAGCTGCGCTTCGCCGACGTCGCCGTGACCGGCATCACCGGCGTCACGCCGTCCGAGGTCGCGGCGGCGCGGGCGGCGGGCGGCGCGCTGCGGCTGGTCGGGCGCTGCCGGTGGGAGGGCGGGCGCGCGGTCGCCACCGTGCGCCCCGAGCGGCTGGCCGCGGACGACCCGCTGGCCCACGTCGGCGGCGCGGAGAAGGCGATCGTCTACCAGACCGACACGATGGACCGCGTCGTCGTAATGGGCGGGAAGTCGGACCCGCGCGGCGCGGCGGCCGCGCTCCTGCGCGACGTCATCAACCTCTACCGCGCCGACCGCTGAGCGGTTGCAGGTTGCAGATGCAAGATTGCGGATCACGGCTTGCGGGTAGCGCGGGTAGGCGCGTCAGTGCCGGGGTTCGAGGACCATCTGGGTCTGCGTCACCTGCGCGAGCAGGCGGCCGTCGGGGCCGGTCAGGCGGGTCTGCCAGACCATCGTGCGCCGGCCGCGGTGCAGCGGCAGCGACTCGCCGGTGACCGTCGTGCCGGCGGGCGCGGGGGCGAAGAAGTTGGTCTTCGACTCGATGGTGGTGGTCGTCGCGCCGGGCGGGAGGTTGACGACGGTCGCGACCGCGCCGAGGGTGTCGGCGAAGGCCATCAGCGCGCCGCCGTGGGCGATGCCGCCGCCCGTGCAGAGGTCGTCGCGGACCAGCAGGTCGGCCGTCACGCGCTCGGGCGCGACGTCGCGCAGGCGGATGTCGAGCAGCCGGCTGAACGGCGGGAGTCGGTCCTGGAGTTGGTCGAGCAAGTCCACGGCGCGCCTCCTCGCATCCCCCTGCCGGCCCGGTCGCGCGGCGGGCGCATTGTAGGCAGCTCGCCCCCCGCCGTCAACGACTTGCACAATCTTCAACCTTCGACTTTCAACCTTCAACCCGCGAGGAGGACCGATGGACCAGGAGTCCCAGACGCCGCCGCCCGGGCCCGCGCCGCGCGAGGAGTGGGTCAGCATCGCGATCGTGCCGCCGACGATGGCGGACGGGACGCCCGCGCAGGCGCTCCAGACCGCGCTGGCCGAGGCGAGCCGCACCGACCGCGCCGCGCTCGCGGACCTGGCCGGGCAGATGCCCTGGCTCACACCGCTCCGCCCCTTCGCCTGCGGCTACCACCTGATGACCGAGGGGCTGCGCGACCTGACCGGCGGGCCGGACCTGGAGGTCGCCAACGTGCCGGGCCCCTTCGTGCGCGCCGCCGCCGACCTGCTCGACTCCGTCGCCCGCTACGCCGTGACCAACGGCGCCGGGCTGGAACCGGGCCAGGTGATCGCGCTGGAGGGCTCGCGCTACGCCATCCTCCTGCAAGCCGTCGACGACGCCGCGGCGGCAGACGGCGAACCGGACGCAGGCGCGCCGGGCGGCGCACCACCCGCGCGGCTGCGGCTCGTCTTCCTCAGTTGAGGCGGCGGTGTCGCCCTCACCCCCCGGCCCCCCTCTCCCAATCCTGGGCGAGGGGGGAGCCCGCAATTGGGACATCGCGCCGCTGTTGCAGATCTCGTACTGGGAGGCGGGCTCTTCCGTGCCTCCTGCCCGGAAGATAGAGGAAGCTCCACATTGGAGATCGCCCCCTCTCCCAGCATTGGGAGAGGGGGCCGGGGGTGAGGGCGAAGCCTACGCCGGAACCCCGCGCCGGCCTCGCGCGTCATCGGTATGGTACGATTGTTCGGGCCCGCCGCGCGCCCGGGCGCGCGGCGCATAGCGAACGACGGGGACGAGCACGGGCGTGGCCAGGGCCGGAGTCGCGGCGCACGAGCGCGGTCAACGGGAGCGGGGCGAGGCGCGGAGACGCGGCGGCGTGCGCGGCGCGCTGCGCCGGTTCCGGCTGACCGAGTTCCAGCTCCTGATCGTCCCCTCGCTGCTCGTCGTCGTCGGGCTGCTGACGATCGTCCTGGTGCCGCGCGGCGATACCGCCTTCACCTGGCGCGACATCTGGGTCAGCTTCGCCTTCATCGGCATCCTCTTCGTGCTGAACTTCTGGTTCAGCGCGATCGGCTTCCGCGGCGACCAGCTCGTCCTGCCGCTCGTCGCCACGCTGGCCGGCCTGGGGCTGGTCATCATCCAGCGCCTGCAGCCGGCCCTGCGCGATCAGCCCGGCCTCGGCCACATCGCCGAGCGCCAGCTCATCTACCTGGCGCTCGGCTTCGTGCTGCTCTGGGGCATCGTCGCGCTCTTCCACCAGTTGCACCTGCTCCGGCGCTACAAGTACCTGGTCGGCCTGACCGCGATCGGCCTGATGGCGCTGACGATGCTCCTCGGCACGACGGTCTACGGCGCCAAACTCTGGATCATCGTCGGGCCGGTGCAGTTCCAGCCCTCCGAGATCGTCAAGATCCTGCTGGTCCTCTTCATGGCCGCGTACCTGGACGACAAGCGCGAGTTGATCGCCTCGGACATCAAGCTCGGCCCCTTGCGGCTGCCGCCGGTCCCCTACCTGCTGCCCCTCGGGCTGATGTACGGCCTGTCGCTGGCGATCGTGATCGTGCAGAACGACTTCGGCATGGCCCTCCTCTACTTCACCATCTTCCTGGTGATGCTCTACGTCGCCTCCGGGCGGCTGCTCTACGTCGTCGCCGGCCTGGCCGCCTTCGCGGCGGGTGGCTACGCGGTCTACCACGTCTCGGCCCACGTCGCCGCGCGCGTGCTGGTCTGGCTCAACCCCTGGTCGGCCCCGCAGACCTCCGGCTTCCAGCTCATCCAGAGCCAGTACGCGCTGGCGACCGGTGGCCTCTTCGGCACGGGGCTCGGCTACGGCAGCCCGTCGTTCGTGCCGGTGGTGCAGACCGACTTCGTCTTCGCGGCGATCGGGGAGGAGCTGGGGCTGCTCGGCACGCTCGCCGTCCTGGCGCTCTTCCTCCTGCTGACCTACCGCGGCCTCTACATCGCGCTGCGCGCGGCCGACGGCTTCGCGCGCCTCGTCGCGGTCGGCCTGACCACGATCCTCGGCATCCAGGCGCTGATCATCGTCGGCGGCGTGACCCGGCTGATCCCGCTGACCGGGATCACCCTGCCGTTCATCTCCTACGGCGGCTCGTCGCTCGTCACCAACTTCATCCTCGTCGGCCTCCTGCTCTACATCTCCGACCCCCGTCGCGGAGCGCTGCGATGAGAAGGGCGGATACACCGCAGAGGACGCGGAGAGACGAGGAGAGAAGTACGAGGTACGAGGTACGAGGTACGAATTATTCATCGTCCTCTCTCCCCGTCCTCTGTGTTCTCTGTGCCTCTGCGGTGAACGTCCCCTACTCCCTACTCGGAGGCTCCCGTGCGCGCTGACGACGGGCTTGGCGGCGGGGTCGGCGGGGGGCTGCTCCGATTCGGGGCCTTCCTGGCGGCGGCGGGGATCCTGGCGCTGGGGCTGCTGGCGCGCGGCGACGCCGCCGACCGCCGCTGGCTGCTGGCGCTCGCCGCCAGCGCGCCCTTCCTCGCCATCCTGCTCTGGCCGCGGCTGCCGCGCGACCTGCCGACCTTCAACCGGACGGTGGTGCGCCTCGGCACGCTGCTCGTCGTCGCCTTCCTGTTGACGAGCATCCACCTGGTCCGCATCCAGGTCGTGCGCGCCGACACGCTGGCGCACCAGTCGGGCACGGCGGCGAACGGCGACGTCGTCGCCAACCCGCGCCTCTTCGACGAGCGCCTGCGCCAGCAGCGCGGCGAGATCATCGACCGCAACGGCAAGGTCATCGCCGGCACGAGCCTCACGCCGCGCGGCTACACCGTGCGCGAGTACCCCTCGCCGAGTTCCTACGTCGCCGGCTACTACAGCCCGCAACTCTACGGCCTCTCCGGCATCGAGCAGGCCGAGGACGCCTACCTCTCCGGCACCGAGGGCGAGAACCCCTTCCTGATCCTCCAGCGCCAGCTCCTGCACCGCCCGACCGTCGGGAACAACGTGCAACTGACGCTCGACCTCCATCTGCAGGAGGTCGCCGACAAGGCGCTGGCCGGGCGACCCGGCGCGGTGGTGGCGCTCGACCCGCGCACCGGCGCGGTGCTGGCGATGGCCTCCTCGCCGCACATCGACCCGCAGCAGCTCGCGCTCGACCCGCGCAAGGACTTCAACCAGGAGGTCGCGCGCGCCAACGCCTACTGGGCGGCGATCACCGGGCCCAAGTCCGGCGACCCGCTGCTGCTGCGGCCGACGCAGGGCCTCTACGTGCCCGGCTCGATCTTCAAGACTCTCACCGCGGCGGCCGCGCTCGACGCCGGAACGACCTCGCCCGACCGCGTCTACCCCGACCCCGGTGACATCGTGATCGACGGCCACCGCATCGTGGAGGAGAACCGCCCGCAGCCGGTGCGCGACCAGTACACCATGACCGAGGGCTATCAGTGGTCGCTCAACATCGTCTTCGCGCAGATCGGCCTCGGGCTCGGCACGGTGCAGATGGAGCAGTACACCAAGGCGTTCGGCTTCGGCCAGCCGATCCCGTTCGACCTGCCGACCGCCGCCAGCCGCGTCTCGACCGACCCGAACTTCCTGGCGAGCAAGCCGGCGCTGGCCGACACCGCCTTCGGCCAGGGCCAGCTCGAGGTGACGCCGCTGGAGATGGCGCTCATCACGGCGACGATGGTCGACGACGGCAAGATGCCGCAGCCCTACGTCGTCGGCGCGATCCGTGCGCCGGACGGCCACGTGCTGCGCCAGACCAAGCCGAAGACCTGGCTGACGCCGATCCGCCCCGAGACGGCGGCCCAGGTGCGGCAGTTGATGATTACGTCCGTGGAGAAGGGCTACGCCAACCCCGGCCACATCGACGGCCTGGTGATCGGCGGCAAGACCGGCACGGCCGAGACGAACGGCGACCCGCACTCCTGGTACATCTGCTTCGCCGGCAAGCCGAACCAGCCGCCCGAACTCGTCGTCGCGGTGATCGTCGAGCACGGCGGCCCCGGCTCCCGCGCCGCCCTCCCGATCGCCAACCAGGTCGTCGAGGCGTACTTCGGGAAGTGAGAAGTGAGAAGGGAGAAGGGAGAAGTGAGAATGATGGAGAGTGAAAGGGGCGCCGGGGAGGCCGGGTAGCGGGCCGTGCGAGTGGGGGCTACGGCGCCCGCCGCGCGGTCAGTCCCCCGCGCGGGCGACGCCGCGCGTCGCCCCTACCCTGCCCCACACCATCCCGCGCCCGGTGTCCCCGTCTTCGATCTCCGCCGCCCGCCCTGCTTCGTCATTCGGCATTCGTACTTCGTACCTCGTACTTCACAGCAGCACGAGCCCTCGCCGCGCCGCCGTCGCCACGGCCTCGGTGCGGCTGGCGGCGTCGAGTTTGGCGAGGACGGCGCTGACGTGGAACTTGGCGGTGTGCTCGCTGATGCCGAGGCGGCGCGCGATCGTCTTGTTCGGCAGGCCCGCCGCCAGGAGTTGCAGCACCTCCAACTCGCGCGGCGTGAGGGGCTCCTCCGCGTCGGCGTTGGGTTCGGCGCGGACGAGCGCGCCGGCGCCGGCGAGTGCGGGCAGCAGCGCGGGCTCGATCGCCGTCAGGCCGCTGGCGACCGCGCGCACGGCCGCGGCGATTTCCTCCGGGCCGGCGTCGCGCGAGAGGTAGCCGCGCGGGGCGAGGTCCGGCGCGGCGCGGCGCGCCGGTTCCCCGCCGAGCAGGACGATCCCGAGCGACGGCGCGATGGCCGCCAGCGCCGCGACCGCCGCGCCGCCCTGCTCGTCGCCGCAGTCCACCAGGGCGACGTCGGGCTGGGCGGGCCAGGGCGGGGCGAGTTCGCCCGCGCCCCCCGCCTCCCAGACGACCTCGATGCCGTCGCCGGCCGTCAGGAAGGCGCGCAGGCCCGCCCGGACGGTCGGCGACGGCGAGACGACGAGTACGCCGATCATCGTCCCCTACGCGGCGGCGGCCAGCGGCGGCGGCAGGACCACCTCGCGCGGGAAGCCGCCGCGCAGGAGGGTCAGGCGCGCGCCCGCGCCGGCCCGCCACCCCGCCAGCCCGCGGTGCAGATCCTCGCCGGTCGCCGTCGCCCGCCCGTCGAGCGCCAGCAGCACGTCGCCCTGCAGCAGCCCGGCGCGCGCCGCGGGGCTGCCCGGCTCGACCGCGACGAGCACCAGCGCGCCCCGCTCGCCGCCCGGGCCGGTCAGCAGCGCCTCACTCACGACGACCCCGAGCCGCGGCCCGTCGGCGCTCTCCGAGCCCTCGCCGGCCAGGAAGGCCGCGACGGTCGCGCTCGGGATCGCCAGCGCGACACCGTTCGGGCCGATCATCGCGTTGATGCCGACCACGCGGCCGGCGGCGTCGGCCAGCGGCCCGCCCGAGTTGCCGGGCGCGAGCGACACGTCGGCCTGGATCAGTCGGTCGAGTCGGCCGCGGCCGCGACCCGACGCGCCCACGCCGTCCGCGCTCTGCCCCACCGCCGTCACGATCCCCGCGGTGACCACGCCGCGCAGGCCGAGCGGGTTGCCGGCCGCGTAGACCAGTTCGCCGACGCGCACCCGCGCCGAGTCGCCCTGCGGCACGGCCGGCAGGTCGCGCCGGTCCACGCGGAGCGCCGCCAGGTCGCGCCGCGGGTCGCGCGCCGTCACCGTCGCCGCCAGCCGCGTGCCGTCGCGCAGCACGACGCGCGCCGCGTCGTCGTGCGCGACGTGGTTGTTCGTCACGATCAGCCCGTCCGGGCTCCAGATCACGCCCGACCCGTGCCCGCCGCGCACCTCGATCGCGACGAGGCTGTCGAGCAGCCCCTCCACCACGCCGGCCGCGCCGGTGTCCAGCGCGCCGAGCAGCGGCGTCCCCTCCGTGAGTATCGCCATAGTCGTATCCCTCGTTGCGTTGCTAGACGATAGACGATAGACGATGGGAGGAGCGTGGGCCGAAGCCGCGTCTGAGGGCGGCCTAGAGCCGCTGCGGAGCCCGCCTGCCGCCGTTGCCTATCGTCTATCGTCTATCGTCTATCGTCTCCCGTCCTACGCCCGCTCGCCGACCGTGACAGGCAGGTCGCGCAACTCGCCGCCGCGGACGAGTTTCGCCGTGGCGGCCTGGCCGGCGCCGGCCGCCTGCAACTGCGCCAGCAGGTCCTCGGTGCTGCGGAGGGCCTGGCCGTTGAACGCCACCAGCACGTCGCCGATCAGCAGGCCGGACTTCGCGCCCGGGCCGTTCGGCTCGACCGTCAGCAGGATCAGCCCGGTCTCCTGGCCGCCGACCTGCGCCTTGACCCCCCCCGGCAGCGCCACCGCCTGCGCGCCGACGCCGAGGTAGGGGCGCTTGACGCCGCCGGTCGTCAGCGCCTGCACCACCCGCTCGACCGTGCCGACCGGGATGGCGAAGCCGGCGCCCTGGCTGAGCGTCCAGCTGTTGATCGCGACGAGCCGGCCCGCGGCGTCCACCAGCGGGCCGCCGGAGAAGCCGGTGTAGAGCGTCGCGTCGGTGCGCACGTAGCGCTCGATGCGGCCGCCGCGCCCGGTGCGCCAGGGGCCGCCGACCGCGCTGACGATGCCGAGCGAGGCCATCACGTCGGCGCCGGGCCGGCCGAGCGCCAGCACCAGATGGCCGATGCGCACGTCGGCGTCGCTCGCCCGCGCCAGCGGCGTGTAGGCGTGCTCCCCGGCCTGGTCGGCCGTCTCGACCGTCAGCAGCGCGAGGTCGGTGCCGGGGTCGCGCGCCACCAGCTTCGCGGCGAGCGTGCGCCCGTCGGCGAAGCCGACCGTGATGTCGTCCTCCCGCTCGATCGTGTGGTCGGCGGCGACGATCTGCCCCTCGCGCGACCAGACGATGCCGGTCGCGCCGTGGCCGCGCCGCGCTTCGACGCGCACGACCGCCGCGCCGGCGCGCTCGACCGCGTCCGCCAGCCCCGCCGAGAGTTGCGCCAGCGCGCCGGCCGGCGCGCCGCTGTCTGCCTGTGCCATGATCGTCCTCCTGGTCCTGTCCGGTGGTCCGGTCGCGGCCGCCCGCCGCGGCCCTATACTGAGGGTAGCGGGC
Source organism: Thermomicrobiales bacterium (assembly GCA_035708265.1). Lineage (GTDB taxonomy): Bacteria > Chloroflexota > Chloroflexia > Thermomicrobiales > CADCWN01 > DASSSV01. Next base: position 2,855 of record DASSSV010000237.1, on the reverse strand, counting down.
GCCCGGCCCGGCGACACCCGCCATTCGACCAGGGCGCCGCCTACCGGACCGGCCAGCTACCGGGCAGGGGGGAGGCAGCGGGTGGGAGACGACGAAGCGAACCTCGACCCGGCGCGCGCGGCGGCGCTCCTGAGGCGGCAGGACGCCTTGCAGGCGGAGGCGCTCGCCGTCCTGGCGGACCTCGACTTGCCGCGGGTGCTCGCGCACGCCGGGCGGCCGGTGCGGGTCGGCAGCTCGGTCCTCGGCCTGATGGTCTGGCGCGACATCGACTACAACGTCCTCTGCGACGCCTGGAGCGCCGACCGGGCATTCGAGGCGGTGCGCCCGCTCGCCGCGCACCCGCGCATCAGGAAGTTGCGCGACTCGAACGAGACCGGGCCGTTCAACGCGACGGGCGACTTCTCGGACGAGGGCTACTACTGGGGCGTGCGCTACCGCTCGCCGGCCGGCGACGACTGGGAACTCGACCTCTGGTTCCTGCCCGCGCCCCGAGTTGCGGCTGATCGAGACCTGCGCGCGGCGGCTGACGTCCGACCTGCGCCTGGCGATCCTCTGGATCAAGGACGAGTGGCGCCGCCGCCCGACCTGCGGCCGCACGGTGCTGAGCGTCGACATCTACGACGCCGTGCTGGAGCGCGGTATCCGCACGCCCGCGCAGTTCGCCGCCTACCTGCGCACCCGCGGCAAGCCCGACGAGTGATGAGTGACGAGTGGCGAGTGACGAGTGGCCGTCAGCCATCAGGAGAGGAACCGCCGACTGCTGATTGCTAACTGACGACCGACGACCGACGACCGACGACCTTCAGTCCACCGCGATGTGCAGGAAGCGCTGGAGCTTGTCGTGGCGGTGGAAGGCGTCGATGGTGCGGATCGTGCCGGTCTGCGAGCGCATCACCAGCGAGTGCGTCTCGATGCGGTTCGGCCCGTACTTCACCCCCTTGACCAGTTCGCCGTCGGTGATGCCGGTCACCGAGAAGAAGATGTTGTTGCCGCGCGCGAGGTCGTCGATCTGGAGCACCTGCGCGAGATCCACGCCGTCGGCGAGCACCTGGTGGCGCTCCTCCTCGTTGCGCGGCCAGAGGCGGCATTGCATCGCGCCGCCGATGCACTTCAGCGCGCAGGCGGCGATCACCGCCTCGGTCGCGCCGCCGGTGCCGAGCAGGACGTCCACGCCGGTGCCGGGGCGCGCGGCCATCAGCGCGCCGGCGACGTCGCCGTCGGTGATGAACTTGATCCGCGCGCCGACCTCGCGCACCTCGCGGACGAGTTGCTCGTGGCGCGGGCGGTCGAGGATCACGACGGTGAGGTCGCTCAGGTTGATCCCTTTCGCCTTCGCCACGGCGCGCAGGTTGTCGGCGACCGGCCGGGTGATATCGATGGCGTCGGCGGCCTCGGGGCCGACGGCCAGTTTCTCCATGTAGAAGATGCCGGGTGGGGCGCTGTAGAGCGCGCCGCGCTCGGCCAGCGCGACGACCGAGACGGCGTTGGACATGCCGAGGGAGGTCAGGCGGGTGCCGTCGATCGGGTCGACCGCGATGTCGACCTTCGGCGACGAGCCGTTGCCGACCTGCTCGCCGATGTAGAGCATCGGCGCCTCGTCCTTCTCGCCCTCGCCGATCACCACCACGCCGTCCATGTCGATGCCGCCGAGCGTGTGGCGCATCGCCTCGACCGCGGCCTGGTCGGCGGCGTTCTTGTCGCCGCGGCCGACCCAGCGCGCGGCCGACATCGCCGCGGCCTCGGTCACCCGGACCAGTTCCAGAGCCAGGTTGCGGTCGAGCGCGACGCCCCCGACCGTGCCGGTCTGCTCCCCGTTCACCTCGTCCCTCCTTCGGTCTGCGGTCGACGATCGGCCCCGGCCGGGCCGGGGCGCGTGCGCGCGTGCGGCGGGGTGGCGCCGCGCGACGCTCGGCCGGCCCGCGCGGCGTGAGAACACCCTCAGCATACCAGAATGCGTGCCACGCCGCGCCGCCCGGCCCCCTCCCGCGCCACCCTGCCGGCCCGCGCGGCCGGGTAGTTCCCCCCGTGCGCGCGCGGCCGATGGTCCTATGGTCCTATGACCAATCACCCATTGTGTTGCGCCTGTCGAGCCGTTACAGTAACAGTGCCGATCGGGGCCCACCCCGCCGGCGCCGACAATTGCATACTGTAGACGCTGAAAAAGGCAAACCCATCGCGAGGTGGGGACGCAAAGCTAGGGATCTCGGGGCGCGCGGCGCGCCGAGATAGCCCGGCTGCCAGCACCAGGGCCTGGCCCCATGGCGTCTTCATGCCATGGGGTCTTTTTCGTCCGGCTTTGGTTGCCTGGTTCTCGACGGCCTGTTGCACGCACGTTTGGAGAGCCGCCATATGCGCACCACCTCTCGCCTGTCCCTGCTCGTCACCCTCGGCGCCCTGGTCCTGCTGCTCGCCGGCGCGGTCGCCGCGCCGCGCGCCGCCGCCGCGCCGCAGGTCACGGTCTACGCCACCGGCTACTCGGTCGCCGCGCCGTTCCGGGACTACTTCGACCGCAACGGCGGCATGCCGATCTTCGGCATGCCGCTGACCGACGCGATCACCGAGAACGGGCGCACCGTCCAGTACTTCGAGCGCGAGCGGCTGGAGTGGCACCCCGAGTTCGCCGGCACGGCCAACGAGATCGAGCTCGGCCTGCTCGGGCGTGAGGTCACCGCGGGTCGCGCCTTCGCCGCCGCCCCCGCGCCGACCGCCGCCGACACCGGGCTCTACTTCGACCAGACCCACCACAACCTCGGCGGCGCGTTCGCCAACTTCTGGCTCCAGCACGACGGCCTGCGCCTCTTCGGCTACCCGATCTCCGAGGAACTGCAGGAGCGCAGCGCGGACGACGGACAGAC
>DASSSV010000236.1:0-9241 GCA_035708265.1 Thermomicrobiales bacterium | reverse complement strand
CCCCCGACTCCCGACTACTTCGACTGATCCGCGTAGCGCTCGAAGGTGCCGTTGGCGTAGAGGACGTAGATCCAGCGCCCCTGGCTCCAGAGCATCGTGCCGTTCTCGAAGGGCTGGATCACGCCGGTGAAGGACTGCTCGTCGGGCGTGAGCGCGTAGCCGAGACGCCGCTCGAAGTCGGGGTTGTCGCGCCAGACGACGCCGAAGCCGTGCTTCGGCAGGTACTCCCCGTCGGCCGGGCCGGCGCCGCCGCCGGCCGGCTGCCCGTCCGTCCAGGTGTCCGTGAAACTGAACCACACGCCCGGTTGCTCGTCGAAAAGGACGTAGACCGTCTTCGTGTCGTCGCGCCGGTACATCAGCCCGTGCTCGAACTGGAGCGTCGAGACCTGCACCTGCGTCGCGCCCCCCCTCGGCAAGCCGAGGCGGTCGCGGACCGGCTGGCTGCCGTTATAGAGCAGCCCGAAGCCGCCCGGCACGTCGTAGGGGAGCGGCGTCGCCGTGCCGGCCGGGGCCGGCGAGGGCGTGCCCGGCGCGGCCGTGGGCGACGTCGCAGGCGTGGGCGACGGCGACGCGGCCGGCGTGGCCGTCGGCGGCGCCTCGTGGCGCGGCGCGGTCGGGGGTGCAGTCGGCGCGGGCGGCACGGCCGTCGCGGTCGGGGCGACGGGCAGCGTCTGGCTCGACGGGTTGGGGCCGGGCGCGGTCGAGGTCGCCGTCGCCGGCGGCGTCGGGGTGACCGCGGCGGCTCCGGCGGCCGAGGCGGTACGCGTGGGCGGCGCGACGGTGGCCGTCGGCGCGGGCTGGGTGGCCGTGGCCGTCGCGGCGGCGGTCGCCGTCGGCTCGCGCTGCGCGGTGAGGAGTTCTGCCGTCCGGAAGGCGATCAGCGTGAGCGGGCCATCCTGGAGCGGATGGTTGTAGCGGTCGCGCGCGACGGCCGGGTCGATCCTGATGCAGTAGTCGGTGTCGGGCTGCAGGCCGGTGATGATGAGTGTCGTCCCTTGCCAGGTGAGGTCCGGGCGGGGAGGCAGGCCGGCATCGGCCGGGCTGTTCGGGCAGCGGGCGGGGACGACCGCGCCGCTCGTCGCCGCCTCGTCCATCGGCTTGCTGAAGGTCACGCGGATGGGGCGAGTCGGCGGCCAGGCGGTCGCCAGGTCGCTGGGCGCCGGCTCGACGCTGACGATGCGCGGCGGGGTCGTGGGGTCGCCGTTGGGGTTGCCGACGCGGGCGCCGCCGCGGTTGGCGACGACCGAGGCGGTGAAGAAGACGGCGAGGATGGTGACGACCAGCGCGGCGGCGGCCAGCCCCTGCTGCCCGAGGCCGAGCAGCGCGGTGCGGCGGCGGTAGGCCGGGGTGGCCTTGACGAAGACGGCCTGGCGCAGCGCCGGCGGCGGGTCGACCTCCGGCAGGGCGCGCACCGCCGCGCGGATCTGCCGGTAGGACGCCAGGAGCGCCGTGCAGTCCGGGCACGCCGCGACATGGTCCTGCACGGCGCGCAGCTCGGCCAGCGCCAGCTCGTTGTCCATGTAAGCGGAGAGCAGGGGGCGGATCTCGCGGCAATCCATACGCTCAGGACCGGTCTTCCATCGCCTGATACAGCCGGCGGAACTCTTCGCGCCCGCGGAAGAGGATCGACTTGACCGCCGAGCGCGACACGCCCATGATCTCGCCGATGTCCTCGCAGGAGAGTCCTTCGTACTCGCGGAGGATCATCGCCTGCCGGCTGCGGGGCGACATCGCGGCCAGCACCCGCTCCACCGTCGCGCGGGTCTCGCCGCCGAGGGCCGACCGCTCCGGGTCGTCCTCCAGGTGCGGCGAGGGGCCCTCGTGCTTGGTGTGCTCCCAGGGCAGCCAGCGCAGGCGCTGACGGCGGCGCAGGACGTCCATGCAGGCGTTCGAGGCGATGCGGTGGAGCCAGGCGTTGACGTTGAGTTCTTCGTCGGTCTTGCCGAGCGCGCGGTACGCCTTGAGGAAGGTGTCCTGGGTGAGATCGGCGGCGTCGTCGGCGTTGCCCATCATGCGGTAGGTGAAGCTGTAGATCCGCCGCTCGTAGCGGTTGAAGAGGGCGGCAAAGGCGGCCTGGTCGCCCGCTTTCGCGCGCGCGACCCACGCGGCCTCCTCCGATGTCATCACCAGGCACCCTTCCACAGCGGTCCTCCGCCCGGTAGAACGAGCGGGGTCCGGTGTGGTTGCGCGTGTCGTGGCATGCTGCTCCCTGGGCGGCGGTGCGGCCCTCCGGCCGCGGGCAACGCGCCCCAGTGTACTATCCGCTTTCGCGCCGCGACAAGGGAATGGCCGGGCCAGAAGCCACGCGCTGGCGATGCGCGGGCGATTGAAATCGCCGCTAAGGGCGCCTCACGGCGCCACGAAGTCCGCCTGCGCGGACTAGGACGAAGGGTTTGCGTCCCAACCCGCGCAGGCGGGTTTCGCGGCGAGCCCCACCGGTCAGCGCCAGAGCGATTCGCTGGAGCCCGACACCGGCTGCGGCCGGGCGTCGCGGCCGGCCAGGGCCTCCAGGTCGAGGTCGGTGCCGAGGCCGGGGCCGGCCGGCAGGACGAACTCGCCGTCGCGGTAGACGACCGGCTCGGTGCAGAGCGCGTCGCGCAGCGCGCGCTCGCCCTCCATCTGCTCGAGGATCAGGAAGTTGGGGATCGCCGCGGCGAGGTGCATCGCCGCGAGCATGCAGATCGGCCCGCCCGGGTTGTGCGGCGCGACCGGCAGATAGTGGAGGTCGGCCAGGTTGGCGATCTTGCGCACCTCGGTGATCCCGCCGGCGTGCATCACGTCGGGCTGGACGACCTGGCAGCCGCCGCCGGCGAGGAGTTCGCGGTACTCCCAGCGGGAGAGGAGGCGTTCGCCGGTCGCGATCGGTACGGGCAGCTCGCGCTGGAGGCGGATCATCGCCGCCGCGTTCTCGAAAGGGATCGGCTCCTCGAACCAGCCGGGGCGGTAGGGCAGAAAGGCGCGCGCGGCCAGGACCGCGGTGCGCGGCGACAGCCGCTCGGCGCACTCGACGTAGATCTCGACGTCGGGGCCGGCGCCCTCGCGCGCGGCGGCCATCAGTTCGGCGGCCTCGCGGAGCGCGCGGGCCTCGTCCTGGCGTAGCCGCGCGGCGTCGAAGGGCGACCACTTGAAGGCGCGGAAGCCGCGGCGCACCGCCTCGCGCGCGCCCTCGTAGGCCGCCTCGGGCGTGGTCGCGCCCGCGAGCCAGTGGCTGGCGTAGCCGCGCAGGGTCGGGCGGAAGGGCCCGCCGAGCAGCCGGTAGACCGGCACGCCGAGCCGCTTGCCTTCTAGATCCCAGAGGGCGATGTCGAGCGCGCCGAGCGCGGTGGCCTGCACGGGTCCGCCGCGCCAGCGCCAGGCGTGGTAGAGCGCCTGCCAGTGCCGCTCCACGCCGGCCGGGTCCTGGCCGATCAGCGCCGCGCCGAGCTCGTGGATCGCCGTCTCCACCGAGGCGACCGCGCCGTGGAGCGAGCCCTCGCCCCAGCCGTAGAGCCCCTCGTCGGTCGAGACTTTCACGAAGAGCCAGTTGCACCACTCGATCCAGTGCGTGTACGTCTCGATGTTGGTGATCTTCACCGGCTGCCCCCTCACGCGGAGATGCTGGCGGTTGAAACCGCGCCTCAATGGCCTGCGGCCACGAAGTCCGCCTGCGCGGGTTACTGAGGTCCAGTCCGCGCAGGCGGGTTTCGTGGCGCCCGCAGGCGCCATTCAGGCGCGGTTTCAACCGCCAGCCCCGTACCCGGCCGTATGGTATCAGCCTGCAAGGCCGACCCGCGCGCCGGCCGGGGCGGCTGTGCTATCCTGCCGCGCGGCCAGGTGGTCGGCCGCGATGCGTGTGTTTGACGTGGATGGGACTGGAGGGACGCCGGTGGGGGGGACGACGACGGCGCCGCGACCGCTGCGGCTGGGGATCATCGGGACGGGGCTGGCGGTGGAGAAGCTGCACTGGCCGGCGCTCAGGCAGCTCACCGACCGCTACACGATCGTGGCCTTCGCCAACCACGCGCGCCCCAAGGCGGAGGCGTTCGCCGCCTACAGCGGCGCGTCCCTCGACGCCTTCCACCGGGACTACCGCGACCTCCTGCGCCGCGACGACGTCGACGCGGTCCTCGTCTCGCTGCCGATCGCGCTCAACGAGCCCGTGACGCGCGCCTGCCTGGAGGCGGGCAAGCACGTCATCTGCGAGAAGCCGGCCGGGGGTAACCGGGAGCAGGCCGCCGATTTCCTCGCGCTGGCCGAGCAGTTCCCGGACCGCCGCGTGCTCGTCGCCGAGAACTGGTTCTACCGCGACGACCTGCGCCTGGCGCGGTCGCTCCTCGACGACGGCGCGATCGGCCGGCTGCACCTCCTGTCCTGGCGCGTCGCCTCGCACCTCATCCCGCGTGAGGGCACCTTCTCCAGCACGCCCTGGCGCTGGCAGCCGCAATATCGGGGCGGCCCACACCTCGACGCCGGCGTCCACCACGTCGCGCAGATCCGCCTGCTCTGCGGCGACGTCCAGCGCGTTCACGGCGAGACGCAGTACGCCAACGCCACGCACGGCGGCCCCTCCGACCTTGCCATGACGCTGCGCTTCGCCGGCGAGGCGATCGGCTCCTACGCCGCGGTCTACGCCGACATCCCGCTGCCGCCCGACGAGAACGCGATGCGCCTCTACGGCGACCAGGCGGTGATGACGCTGGTGAACCGCGACGTCCGCGTCCACCGGCCCGACGGCACGGTCGAGGCGTGGACCGCGGCGGGCGGCGACGGCGGCTACTACAACGAATTCCTGGACTTCTACGACGCAGTCGTCCACGACGCGCCGCTCGTCGGCACGATCGCCCAGAGCGTCCAGAACGGGCTGGTCATCTTCGCTGGGCTCGACTCCGCCGAGGGGCTGCGGGTCCTCGAGGTCGAGCGCGTCGTCCCCGGCGGCGTCCCCCTCTGGCGGCCGCGCGGCGCGTCCGGCCTCTTCGACGGCCTGCCCGTCAAGGTCGAGCGGGTTGACGAGTGAAGATCGCGGATTGCCGATTGCCGGGGCATGATTCGCGGTGCTGCGGCGGAACCGCCGGCCTGTGTGGTGCCTCGGCATCGGCAATCGTCTCTGTTCAGGCGGACTCGAACAGTTCGACGGGGTTGCCGGAGGGGTCGTCGACGAGGATCTGCTTCCCGCCGTTCCCCTGAATGATCTCGCCGCGGAAGTGGCAACCCGCCGCCCGCAACCGCTCGACGGTGGCCGCCAGATCCGCGACTTCGAGCTGGATGCGATTCCAGCCGCCGGGGGCCGGCACCCGGCCGTCGGGCATCGCCTGGCCGGCCCCGCCGGCGCCGGGCCGGTTGAGCAGCAGCCGGAGCTCTCCTCGCGACAGGCGGGCGAAGCCGGGCGCGGGGTGCAGATCGACCCGGAAGCCAAGCTGCTCGGTGTAGAACGGGATCGCCGCGTCCACGTCGGCGACGATGTAGCGGATGTTGATCGTGCCCATCGCTGTACCTCCCTGCCGGGCCCGGCCGCTCACCGGCCCGGATCCTCATCGGGGCCCGCGGCAGGCCCCGGCAACGCCGCGGGGCCTTCGCCGGCCAGGACCTCACGCACCAGCTCGCCGATCTTCTCCCGCGCCTCGGCGAGCGCAAGGTGCCCCTCGTCCGTCGCGGTGTAGTACTTGCGTACCTTGCCGCTGACGACGCGCGCCTCCCGCACCAGCAACCCTTCCCGCTCAAGGCTGTGCAGCAACGGGTAGAGCGTGCCGGGACTGAGGTCGTAGCCGTGTCGCCGCAGCTCCGCCATCAGTGCGGCGCCATAGACCGGCGCCTCCGCGGCGTGATGGAGGATGTGGACCTTGACGAAGCCGAGGAAGAAGTCGCGCAGCATCCTACCCGCCGCCGTCCATCGCCAGCTCCTACCCGAGCGGACAACGGTGTCGCGCGCCGCTCTCGACCCATGCGCCGACGGCCATCGCGTCTCGTCGCCGTCCGGTGCGCCGCGATATCCGTTTTCGATATCGCCTTTCGATTCTACCACCGCGGCGCCCGCCAATCAACCCCACCGCGCCACGGCCGGGCTCTTCGCCCGGCTGCCGGTTCGGGTCGAACGGGCTGGAGGTTGAGGGTTGAAGGTCTGGAGGTCGCAGGTCCGCAGGTCTCCGGTGCATGGCCGGAGATGCTATGGCAAGGATACCCATTCAGCCCGCTGCAATCTGCACTACGCGAACCTTGGGACCTTCGACCTTCACCTCTCGATCGGCCGCACCGGCCGGAGGTAGCGCGCGAGGAAGCGGTACGCCTCGCGGCGGGAGGCGCGGGCCAGCGGCGTGTCGAGGCGGTTGAACTGGTGGCCGCCGGGCGCGTCCTCGTAGATCTTGTACTCGAAGCCCTCCTTGCCCGCCGCCTTGAGCGCCTGGATCAGCCGCTCCACCTCCAGCACGTTGACGTCCTCGTCGTTGGTCGTCGTGTGGATCAAGAGCGGCGTCCCGGCGTAGCGGTGCGCCTGCCAGGAGGGCGAGCGGCGGCGGTACTCGGCGACGTTCTCCTCGGCGGTCTTGCCGATGTGGTAGGGCGCGGCCATCAGGTCGCGGTAGCCCTGGCTCTTGTAGCCCATCCGCGCGACGAGGTCGCTGACTGGCACGGCGGCGTAGGCGGCGGCGTAGGCGTCGGGGTGGTCGAAGATGTTCATGAGCGTGTGCAGCCCGCCGTGACTCCAGCCGATGATCCCGACGCGCGCCGGGTCGAGGAAGGGGTAGGTCTCCAGCGCGAAGGCGCGCGCGGCGTGGGAGTCGGCCGTCTCCAGCCCGCCGTAATCGATCTGCTCGTAGAAGGCGCGGCCGTAGCCGGTGCTGCCGCGATATTCCGGCGCGATCACGGTGTAGCCCTGGAGGAGGAGTTCGCGCACGATGTTTGCCGCGCCGCTGGCGAAGTTGGCGTGGATGCCGCCGTGGACCTGCACGATCAGCGGGTGCCGCTCGCCGAGGTCGAGGTCGCGCGGGATGAAGACGTAGGCGCGCAGGATCAGCGGGTTGCCCGCGCCCTGCGCGGTCGGGTTGGGAACATAGCGCGGCGGCGGGCCGGTGAAGGAGACGAGGTCGATCTCCGCGATGTCCCCGAGGCGCTGGAAGAACATCAGGTCGTCGACCTGCCGCTGCAACACGTCGAGCCGGTGGCGCTGGTCTTCGATGTAGCGCTCCAGCGTCTGGCGCAGGGCGGCCTGCGCGTCGTCGGTGCTCACCGCGCTCCTCCGTCGTCGAGCGCCCGGCCGCGGCGGCGGGCGCATTGCTCCGCGGCCGGCGCCCCGCCGGCCCGGGCGTAGGATAGCAGGGCGCGGCCCCCCTGTCCCCCCAATTCTAGGGGGAACCAGGCCCGCACGCCGCAGCGCTGGGGGCGCCCTCATCATCGCCAGGTCCGGCCGACAGCGTTCCCCATTACTACGGCGAGTGGAGCGGGTTCCCCCCAGGATTGGGGGGACAGGGGGGCGATATACTCACGCCGGGAATCGATCGGGACACGGAGGAGGGCAAGGAGTGGACGCTCTGGGCATCACCGGCATCGGCCACATCGCGATCCGGGCGCGGAACCTGGATCGCGTGCTGGCCTTCTACACCGACACGCTCGGGTTCCCCGAGATGTTCCGGCTGTTCACCGACGCGGGCGACCTGATGCTGGTCTACGTGCGGGTCACGGACCGGCAATTCCTGGAGTTCTTCCCCAACGGCGCGGGCGAGCCCCTGGCGCGCGAGGCCGACGGCCTCAACCACCTCTGCCTGGAGGTCGCGGATCTCGACACGACGGTGGCGGCGCTGGCGCAGCGGGGCATCGCGCCGAGCCGCGGGCCGCAACTCGGGCGCGACGGCAACCGCCAGGCGTGGATCGAGGATCCGGAGGGCAACCGGATCGAGCTGATGGAGATGGCGGCGGACTCGCGCCAGGCGGCGGCCATTGCTCGGCTGCGCGAGGCGGGCCAAGCCTGAGCGCCGGGGCGGGCGCACCGTCAGGGCGCGCCCGCCCCGCCCTCGAACGCGATCGGCAGGGTCTTCACCTCGACGATCACGTTGGCGAAGCGGGCGTTGCCGACGTTGCGCAGCATGTGGCGCTCCGTGCTCTGGTGCCAGCGCGTGAAGGCGCCGGGCACGACGGCGTGGCGGTCCACGCTGCCGTCGGCGTTGTGCCGCTCGATGACGTCGCCCTCGATGCTGACGCTGGTGTAGTCGAGGCGGTGGGTGTGCCAGGCCGCCTCCTCCCCCGGCTCCAGCACGATCCGCCAGATGCGGATATGCTCGTCCTCGAAGACCAGTTCCGTCCCGATCGGGTCACCTGTAGCGTCAGTCGCCATGTCTTCTTCTCCTCGTCATCAGCTATCAGCCGTCAGTCACCGTCTGCAATCTGCAATCTTGAATCTTCAATCCGGCCGCAGCGCCTCGTCGAGCGCCCGGTCGAGCGGCAACGCGGCGCCGGCGGCCTGCGCGGCGACGAAGGCCGCCTCGCCCAGCGCGGCGCGCGCGGCGGCCAGGTCGCGCTCGTAGACCAGGCGCTCGATCGGCAGGAGCGGCGCGCCGATGCCCGCGCGGAGCACCCCGGCCGAGCCGAAGAGCCGCGCGGCGGCCTCCGGCCGCGCCGTCACCGCGAGCGCGCCCGCGATGCCTTCCAGGCAGCGGGCGATCCGCACCGTGCTCCCGGCCGCGCGATAGCGGGCCAGGCTCGCGCGGTAGTGCGCGAGTGCTTCGCGGTCGTCGCCCTGCTGGTGGGCCAGGTCGCCGAGTTGCAGCAGCGGGAGCGCGCGGCCGTGCTGCTTGTCCACGCGCTCGTACAGCGCCAGGCTCTCCACGTAGCAGGCGCGCGCCGCCGCGGCGTTGCCCGCCTCGGCGCGAGTCCGCCCCAGCCAGCAGAGCGTGATACCCACCTGGTCCCAGTCGCCTCGCCGCCGGAAGAGCGCCAGGCTCTCCGCGTAGCGCGCCGCGGCCTCGGTACACTCCCCCTGGGCCAGCGCCACGTTGCCGAGGCCGTTGAGCGCCAGGGCCGTGCCGCGGCAGTCACCCAGGCCCCGCCAGAGCGCCAGGCTCTCCTCGTAGACCTCCCGCGCGGGCGCGTAGCGGCCCTGCCGGTAGGCGATGTGGCCGAGTTGCGTGAGCGTGGCCGCCGTCGCCCCAGCGTCGCCGGCATCGCGGGCCAGCGGCAGGCGCGCGGCGAGGTGGTCGCGCGCCGCCGCGTAGTCGGCCTGCTGCAAGGCCAGGACGCCCGCGCCGAAGAGCGCCTCGCCGCGCGCGACGCCGTCGGC
>DASSSV010000235.1:0-5588 GCA_035708265.1 Thermomicrobiales bacterium | reverse complement strand
CGCCGCCGCCCAGCCAGTCGGCCGCCTCGCGCGTCAGCAGGCCGGGATCGCCCGGCCCGAGGCCGACGACGACGAGCTCCGGCACGGCCGCGCGACCCCGCTCGCTCATGGCTGGTGCGGCGGGAGGTTGAGCGCGGGATTCTCGGTCACGACGTAGCGGGCGCGCAGCCCTTCGAGCCAGCTATCCCGCAACTGCTGGATCTCGTCGGCGGTGGGGTCGCGCTGCTCGGCCTTGGTGATGTGGAAGATGGCGTAGGTCGGATTGCCGCCCGGCGCCTGCGACGGCACGGTCAGGACGTTGCTGTAGGCGCCCTCCTGGAGCGAGGGGAAGAGCGCCCGGACCTCCGGCTTGAAAAAGGCCGGGACGGTGCTGCCGATGCCGTTGACGACCTGGTCGCTCTGCGCCGCCTGGATCGCGTATTGCTTGACGAGGTCGGCGAAGGGCGTGCCGGCGCGCGCCTTGTCGAGCGCCTGCTGCGCTTTGTCGGGCGAGTCGGTGATCAGTTGCTGCAGCGTGACCGCGTCGACCTTGTGGACGTAGAGCGGCTGCAGCTTCTGCTCCAGCAGTTGCTCGCGGAACGCCTGGTTGAAGGCGTCGCTGCTGGCGTAGCCGCTCGAAGTCATCTGCTGCTGGACCTGGTCGGCGACGGTCGGCTGGGGCAGGGCGAGCTGGTCGGCCAGGAGGCTCACCGTCGGTTCCAGCGCGGCCGCCGGCGCGTGGACGCCCTTCGCCGCCAGCGCGCCGGCCAGCGCCGCGGCGTGGTCCGCGACGAAGTCGTCGGGGAGCGCGCCGGGGAAGGTCTGCCCGCGGGCGTTGAGCGCCGCCTGCATCTGGTCGACCTCGGCGCCGACGATCGTCGTGAGGTCTTTGTCGGCGAGCTGCGCGCCGCCGTAGGCGTTGACGACCGGGCGGAGTTGCTGCGCGCCGCCGCTGGCGAGCGCGTCGCGCTGTTGCTGCCCCTGCTGCTGGACCTGCTGGGCGAACTGCTGGAAGTTGTCCTGCAACTTCGCGTCGAGCTCGGCGTCGCTCACCGCGACGTGGTTGCGCGCCGCCTCGAGCTTCACCAGCCGGGTGTCGACGAGCTGGTCCATCACGAAGCGGCGGGCCAAGTCCTCGTTGCCCTGCCAGCGCGCCTCGCCCAGCAGCGCGCGCACGCGCGCCACCGCCGCGTTGAACTCCCCGACCGTGATCTCCTCCGTGCCCACCGTCGCCGCCGTGTCGGTCGAGAAGGTGCAGGCGTTGAGGAGGAGGGCGGCAGCCAGGACAGCGAATGCCGCGAAGTACGAGGTACGAAGTACGAAGTACGAATGGGGACGGCGATGCGGGCGCTGCCCGCCGCGGTGTACTCTGCCGACGATCCGCCTCATTGCTGCTCCATGACCTGCGGCGAGCGACGATCCCTCGCCCCCCGCATCGACGCGCCTGCCATCATTCGTACTTCGTACCTCGTACTTCGTCCTTCATTCGCCCGGCCCCTGTCCCAGACTCAACACGGCCATGAAGGCTTCCTGCGGGATCTCGACCGCGCCGACCATCTTCATGCGCGCCTTGCCCTCCTTCTGGCGTTCGAGGAGCTTGCGCTTGCGCGTCACATCGCCGCCGTAGCACTTGGCGAGGACGTTCTTGCGCATCGCGCGGATCGTCTCGCGCGCGATGATGCGCGAGCCGATCGACGCCTGGAGCGGCACGTCGAAGAGCTGGCGCGGGATCAGCGCGCGCAGCTTCTCGACCAGCGCGCGGCCCCGCGCGTAGGCTTCGTCGCGGTGGGCGATCAGCGAGAGGGCGTCCACCGGCTGGCCGTTGACCAGGATGTCGAGCTTCACCAGGTCCGCCGCGTGCAGCCCGGCGAAGGTGTAGTCGAGCGAGGCGTAGCCCTGCGTCCGCGACTTGAGCTGGTCGTAGAAGTCCACGATCAGCTCGCCGAGCGGCATCCGGTAGGTCAGGTGGACGCGGTCGACGTCGAGGTAGTCCATCTTGTCGAACTCGCCGCGCCGCCCGGTGACCAGCTCCATCAGCGTGCCGATGTAGCGCGTCGGGGTGATGATGCTGATGTCCATCCAGGGCTCGCGGATCTCGGCGATCTCGCCGCCCAGCGGCATGTCCGAGGGGTTGTCGATGTGGACGACGTCGCCGTCGGTCTTGACGACTTCGTACTCGACGCTCGGCGCGGTGACGAGCAGGCCGAGGCCGAACTCGCGCTCCAGCCGCTCCTGCACGATCTCCATGTGCAAGAGGCCGAGGAAGCCACAGCGGAAGCCGAAGCCGAGCGCGTCGGACGACTCCGGCTGGTAGACCAGCGAGGCGTCGTTGAGCTTGAGCTTGTCCAGCGCGTCGCGCAACTCGGGGTATTCGTCGGAGTCGAGCGGGTAGAGCCCGGCGAAGACCATCGGCTTGAGCGGCCGGAAGCCGGGCAGCGGCGCGGCCGCCGGCCGGCGCGCCAGCGTGATCGTGTCGCCGACCTGGCAGTCGGCGACGACCTTGAGCCCGGTGGCGATGTAGCCGACCTCGCCGGCCGCGAGTTCGGCGACCGGCGTCATGTCCGGGCGGAAGACGCCGAGCTCGAGGATCTCGGCGTCCTTGCGGCTGTTCATCACGCGCAGCCGCTCGCCCGCCGCGATCGTCCCCTCGACCAGCTTCACGTAGGCGATCACGCCCTTGTAGGGGTCGTAGTGGGAGTCGAAGATCAGCGCGCGCGGCGGCAGCGCGAGGTCGCCGGCCGGCGGCGGCATCTTGGTGACGATCGCCTCGAGGATCTCGTCCACGCCGACGCCCGACTTGGCCGAGGCGAAGATCACCTCCTCGTCCAAGAGGCCGATGAAGTTCTGGACCTCCTGCGCCACCTTCTGCGGCTCGGCCGCGGGCAGGTCGATCTTGTTGATGACCGCGACGAGCGCGAGGTTGTGCTCCAGCGCGAGGTAGACGTTGGCCATCGTCTGCGCCTCGATCCCCTGCGCGGCGTCGACGACCAGCAGCGCGCCCTCGCAGGCGGCGAGCGAGCGGCTGACCTCGTAGGAGAAGTCGACGTGGCCGGGGGTGTCGATCAGGTTGAGTTCGTAGGTCTCGCCGTCGCGCGCGGTGTAGGCCATGCGGACGGCGCGGGCCTTGATCGTGATGCCCTTCTCGCGCTCGAGGTCCATCGTGTCGAGGACCTGGGCGACCATCTCGCGTGCGGGGACGGTGCCGGTGCGTTCGAGCAGGCGGTCGGCCAGCGTCGACTTGCCGTGGTCGATGTGCGCGATGATGCTGAAGTTGCGGATCCGGCGCTGGTCGGTGGTCATCGAGTCTGGCGCATCCGTTCACACACGAGCGCGCCCCGGCGATGCCGGGGCTCGCGGGCCGCGCGCTCGCCACGCGGGCGCGGCAACATTCGGGGCAAGTATAGCACGGGGGCGGGACAGGCGTGAGAGCGTGAGAGCGTGAGAGCGTGAGGCCACGACGGCGGCTTGTCTGCGCCGTGAGACGCCCTCGCAGGCCGGCCTACGGCCCGCCGCCGACCAGCGGCGAGCGCAGCAGGTAGACCTTGCCCTCGTCGGTGCGGAAGGCCAGGCCGTCGGCGCCCCAGCGCAGGAGGCCCCGCGCGGTGGTCGGGTAGGTGAGCCCGGGCACCTCGAACGAGCCGACGCGGACGAAGGTCTGCAGGTCGTAGACGAGAACCTTCGGCTGCTCGTTCGGGGCCACGATCAGGAAGTAGACGCGCCCCGCGGCAGGGTCGGGCCGGACCGGGCTGGTAAAGCCGAGGTTGGCGTAGGTGCCGGAGAGCGTCTTCGTCTCCGGGTTCAGCACTTCCCCGTTGGTCGTGTAGATGCGCCCGTCCACGCAGAGAATGCCCCGTGCGCCGTACTCCGACAGCAGGCTCCGCGTGGTGTCGATGACCGACAGGCCCGAATCGTCCACCGCCAGGCGGATGAAGGACGAGCCGGAGCTGTAGCTATCATAGCCGTAGAGTGTCGTGGCCGAACCGCAGAAGGTGATGGCGCCGATTTCGGTGGACGCCGGGTACTCCGGCTCCTTGGGGAGCTTGGCGCCGTCCACGTAGAGCGCCACGCCGGCCGGCGCGCCGCTGCCGGTGCTGCCATAGCGGCGCACGACCGCGATCGTGTTCGGATGTCCCGGCATCACCGCGATGTCGCCGGGGAGGTAGGCGCCCATCTGCGGGTCGGCACCCAGCGGGATCTGGATCTCGGCCTTCCGCTCGTCGAGGTTGACCCGGCGGACGGCGCTGGCGCCGTCGAGCCCGACGTACAGGTAGTGCCCGTCGTCCGAGAGCGCCAGTTGGTCGGGCTCGCTGCCGACGGGGATCGGCGTGCCGATCTTGCCCGTCGCCGGGTCGATCGGGACGACGCTGTTGCCGATCGCGCCGGCCTCGCCGGGGACGCTGGCCCAGAGCAGGTTCGTCCGCGCGTCGTAGACGAGATCGTTCGTCGGCAGATCGAGCGTGGCGATCGTGGGCAGGGCGGCTGGTGCGGTCGCGGTCGGCGTAGCCGGCGGCGCCGGAGTCGGGCGCGGGGCGCCGGGCGTCGGCGCGGTGGCAGCCTTGCCGCTGACCAGGGGCGAGCGCAGCAGGATGACCTGGTCGCCGGTGCTGTACGCCAGGCCATCCTCACCCCAGCGGACGAGGCGGCGGCCGGGGCTGAGCGCCTTGGGCAAACCGGGCAGGTCGACCGACGCGATCAGCGTGAACGTCGCCTGATCGAAGACATACAGCCGGGGCACCTCCGCATAGCCGGCGTCGAGGAAGAAGACGCGCCCCACCGTCGAATCCGGGCAGACCAGCGCCGTGAACTGGATGCCCGCGTAGCGCCCGACCAGCGTGTCCGTCGCCACATCGACCACCTCGCCGCCCGAGCCGTAGAGTTTGCCGTCGTCGCAGCGTAGTTGATGCACATTGCCGTTCGACGTCAGCAATTCCGGCAGTTTGTCGCCGGCGGTGACGCCGGAGGCGTTGACGGTGAGCCTGCGACCGCCGTCGTAGGTGTAGAGCGTCGCGCCCGCGCCGCAGAAGGCGATCGAGGTCCCGGCGTCGCGGTCGGCGACCTCGTTGGGGAGCTTGACCCCGTCGGCGTAGACGGCGGCACCGGCGTTGTCGGGGCTGACGCCGTGGTAGCGCCGGGCGACGACGACCGTGCCCGGGCTGCCCGGCACGACGGCGAGGTCGGCCGGGAAGTACATCCCCAGCACCTGCCCCGCGCCGAGCGAGAAGGGCTCCTCCGCCTTCCGGTCGGCCAGGTTGACGCGGCGCACCGCGCCCGCGCCGTCCAGCCCGACGTAGAGGTAGCGCCCGTCGTCGGAGAGGGCTAGCCGGTCTGGCTCGCTACCGATCAGGAGCGGCGTCCCGATCTTCCCCGTCTCGGGATCGAGCGTGACGACGCTGTTGCCGCCGCTCCTCACCTTCCCCGGTACGCTGGCCCAGAACTGCCGCGTGTGCGGGTCGTAGACCAGGTCGTTCGCCGGCAAATCGATCGTGCGGAAGAGCGGCGTCGCGGCGGCCCCGCCGGCCGGCCGCGTCGGCGACGGCGTCACGCGCGTCGCCGTCGGCGTGACGGCCCTGGTCGGCGTGGGGGAAACAAGCGGCGGGACGGTGGGTACG
>DASSSV010000234.1:0-9445 GCA_035708265.1 Thermomicrobiales bacterium | reverse complement strand
CCGGCGGTGATTGGCCGGCGCCTGAAGGCGCACCTGGAGACAAGCCCGCCTCAGCGGGCTGGGTTCTGAGGCCGCGCCGGCGGCCTTCGTGGCGCCGTGAGGCGTCTCCAGGCGCGCCTTCAGGCGCCGGCCCCCGCTGGCCCTTCCCCGCCTCGCCCACGCCTTGACGGCGGCGCGCGGCGCCGCTATCGTGCGTGGCACGGCCCAGGCGAATCGAGCGGTCCGACCGGATGACGGAGACGGGGAAGGAGGCGCCGCATGCCGACCGCAGCCGAGCACTGGAGCAAGGAACCCGGCCGCTGGGAATCCCCCCTGAGCCCCGAAGCCTATGCCATGGCCCCGACCGTGACGACGCCGCGCCCCGCGCCCGACGGCCGGCGCGTCGCCTACAGCCGCGGCTACGACGGCCGCCTCGACGTCTGGGTCGTCGACGTCGCCGGCGGGCCGCCGCTGCAACTGACCGACCAGGCCGCCCCGCAGGGCCCCGACCCCAACCAGCGCCACGCCTCCGCGATCGCCTGGACGCCGGACGGTGAGCGGGTCGTCTTCGCCGCGCGCGAGGGGAGGCTCTGGAGCGTGCCGGCCGGGGGCGGGGCGTCGCGCCCGATCGACGAGGGGGCGGGCACGCACCACTCCCCCGCGGTCTCGCCGGACGGCCGGCGCGTCGCCTACGTCGCCGAGCGCGGCGAGCGGGGCGACATCGTGGTGGCCGACGTCGAGGGGCGCTGGACGCGCACCGTCAGCGACGGCGACGAGTACGTGCTGGAGCCGCGCTGGTCGCCCGACGGCGCGCGCGTCCTCTACGGCCAGTGGCCGCACTACGACATGCCCTGGGACGAGCGCGCGCTGGTCGTCGCCGATATCGAGAGCGGCGAGCGCCGGGTCGTCGCCGGCGGCGGGCGCGTGACCAACGCCGACGCCGTCTGGTCGCCCGACGGCGCGGCGATCGCGTTCGTCTCCGACCGCGACGGCGAGTTCGGCAACCTCTGGACCTGCGACGCCGACGGCGGCAACGCCCGGCGGCTCGTCCACGAGGACGCCCAGCACGCGACGCCGGCCTGGTCGCCCGACGGCCGCCGCATCGCCTACGTCCGCAACGACGACGGCGACTGCCAGATCTGGTGCTGGGAGGGCGGCGCGACCCGGCAAGTCACGCGCGAGCCGGGCGTCCACGGCGAGGTCGCCTGGCTCGACGACGCGCGCCTCGTCTGCACCTTCGCCTCGCCGGTCCTGCCGGCCGACCTCTACGTCATCGACGCGCGCTCGGGCGAGCGGCGCCAACTGACCCAGAGCGCGACCGGCGGCATCCTCGGCGCCGGGCTGGTGATGCCGGAGCACATCGCCTGGGAGAGCCCGGACGGGCTGGCGGTCCACGGGCTCCTCTTCGCGCCGCGCGAGACGCGCCCCGGCCGGCACCCGCTGGTCGTCCACATCCACGGCGGGCCGGTCGGGCAGACGCTGGCGAACTGGCAGGGGCATGTCCAGTACCTCGTCGGCCGCGGTTATGTCGTGCTGGCCCCGAACTACCGCGGCAGCAAGGGCTATGGCCGCACCTTCATGGAGCGGCTCTACGGCGACTGGGGCGGCGGCGACCTCGCGGACAACCTGGCCGGCGCGCGGGCCGCGATCGCGCGGGGGCTGGTGGACCCGCGCAAGGTGGTCGCGATGGGCGGCAGCGCGGGCGGCTACAGCACGCTGATCTGCATGACCAAGGCGCCCGACTTCTTCCGCGCCGGGGTCTGCCGCTTCGGCGTGGCCGACCTGGCAACCTTCACGGAGCGGACCTGGATCTTCGAGCGCCACTACATCGCCAAGTTGATGGGCCCGGCGGCCGAGAACTCCGCCCTCTATCGCGACCGCAGCCCGATCCACCACGTTAACCAGGTGCGGGAGCCCCTGCTGATCCTGCAGGGCGAGGAGGACATCGTCTGCCATCCCAGCCAGATGAACGGGATGGTCGAGGCGCTGCGCCGGGCCGGCAAGGACGTCGAGTACCACACCTACCCCGGCGAGGGGCACGGCTGGAAGCGCGTGGCGACCATCATCGACGATGCCCACCGGATAGACGATTTCCTGACGCGCAAGGTGTTAAATCGGTAGGCGGGCGACAATCGCGCGCGGAATGTAAACCTTGCGACCGTGTGCGACGTAGATTAAGTCAAGCAGGACCGGCTCGCCGCGGGGCGGCGCCCCCGGCGGGCCGGCCGGCGACGGCGGGGCGGCGACGCGGCCGATTCCCGGCCCGGGTGCGGAGAAACGCCGGTGGCACGGGTTTTGCTTCTCGGTATGAGCAGGAGGTAGGACGCGCGGGTCGCGCCGCCAGAACCTACGGGCGCACAGGCCGGCCGCCAAACGTCCTCCCCGCCCCGCCGAATGTCCCGCCAACAACTACACCCCTGGGGGATTGCCAGGCGTGAGGTCCGGGGTGTAGAATGGCGTACGTACACGCGCGGCGCGGAACTCTTGACGCAGGCGTGACGTTGTAGAGAAGGATTTCACCCCGCCGACACCGCCGTCGGCTGCCACGACAGGACGTCGCACGCGCCGGGTGGCACGTGCCATGGGCCGAGGCCCAGCGCCCTGCGAACCGCGAGCGCCCCGCGCTCATCGTGCATCTCCCCGCTAGCGACCCGGCGGCGACGTTGCGCCGCCCTCGCCCCGACAACGACGTCAGTGCTCCTCCCCCGTAGCGCCGGCCGAACGACTCGTCGAGTATGGCCTATGACCGCGCAACCGCTCGAACCCGCCCAACCTAGCCGGTAGCGACGCCTCGGTCGCGCCCCTCCTTTCGGGTCCCGCTGACAACGCAGGCATCGCGCCGGCCAGGGTGGCGCCAGTTCCAGCATAACGGCAGTACACCGTCCCGCCGGTTGCCGACGAGCGCGACGCGCCAGGCGCGTCGCCGCCGAGAGAACGCACCCCCGAGAACGTCCGCCGGTGGTCGTGGTTGAGAAAGGACTTCGCCGTATGGACCTCCTGGAACGCCTGGAAGCGTATCGCGCCGAGGAAGCGCAGCTCCGCTGGCGCGGCACCTTCCCCGAGTATTTCGACCTGGCGGTGGCCAACCCGCGTGTGACCCAGCTCGCCCACGCGCGCATCCACCAGATGATCCTCGACGCGGGCGTGACGACCGACGAGCGCGGGGTGCGCCACTACCACTTCTTCGACCAGGACATCTTCGGCATCGAGAAATCGATCGAGCAACTGGTCGACTACTTCCGCTCGGCGGCGCAACGCCTGGAGGTCCGCAAGCGGATCCTCCTCCTGATGGGCCCGGTCGGCGGCGGCAAGTCCACCCTGGTCACGCTCCTCAAGCGCGGCCTGGAGCGCTACACCCACGGCGACGCCGGCGCGGTCTACGCGATCGAGCACTGCCCGATGCACGAAGAGCCGCTGCACCTGGTCCCGCCGGAGCTGCGCGACGAGTTGCTGCGCGACCACGGCCTCTACATCGAGGGCGAACTCTGCCCCTTCTGCCACTTCTGGCTACACCAGGACGGCTCGCCCACCCACCCCTGGGGCCCGAACTTCCGCGCCAACCACCCCGAGGACGTCCCGGTCGTGCGCTTCGCCTTCTCCGAGAAGGACCGACGCGGCATCGGCACCTTCACCCCGTCCGACCCGAAGAGCCAGGACGTCTCGGAACTGACCGGGGGGATCGACCTCTCGACGATCGGCGAGGTCGGCTCGGAGAGCGACCCCCGCGCCTACCGTTTCGACGGCGAGTTGAACATCGGCAACCGCGGGCTGGTCGAGTTCATCGAGATGCTGAAGACCGACGAGCGCTTCCTCTATGTGCTGCTGACCCTCTCGCAGGAGCAGAACATCAAGACCGGGCGCTTCGCGATGATCTACGCCGACGAGGTGGTCGTCTCCCACACCAACGAGCACGAGTACCTCTCCTTCGTCGGCAACAAGAAGTCGGAGGCGATGCAGGACCGCATCATCCTGGTCACCGTGCCCTACAACCTGCGCGTCTCCGACGAGGTCCGCATCTACGAGAAGCTCCTCAAGCAGAGCGCGCTGACCGACGTCCACCTCGCGCCGCACACGCTGCAGACCTCCGCGGTCTTCGCCGTGCTGACCCGGCTGGAGGAGTCGAAGAAGGCCGGCATGAGCCTGATGAAGAAGCTCAAGCTCTACGACGGCGAGTCGGTCGAGGACTACGGCGAGAAGGACCTCAAGGAGTTGCACGAGGAGGCCGAGCGCGAGGGGATGGAGGGCATCTCGCCGCGCTACGTCATCAACCGCCTCTCCTCGGCGCTGGTCCGCGACGGCGTGGCCTGCGTCAACCCGATCGACGCGCTGCGCACGCTGCGCGACGGGCTCGACCAGCACACCTCGGTGACCAAGGAGCAGCGCGAGCGCTACCTCAACTTCATCAGCGAGGCGCGCAAGGAGTACGACGAGCAGGCCAAGAAGGAAGTGCAGCGCGCCTTCGTCTACTCCTACGAGGAGTCGGCCAAGACGCTGCTGAACAACTACCTCGACAACGTCGAAGCCTTCTGCAACAAGACGAAGGTCACCGACCCGATCACCGGCGAGGAGCTGGAGCCGGATGAGCGGCTGATGCGCTCGATCGAGGAGCAGATCGGGGTCAGCGAGAACGGCAAGCGCGCCTTCCGCGAGGAGATCCTGATCCGCATCTCCTCGCTCGCCCGCCGCGGCCAGACCTTCACCTACGACTCGCACGAGCGGCTGAAGGAGGCGATCGAGAAGAAGCTTTTCGCCGACATGAAGGACGTCGTCAAGATCACCACCTCGACCAAGACCCCCGACGCCGACCAACTGCGGCGCATCAACGAGGTCGTCGACCGGCTGGTGCGCGACCAGGACTACTGCCCGGTCTGCGCCGCCAATCTGTTGAAGTACGTCGGGGCGCTACTCCAACGGTAAGGAGGACTAAGGACTAAGGACTAAGGGCTAAGTGTTGCTGCGCCGCGGACACTGGATCGGCTGACCGTTAGGGGCGGAGCCCACTTAGTCCTAAGTCCTTCGTCCTTAGTCCTAAGGAACACGGCGATGGTCAACCACACGGTCAGTCTTTCACAGCAGGACTGGTCGCTGCACCGCAAGGGGCCGATGGACCAGGCGCGGCACGCCGAGAAGGTCAAAGAGGCGATCCGCGAGAACCTGGCCGACATCATCAGCGAGCAATCCATCATCACCACCGACGGCGGCAAGATCGTCAAGGTGCCGATCCGCTCCCTCGAGCAGTACAAGTTCCGCTTCGGCGAGCCGCCCCAGGGCGGGCAGGCCGGGCAGGGCGACGGCAACTCCCAGGTGGGTGACGTGATCGAGCGCCTGGGGCAGCCGGGGCCGGGCCAGGGCTCCGGCGCGGGCGAGTTGCCGGGCATCGACTACTACGAGGCCGAGGTCACGATCGACGACCTGGCGGCGCTCCTCTTCGCGGACCTCGGGCTGCCGCACCTGGAGGAGAAGCGCACGCAGATCCTGGAGTCGGAGACGGTCGAGTTCTCCGACATCCGCCGCACCGGCCCCTTCTCCAACCTCGACAAGCGGCGCACGCTGCGCGAGAACATCAAGCGCAACGCGCTGGCCGGCCATGCCCACGTCGGGGACCTCACGACCGACGACCTGCGCTTCAAGACCTGGGAGCGGGCGATCCGCCGCGAGTCGAACGCGGTGGTGCTGGCGATGATGGACGTCTCCGGCAGCATGGGCACCTTCGAGAAGTACATCAGCCGCGCCTTCTACTTCTGGATGGTGAAGTTCCTGCGCACCAAGTACGCCCACGTCGAGATCGTCTTCGTCGCGCACCACACCGAGGCGAAGGAAGTTTCCGAGGAAGAGTTCTTCACGCGCGGCGAGAGCGGCGGCACCAAGGCGTCGAGCGCCTACCGGCTGGCGCTGGAGATCGTCGACGCCCGCTACCCCGCCGACGCCTGGAACATCTACCCCTTCCACTTCTCCGACGGCGACAACTGGCCGTCGGACAACGACGAGTGCCGGACGCTGGCCGAGCAGTTGCTGGCGCGGTCGAACCAGCTCGGCTACGGCGAGATCCGCCCGCAGCGCCACAGCTACGGCAGCACCCTGATGAGCGCGCTGGAGCGGCTGGACAGCCCGAAGTTCCAGTCGGTGGTCATCACGCAGAAGGGCGACGTCTACCCGGCGCTGCGGCAGTTCTTCGCGGTGGACGAGACCGCCAAGGCAAGTTAGGGGTTGCAGGTTGCAGGTTGCAGATTGCAGATGACGACGGGGGATCGGCCGAGGCCAGCCCCAGGCCCGATCTGCAATCTTCAATCTGTAATCTGTAATTCCCGACCCGGGAGCAGGGAACCATGCCCGACCAAGCCTACCTGGACAAGCTGACCGACGCGACGGAGCGGCTGTGGGGCCTCGCCCACGAGCAGGGGCTCAAGCCATTCCCGACGCACTTCGAGATCGTCCCCGCCTCGATCATGTACGAGTTCGGGGCCTACGGCATGCCGGGGCGCTTCAGCCACTGGACACACGGGCGCGCGTACCAGCAGATGAAGACGATGTACGACTACGGATTGAGCAAGATTTACGAGTTGGTCATCAACACCAACCCCAGCTACGCCTACCTGCTGGACGTCAACTCGCTCCTCCAGAACACCTTCGTCGTCGCCCACGTCCTCGGCCACACCGATTTCTTCGCCAACAGCGCCCACTTCGCCGGCACCTCGCGGCGCATGGTCGAGACGATGAACCGCGACGCCGACCGCATCGCCGGCTACGAGTACGAGCACGGGCCGCGCGAGGTGGAGCGCCTGCTCGACGCGATCCTCGCGCTCGAAGAGCACGTCGATCCCTACGCCGACCCCGAGGACTACCGCGACGTCCGCAAGCCGGAGCCGAAGCGCTCGCACACCCTCGGAACCTACGACGACCTCTGGGATCTCGACGGCGGCCACGCGCCGGACCCCGCCCCGGCGCCGGCCAAGCCCACCGAGCCCTACCGCGACCTCCTCCTCTTCCTGCAGGAGCGCTCGCCCATCCTGGACGACTGGGAGCGGGACGTCGTCGCCATCGTCCGCCAGGAGCAGCTCTACTTCGTGCCGCAGATGCGCACGAAGATCATCAACGAGGGCTGGGCCGTCTTCTGGCACCTGCGGCTGATGCGCGCGCTCGACCTCTCGGAGCAGGACTACCTCGACTTCGCCAGCATGCACGCCGGCGTCCTGCAACCGTCGAAGCGTTCGATCAACCCCTACTACCTCGGCCACGGCGTCCTGGAGGCCATCAACCGCCGCTACGGCGGCAACGAGAACGACGTCGCGCCGGTGATGTTCGAGATCCGCGAGCGGGAGAGCGACATCTCGCTGCTGCGCAACTACCTGACGAAGGAGCTGGTCGAGGACCTGGACCTCTACCTCTACGAGCGGCGCGGCGACGAGTTGGTCGTCGCTGAGAAGGACTTCGAGAAGGTGCGCGACACGCTGATCGCCTCGCTGGAGAACCGCGGCCACCCGACCATCGTCGTCGCCGACGGCGACTACCACGGCAACCGCGAGCTCTACCTGCGCCACGAGTACGCTGGCCAGTGCCTCGACCTGCCCTACGCCGAGAAGGCGCTCGAACACGTCCACCAACTCTGGGGCCGCCGCGTCCACATCGAGACGCGCGTCGAGGACAAGCCGCTCGTCCTGAGTTACGACGCGGAACACGGCCACAGCCGGCAATGACGGGTTGAAGGTTGAAGGTCCGTGAGCCCGGTAGGGCGCCGGGCGGGAATCCACGGGCCGCGGCCCGCTCGTAGTGCATAACGAGCGGGCAAGTATCCCGATCTGCGACCTTCGGACCTTAGACCTGCGACGATGAGAGGAGGTGACCGGGCAGACCGCGTCGTCCCAGGCATGACCGTTCGGCTGTAGTGCGTCGGTAAGCCATGAGCGATCGGCAGCAGCCACCAGCCGCCGGCCTCGCGCGCGACCCCGGGTGACCATCCGGGGCCACGGGGGAGGTCGCGGGCCGGTGGCTTCGTCGTCGACCGCGCTGGCTTACGCTCATCGCCGTATCGTCCTCATGACTGATGCAGAGCGCGCACGGCCGCGGCGCTGGGCGCCGGCCGGAAGGAGGGCACGATGCGAGGCACGATGACGCCGCCGCGGGAAGGCTGGATGCGCAATGGTCTCCTGGCCGGGCTGGTGGCCACGGGGGCGATGACGGTGACGCTCGGCATCGCCTACGCCTTCGCGCTGAACTTCGGCGGCGCGGGCGGCAACGTCTTCGCCCAGTGGTTGTGGTCGCTGACGCACAACCGGGTCACCTCGGCCGTCAGTGGGGCGCCGTTCCTCTTCCTGGCGCTGCAACTGAGCATGGGCCTGGCGCTCTCCCTCGTCTACGCCGGCGTTGCCGAGCCGGCGCTGACCGGGCCGGCCTGGCGGCGCGGCGCGCTCTTCGCGCTGGGGCCGTGGCTCCTCTCGATCGTCGTCTTCCTGCCGGCGGTCGGTGGGGGCGTCCTGGGGGTCGCGCTAGGCGCCGGCCCGCTGCCGGCGCTCGGCAACCTGATCGTCCACCTCGTCTACGGCGCGGCGCTCGGCGCGGTCTACGCCATCCCGGAGACGGCCGGGCTCGATGCGACCGCGGAGGATGAAGTCGCGGCGATCGGGGCCGACCGCGGCGCCGCGGTCGGTATCGTCGCCGGCGTGCTGCTCGGAACGGCCGGCGGCGCACTGGTCGCGGTGCTCGGCGGCGCGAGCGAGTTGCTGCCGACGGGCGCGCTGTTCCTCGGCGGCGCCCTCGTCGGCGGCGCGGGGGGCGGGCTGGTCGGCTCGCTCGTCGGGATCGAGCGCGCGGTGCGCGCCGGCCGGGCGCGGTAGCGGCTACTCGTCGGCGGGGGCGCCGCCCGCACCGGTCCGCCCCGGCCCGATCTGGCGGAAGAGCGCCGGGTACGAGGGGTGCGCCAGCGACAGCCGGCACGCCTCCTCGACGGTGAACCAGCCGATCTCGCTGTGCTCGGCCGGCTGGCGGTTGTGCGGCGCGCCGTCCCAGGCGGTCACGACGTAGAGGTGGAGGACCAGCGGCGCGCCGTCCTCCTGCGCGGGGCCGCCCACGGTAGCCAGCCGGCGCCACGCCGTCGGCGTCACGCCGAGTTCTTCCTGCAACTCGCGCACGAGCGCCCGCGCGGGCGTCTCGCCCGGCTCGCAATGCCCGCCCGGCACGTCCCACACACCGGGGTAGAACGCGCGATCCGGCGCGCGCCGGCCGAGCAGGATCCGCCGCCCGCCCTCGCCCTCCCGCAGCAGCGCCCCAACGCAGACGTGGACGGCCCTCACCGCCGCATCGCTCCGCTCGGCTCCCCCTCTCCCAATCCTGTGAGGGGGGGACTCTACGCGAACACTCTACCGATCTTCCAGCCCGCAGCCAGGGGCGTGCCGATCACGCTCCGCGCCGCCTGCCCCTCTCCGTTGACCGGGAGGGAGCGAGCGGCGCGGCGACGGTCTGTTACTCTTCT
>DASSSV010000233.1:0-2608 GCA_035708265.1 Thermomicrobiales bacterium | reverse complement strand
CACCGCGAAGGGGACGAACAACCTGGCCGTCTGGGACAACCTCGCGCACCAGGCCGCGCAGTTCCAGGTGCTGCTCCAGGGGTCGTACTTCTGGTTCCTCGGCGGCATCTACGCCGACCACCTGCTGCTGCCGATCTTCCTCGTCAGCACGGCAGGGCTCTTGACGCTCGTCTGCGGCGTGCGCGAGTACCGGCGCTACCGCGCGGCGGCGCTCTTCCTGCTGACGATGCTGGCGGCGATCTACGTGCTGAGCGCCTTCACCCTCTCCGGCCTGGAGACGACGCACCTCTTGATTATGCTGCCGCTGCCGCAACTGGTCGTCGCGGCGTTCGTCGCACTCCTCGGCCGGTCGCTCGCGCGCCTCGCCGGGCGCGCCGCGGTTCGGGGGAATGTCCGGCGGGCGCTGCGCGCCGCCGCGCTGGCGCTGCCGATCCTCGCGCTGATCGTCCCGCCCGTCGCGGCCGACCTGCGCGTGGACCGCGACTACCACCAGGCGCTGGCCGCGACCGGCGGCAAGAGCAGTTTTTCGGCCAGCATCTACGACCTGGCGATCTTCCTCGACCGCTTCGACTACACCCGCCCTTACGCGCTCGACTGGGGTATGAAGTACAACGTCGAGTTGCTGACGCACGGGCGGGTCCAGCCCCAGGAGATCTACGGCCAGTCCACCGACCTGCCGCCCGACTTCGACGCCACGCTCGACCGGCTCTTTCAGGACCCCAACGCCGTCTTCCTGGCCCACCGCGTCACCGGCGACGGCGTCCCGGCCGCCTACCCCGGCCGCGTCGAGGAATTGCAGCGGCTGGCGGCGGCCGAGAACAAGAACGTCGTGGTCCTCAAGGTCATCTACGAGAGCGGCGGCGCGCCGCTGTTTTATGTCTACTCGGTGCGCGACAGACGATAGGCGATAGACGATAGGCGATAGACGATAGGGACGAGGCAGCGCATCGCCCGGGTGGTGCGTGCCCGGCTCGGCGGCGCTGGCGGTCGCGTGCCGGCAGCCAGCGTGCCCCTCTATCGTCTATCGTCTCGCACCAGGTCCACGACCCGCGCACCGGTGAGCCGGATGATCTCGGCGGGGGTGACGCCGAGGAGGGCGCGGTCCTCGCCGGTGCCGCCCCAGAGGTGCGGCTGGGCGGCGGCGCGGGCGTCGAGGAGGGTCGGCAGCGCGGCCCGGTGGCCGAAGGGCGGGACGACGCCGAGCGCGAAGCCGGTGTGCGCGAGCGCTTCGTCCCCGGTCGCCATGCGTAGACGCTTCCGCGACAGGCCGAGCGCGTTAGCCAGATTGCGCTCGTCCACCCGATGCGCGCCGTTGGCGATGACCAGATAGGGCTGGTCGCCGGCCAGGTAGAGCAGCGACTTCATCACCTGCTCTTCCGTGACGCCGAGCGCGACCGCCGCGTCGCGCACCGTCGCGGTCGGCGCGTCGAGACGCCGGAACTCGGCCTCGCCGCCGCGCTCCGCGAGCCACCGCTGCAACGACTCCACTCCCACCATCCTCCCACACAGCCCAGCCGACGCCACCCCTACCGTCTGCTGCCTGCCGTCTGCCGCCTGCCGTCTATCGCTCACCACGCCAGTTCGACGTCGCCCGCGCGCATCGCCGGCGTGCGCGCGACGACCGTCGCTCCGTCGCGCCGGGCGGCGACCGGGAAGCCGTCGACCGCGACGCGCGGCGCGTCGTCGGGCGCGGCGGGCGCGTAGATCTGGAGTTCGTAGTGTCGGGTCACCGCGCCCTCGATCGCGAGGGTGATGCGGCGCGGGCCGTCGGCGGCCAGCGCCAGGCGCGTCAGCGAGCCGTCCGCTTCGGGCAGGTCGAGCGCGGCGTCGCCGGCCGGGGCGACGCGCACGACGAGCGGGTCGGCCGGGCGCTCGTCGACGTGGCGCATGACCGGGCCGAGCGGCAGCAGGCAACCGGCGCGGAGGAAGAGCGGCAGATGGTCGAGCGGATAGTCCCGCTCGACGTAGCGGCCGCCCGCGACGGTCTCGCCGGTCCACCAGTCGAGCCAGTCGCCGGCCGGGAGGTAGGCCGCGCGCCTGACCGGCTCCAGGCTTTCGTCGAAGACCGGCGCGACGAGGAGCGCCGGGCCGAGCAAATACTGGTCGTCAATCGTCGCGGCGGCGCGGTCGCCGGGGAACTCCAGCGCCAGCGGGCGGAGCATCGGAAGGCCGCGCGCGCGCGCCTCGTGGGCGACGGCGTGGAGGTAGGGCAGCAGCCGGTAGCGCAGGCGGGCGTAGTCGCGGAAGATCCGCAGCGCCGCCTCGCCGAAGTGCCAGGGCTCGCGCGGCGTGGTGCCGTGGACGCGCGCCAGCGGCGAGAGGAGGCCGCACTGGGCCCAGCGGATGTAGAGCCCGGGCGAGGGCGGCGGGCCGTAGAAGCCGCCGATGTCGTGCGACCAGGCGCCCGGCGCCGAGAGCGCCCAGTTGAGCCCGCCGCGCAGGCAGCCCGCGAACCCGGCGACCGTCGCCGCGGGGTCGCCGCCCCACTGGGCGGGGTAGCGCTGCGAGCCGGCCCAGCCGGAACGGCCCCAGACGAGCCCGACGCCGCCGTGGGCCTCCGCGGTCGCCTCGTAGACCGCGCGATTGTAGAGGAGCGGGTAGGCGTTGC
>DASSSV010000232.1:0-5443 GCA_035708265.1 Thermomicrobiales bacterium | reverse complement strand
TGCCGACCCCCTCCTACTGGTATCCCCCTGCGCCTCGGCGCCCTACGGCCCACGCCCCACGGCCTACCGTACAGCGCCCAGATCGAGCGGCGCGCGCTCCAGCACCTCGTCGAGGATCGTGCGGGCGGTGCGGCCCCGCAGCTGGCTCTCGGGGCGGACAATCAGGCGGTGGGGCAGCGCGAGGGGCGCCATCGTCTTCACGTCGTCCGGCACGGCATAATCCCGGCCGCGCAGCGCGGCGTACGCCTGCGCCGTCTTGTAGAGCGCCAGCGAGCCGCGCGGGCTGGCGCCGACCGCGACGTCGGGGTGCGCGCGGGTCGCGTGGACGATGGCGATGATGTAGCGCTCCAGCGTCTCGTCGACGTGGACGTCGGTGACGGCGTCGTGGAGGTCGAGCAATTCCCCGCCCTCCACGACCTGCCGGACGGAGTCGACCGGGTGCGACTTGCGCAGGTTGCGCAGCATCTGGATCTCGTCCGGCTCGGCGGGGTAGCCGAGCGGCAGTTGCAGGAGGAAGCGGTCGAGCTGCGCCTCGGGGAGCGGGAAGGTGCCCTCGTACTCGACGGGGTTCTGCGTGGCGAGCACCAGGAAGGGCGCGGGGAGCGGGCGCGTCACCCCGTCCACCGTCACCTGCCGCTCCTGCATCGCCTCCAGCAGCGCGGCCTGGGTGCGCGGCGTCGCGCGGTTGATCTCGTCGGCCAGGAGGGTGTTGACGAAAACGGGGCCGGGCTGGAACTCGAAGCGGCCGGTCTGTTGGTTGTAGACACTCACGCCGGTGACGTCGTTGGGCAGGAGGTCGGGCGTGCATTGCAGGCGCTTGAAGCCGAGGCCCATGCTGGCGGCGAGCGCGCGCGCCAGCATCGTCTTGCCGGTGCCGGGCACGTCCTCGATCAGGACGTGGCCCTGGCAGAGCAGGGCCACCAGCAGGAACTCGATCTGCGGCCGCTTGCCGATGATCACGGTCTCGACGTTGCGGATCACCCGCTCGGCGAAGCGCGTGACCGGCGTCGCGCCGGCGGTCGCGGTCATCTCCCCGTCACTCCTCCGTGCCTTCGTGCCTCGCGCCGTGGGGAATCATAGCAGGGAATGGGGTGAGGGGGTGCCGCGCGGCAAGGGTGAGCGCCGGGTGCCTACAGGCGCGGCTGGGGGCCGCCTGCGGGCGGCACGAAGCCCGGCCTGCGCCGGGCTGGGACGTGACCCAGGCCGCGCCGGCGGCCTTCGTGCGCCGCAGGCGCCCCAAGCTGCGGCTTCAGCCGCCAGGACCCCGCCGCCGGCGCGTCGCCTCTACCCCCTATCTCCACCCCCTTCACCCCCTGCCCGCGGTACGCGGATTGCAGAACGCGGCGCGCGGCGACTACACTTGGGCGAGCACGCCGCCGCGGCAACCGTGTCCGTACATGTCGCGCGGCAGGGGGACAGGGGCGTATGCATGAGGTGATCCGGCGCGACCGACCCCGCGCGATGCCCGGCCTGTCGCGCGCCGGCCGCTTCCTCTGGGAGACGTTCTGGCTGCCCTACTGGCTCGGCAGCGGCCAGCCGCCGCCCCGCCTACCGGGGTTTCCCGCGAGGGGCCGACCGGGCGGGCGCACTCCGGCGCTCCTCCGTCAACTCGACGCGCTGCGCGGCGCGGTCTGGCGGCGGCGCGCCGCGACCCTCGCCTGGCGCTGCGGCTGGCTCGCGCTCGCCGCGCTCGACCTCTGGCTGGGCCTGCGCGTCCTCGCGCACCGCGACGCGGCGCTCGGGCCGTTTCTCGTCGCCGCGCTGGTAATCCTGGCGCTCGGCGCGTTCCTCGTCTCGACCGCCCGGCCGGGGCGCGGCGAACTCGCGCGGGCGCTCGACCGCTCGTTCGGCCTGCGGGAGCGGGTCGCGACGGCGCTGGAGCAGGCGGAGCGGGGCCGGCTGACCGGCCTGCGCGCGCTGCAGGTGCTCGACGCGACGCGCGTGACCGGCGAGGTGAGCGGGGCGCGCGCCTTCCGGCGCCCCCTGCCCGCCCGCGAAGTGGCCCTCTTCGTCGCGCTGGCGATCCTCTGCGCGGTGCTGCTCGGCCTCTTCGTCTTTCGCGATCACGGCCGCCCGGCGACCACCATGCCGCCCGCGGCGAGCCTGCCTGGCCTCGCCCGGGGCGCGCAGGCGGGCGGGCTCGCCGCGCAGACGCAGGGCAACCAGCCGGGGAATCAGCAGGGTCAGCAATCGGCGGGCGGCGCGCAGCAAGACCTGAACGCGCTGGCCTCGGCGCTCCAGGGCCACGACGCGACGCAGGCGGCGGCGAACGCCCTCCAGTCGGGCGACTATAGTGGCGCGGCGAACGCGCTGCGCCAGGCCGGCCAGAACGCCGGGAACATGTCGCAAGCCGAGCGCGACGCGCTGGCGAACGATTTGCGCTCCGGCGCGGCGCAGGCCGGCGACCCCAACGGCCAGATCGCGCGCGACATGCGCGCCGCGGCGAACGCGCTCCAGCAGCCGGGCGCGGCGGGCGCGCAGCAGGCGTTCAACGCGCTGGCGGGCGACGTGCAGCAGGCCGGGCAGGGCAACCAGCGGGGGCAGCCGCAGTCGGCGCCCTCGGGCAGTCCCGGCCAGGGGCGGGGCCAGTCGCTGCCGAGCGGGCAGAAGTCGCAGCCGGCGCCCGGCCAGAGCACGCCGCTCCTCGGCGCGGACGGCCAGCCGGTGCAACTCCCCTCCGGCCCCGACCAGGGCCAGCAGATCACGACGCCGAACAGCAACGCCGGCGGCGGGCAGAGCCTCCCCGGCGCGACGACGGCCGGCGGCGGGGAGTTGAGCCAGGGCACGATCGGCCCGGCCGGGACCGACCCGAACCGCGTGCCGGACGGGCAGCGCCAGGCGGTGCAGCAGTATTTCACGCCCGACCCTTCGAGGAAGTAGGCCAGCCGTGTTGCGCCCGGGCCGGCGTCCGGCCGCGCCTGCCGAGCCGCTCTTCGACGAGGCGTTCCGGCGCCGGCTGGAACGGCTCGCGCTGCGCACGCGCCAGACCCTCGCCTGGCGGACGGCCGGCGAGCACCGCAGCCCGCGCCGCGCGCCCGCGCGCGAGTTCGCCGACTTCCGCCCCTACAGCCAGGGCGAGGACCTACGCTATCTCGACTGGAACACCTACGCGCGCCTCGGCGAGCTGGTCACGCGGCTGGGCGAGGTCAGCACCGACCTGACCGCCCACGTCGTCCTCGACACCAGCGCCTCGATGAACTGGGGCGACCCCAACAAACTCCGCTACGCCAAGCGCCTCGCGGCGGCGCTCGGCTACATCGCCCTCTGGCACTTCGATCGGCTGGTCGTCGCGCCCTTCGCCGGCGGGCCGGGCGAGCCCTTCGGCCCGCGCCGTGGCCGCCCGGCGATCGTGCCGCTGCTGACCTACCTCGAACGGCTGCCGGCCGGCGGCCCGACCGACCTGGCGCGCGCGCTCGGCGGCTACCTGCGCCGCGAGCGGCGGCCCGGCGTCCTCCTGCTGATCTCGGACCTGCTGACGACGGCGGGCGGGGACGGCGTGCCGGCGCTGCTGCCCTTCGTCGAGCGCGGCTGGGACGTGGTCGTCTTCCACGTCCTCGACGCCGAGGAGGTCGAGCCGGGCTACACCGGCGACCTGCGCCTGGAGGACGTCGAGGGCGCGGGCGCGCTGCGCGCCGTCCCCGACGACGAGACGCTCGGCCGCTACCGCGCCGTCTGCGACGCCTGGCTGCGCGGCGTCGAAGACTACTGCCGCGGCCACCGCATCGGCTACCTGCGCCTGCTGACCGCCTGGCCGTTCGAGACGCTGGTGCTGCGCTACTTGCAGGGCGCGGGCGCGCTCGGCCACCCGAGCGCCCGCCGCGCGGGGAGCGCGGGATGACTGTCCTGGCGCCGCTCGCCGCGCTCTTCGCGCTCAGCCTGCCGGCGATCGTCCTGCTGCACCTGCGGCGCTCGCGGCCCCGGCCGCTGCCGGTCACGACGCTGCGCTTCTGGGAGGAGGCGCAGCGCTGGCAGCGGCAGCGGGTCGCCCTGCGTCGCCCGCCGCGCGCCCTCCTGCTGGCGCTCCAGCTCGCCGTCGCCGCCCTGCTGACGCTGGCGCTGGTCCGCCCGGCGCTGCCGCTGCCCTGGCTGCCGGGCAACGCGCCGCCCGGCCAGCTCCTGCTCGTCCTCGACCGCTCGGCGGCGATGCGCGCGACCGACGTCGCGCCGACGCGCTTCGACGCGGCCAGAGCCAGGGCGCGGGCGCTCGCGGCGGGCGCGCCGGCCGACGAGGCGGTGACGGTGCTGACGCTCGGCGCGGAACCGCAGACGCTCCGCTCGCGCAACGGCGCCGACCGCGCCGCGCTGCTCGACGCGCTCGACCGGCTCGCCCCGGGCGGCGGCCGGGCCGACCTGAACGGCGCGCTGCCCCTCCTGCGGGCCAGCCTCGCGCCCGGGCAGCCGAACCGCGTCGTCGTCCTCTCGGACGGCGTCTTCGCCGCGCCGCCCGACCGCGCCGCGCTCGCCGCCCTCCCCGCGACGCTCACCTGGGAGCGGATCGGCGGCCCGGCCAACAACGTCGCGATCACGACCTTCACCGCCCGCAGCGCCGCGCAGGCGCCCGACCGGCTGGAACTCTTCGCCCGCGTCAGCAACTTCTCCGACGCGCCGGTCTCGACGCAGGCGCGGCTGGAGGTCGACGGCGCGACGCTCGATCAGCGCGCACTGGCGCTGCCGCGCGGCGGTGCGGTCGACCTCGTCTGGCAGGTCCCGGCCGGGACGCGCGGTGCCTGGCTGCACGTCGCCGCGAACGACGCGCTGCCGGCCGACAACGACGCCCAGGTTGTCCTCCGCGACGCCCCGCAGGTCAACGTCCTGCTCGTCTCGGCCAAGCCGGGCGACCTCGGCCGCGCGCTGGCCGCCCAGCCCGGCGTCGCGCTCCATCCCATCGCTCCGAGCGACTACGCGGCCGCCGCGCCGCCGCCCGCCGCCGACCTGACGGTCTTCGACGGGGTCGTGCCGCCGACGCTGCCGGATGGCGGTATCCTGCT
Organism: Thermomicrobiales bacterium; assembly: GCA_035708265.1. Lineage (GTDB taxonomy): Bacteria > Chloroflexota > Chloroflexia > Thermomicrobiales > CADCWN01 > DASSSV01. The sequence continues at coordinate 455 of DASSSV010000232.1, read as the reverse complement.
GGTCGACCCGCCGCCCGACAACCCGCTGATCCCGGCCCGCCCCGAATCGAGCGAGACGCCGCAAGTCGCCCGCGTAGACGCCGCCAGCCCGCTCCTCGCCGGGGTGGACCTCGGCGGCGTGTCCTTCGCCATGCAGCCGGACTACCAGACGCCATCCTGGGCGACTGAGATCGCCGGTTCGGACGGCGGCCCGCTGATCGTGCGCGGAGAGTACCAGGGGCACGACATCCTCGCCTTCACCTTCGACCTGGCCCACTCCGACCTCCCGAAGCGGCTGGCCTTTCCCCTCCTGATCGGCAACGCCGTCGCGCTCTTGCAGACGCACGACGTCCCGGCGTCGGCGGCGCTCGGCGCGGGCGTCCCGCTGCGGCCGGTCGCCGGCACCGCGCGGGCGCAACTGCGCGGGCCGGACGGCGCCGTCCATGACCTCGCGCTGGCCGATACCCCGTCCGGCG
>DASSSV010000231.1:0-3258 GCA_035708265.1 Thermomicrobiales bacterium | reverse complement strand
AGGTGGCCGGCCCGCTGCTGATTGCCGAGCCGCCCCTCCAGGCGCTGCCGACGCTGGCCCGGACGATCGGGCTCAACGAGGCGCTGGTGCTCCAGCAGGTCCACTACCGTCTGCGCCACGCGCGCCACGAGCGCGACGGCCGCCGCTGGGTCTACAACACCTACGAACAGTGGCAGGAAGAATTCCCCTTCTGGAGCGTCCGCACCCTCAAGCGGATCTTCCACGCGCTGGAGGAGCGCGGCCTGCTGCTGACCGCGACCTACAACCGCAGCCCGCTCGACCGGACCAAGTGGTACGCCGTCCGCTACGAGCACCCGCTGCTGGCAGGCGCGGCGCCATCATCCGCGACGGGCCGACCAGAGTGCAATCCTGGCACGATCGCAGCGTGCAACACTGACACGATGGCATCGTGCGAGGCTGGCCCGCTCGCGGGGCAAGACCGGCACGATCGCGGTGCAACCTTGGCCCGCTCAAACCACGAGACTCCGGCGGAGACTCCGGCCCGGTCTGCGACCGAGAATCGAGAGGGAGAACAACAACGCGCCGCGCCCGCCGCGGGCGACGCCCCCACGCCTGTTGTTGTTGCACCAATCGACCTGCTGGTGCGGCGCGGGGTCACGCCGGTGGCCGCGGCGCGCCTCGCCGGCAGCGTCGCCGCCGCGACGATCGAGCGGCAGGTGGCGATCTACGACTGGCTGCGCGAGCAAGCGCCGGACGACGCCCGGCTGACGCCCGGCCGACTGCGGCGGATGATCGAGGAGGACTGGGCGCCGCCGCCCGGGTTCGTCCCGCCCGCGGAGCGGGCCAGGCAAGCGGCGCTCGCCGCCGCGGCGGCCGAGGAGGGGCGCCGGGCGCGGGCGGCGGCGGCGCGGCGGCACGAGGCGGCGGTCGCGGATGAGGCGGCGCTGCTGGCGTCGCTGGGCCTCGCGGCGGAGGACCAGGCGGTCTGGCGCGCGCTGGCCGAGCAGCCGCCGCGCTTGCCCGCGGTCTTCGGCCGGGCGCTCTTCTACGCCCCGCGCGGGGCGACCCCGCCCGCGCTCCTCTTCCGCGAGCGCGCCGACGCCGCGCTGGCGGCGAGCCCGGCCTACGCGCCGCACCGGGTGGAGGTCGAGCGCCGGCTCTGCGACCGCTTCCCGCGTTATGCCCGCGCGCGCGTCACCGCCGGCCGCCCGGCCTACCTGGCCTGCGACGACGTGCTGGCGGCGCTGCGCGCATCCACCGCGCCCGGCGACGACGCCTGACCGGCCCGGTCACTACCGCGCGCCGCCTACTGCCCCCAGGCGTACATCAAGAGCCCGTTGAACACGACGGCCCCGCCGAACGCCCCGGCCAGCGCGGGGCGCCCGGCGGCGGCCAGGCCCGCGGCGGCGAGACCGAAGATGAGCACCTGCAAGCCCAGGTGCGCCGCGTGCGGCACCGCCACCGAGGCGTTGGGGGCGACGAAGAGGCCCCAGACGACCGCCGCCAGCAGCGGGGCGCCGAGGCCCAGAGCGACCTTCGCCAGTGGCCCGTCCCCGGCCTTGAAGCCCCAGTAGCCGAGCGCGACCAGGGCGCACAGTTCCAGCAGGAAGCGCGCCCCCAGGTTGCCGGCCTTCACGATCTCCATGCGCGATCCCTCTCAGCCCAGGCGCGGGCGCAGCGCGCCGACCCGGCGCACCTCCGCCCCTTGCAGCAGCGACCAGCCGAGCCAGACGAACGCCGCGCAGGTCAGCGCCGCGCCCGCCAGCTCGACCGCCGGCGCGGCCGACCCGGCGAAGGTGCCCGCCCCGAAGACGAGGTCTCCGGCGATCAAGAGCGGGCCCGCCCAGCGCGGGAAGACCCCCGCCCGCAGTGTCGCGACCCCGAGCAGGATCAGGCCGATCAGGAACGCCAGCCCGCCGACGAGCGTGAGCGTGCCCGTCACGCCCGACGTCAGCACGGCGCGGACGTCCTGGCCGCCGGCTCCGGCGATCTCGACGAAGATGGCGGCGCAGTTCATCACCGTGCCGCCGACGCCGAGGATCATCCCCAGGCCATTGAGGACGTCGCCCCGCCCGGCCTGCGCGGCGTAGAGCGCCACCAGGGCGAAGACGAGGAGGAGGTGGGCGGTGAAGACGAGGCTCGACCCGAGCACCGTGCCGTAATCCGGGTCCGCGCCGAGATTGGCGAGATGGCCGACGAGCAGCAGCGCGCCGGCCACGACGCTCGCCAGCCCGCCCCCCGTGCGCGCGAGTTGCGCCGATGACATCATGTCCCCTCCCGACAGGACTATTCCGCCCGCCCCGTGAGGCAGGGCTCTCCAAAAAGATCGCCGGCTCCCCCGGCCGGCGCACACGATCCACCCGCCGGTCCGCGCGGTCTGTCCGGCTGCTGCGCGGCCGGCGCTCGCCCCGCGCGCGAGTAACGGGGCGCCAACCGCCGCGCGGCGCGGCGGCGCGATGATCCTGCCGGATGGCTTGTGTAGCGCAGACTATAGCATAGTGGAGGCACCGGTGCAATGTGGCCCCGCGCGCGTTCGCGCATTGGCGTGTTGCTGCGCGGAGGGGGACAGGTGGCCGAGGCCGCGACGAGGACGCGCCGCCGTCGACGGCCGCCTAGCTGTGCCGCCCAGACGACCGGGGCGGGCGGCGGTCTACGCTCGACCGCCGCCGCGCGGCGGGTCGCCTACGCCGGGCGGACGCGCACGGTGCGGCGGACGAGCCCGAGCCCGGCCTGGTAGCCGAGGTAGGCCAGGAGGGTGACGAGCAGCGCGACCCCGAGGCCGATGGCGACGTGCCCGAGCCCCTGCCGGTTCGGCATCCCGATCCGCACCCAGCCGGCGATGGTGACGGCGGTGTAGAGGGTCAGCAGGGCCGCCACCGCCCAGGCCCAGCGGCCGAAGCGCGGATGGTGAGGGTATAGCGCGGCTCCGTGAAGAAGTAGTCGTAGGTGAGGAAAGCCAGCAAGGCGGCGAAGACCGCCGGACCGCGCCCGACGGTGCTCGCCAGGGCCAGGATGACCAGCAGGTACAAGATCGAGAGGTTGGGGATGAGGGCGTGCTGGCGGACGGCGGCGATGACGAGCGAGACGAGCGCGATGCCGACGGGCGCGAGGGCATAGCCGAGGCGCCGCCGCTCAGCGGCCGATAGTCCCGCCAGCGTCGCCCGCCACCCGGCCATCGCGTCTGCCCGGCGCTCTCTCCGGCCCGCACGCCGGCCGCTCGCGAGCCTCTCCCGGCAGTGTAGCAACACGGGCGGATGGCGTGGGGCGGCGGCCGTGGGCCGTGGGCCGTGGGGCGTG
>DASSSV010000230.1:0-19462 GCA_035708265.1 Thermomicrobiales bacterium | reverse complement strand
TTCATCGGCTCGCACCTGGTCGACGCCTTCATCGCCGGCGGCCACGAGGTCGTCGTGATCGACAACCTGGCGACCGGGCGGCGCGCGAACCTGAACCCGGACGCGCGTTTCTACGAGGCCGACATCCGCGACGCCACGGCGGTGGCGGACCTCTTCGCGCGCGAGCGCCCCGATGTCCTTTGCCACCAGGCCGCGCAGCTCGACGTGCGCCGCTCGGTCGCCGACCCCGCCTACGACGCCGACGTGAACGTCGTCGGCACGCTGCGGCTGCTGCAGGCCGGCGTGGAGCACGGGCTCAGAAAAGTCCTCTTCGCCTCCAGCGGCGGGGCGATCTACGGCGGCGCGACGGTGCTGCCGACGCCCGAGGATTACCCGACCCGGCCGATCTCGCCCTACGGCGTCGCCAAACTGACCGTCGAGCATTACCTCCACTACTACCACGCCGTCCACGGCCTGCCCTACGTCGCGCTGCGCTACGCCAACGTCTACGGCCCGCGGCAGAACGCGGCGGGCGAGGCGGGCGTCATCGCGATCTTCACCGAGCGCCTGCTGCGCGGCCAGCCGGCGACGATCTTCGGCGACGGCCGCAACACCCGCGACTACGTCTTCGTCGCCGACGTGGTCGCCGCCAACCGGCTCGCGCTGGCGACCGAGCGCATCGGCGCCTACAACGTCGGCACCGGCGTCGAGACGACGGTGAACGAGGTCTTCGACAAACTCAACCGGCTGACCGAGGCGGGCGCCGTCGAACGCCACGGCGAGGCGAAGGCGGGCGAGGAGCGGCGCAGTTGCCTCGACGCCTCGCTGGCCGCGCGCGACCTCGGCTGGCAGCCGCGCGTCAACCTCGACGAGGGGCTGATCCGCACGGTGGAGTATTTCGCCGACGCGCTCGGGCGAGCGACGAGCGACGGGTGAGGGGCGGGCGGGATGACGCCCGAGCAGGCGGCGGGGTCGCGCGAGCCGGCCGTCCGCGCGCCGGAGTTCCCGGCCGGCGCCGGGCCGTGGCTGAACGGGCCGCCGCTGGCGCTCGGGGGGCTGCGCGGCGGCGTGGTCCTGGTCGAGTTCTGGACCTACTCCTGCGTCAACTGCCTGCGCACGCTGCCGGCGCTGCGCGCCTGGCACGGGCGCTACCGCGATAGCGGCCTGACGGTGATCGGCGTCCACACGCCGGAGTTCGCCTTCGAGCGCGACCCGGCCGCGGTGGCGCGGGCGGTGCGCGACCTCGGCGTGGACTACCCGGTCGTGCTCGACAACGACCGCGCGATCTGGCGCCGCTTCGCTAACCGCTACTGGCCGCACCGCTACCTGATCGACGCGGCGGGATACATCCGGCACGATCGCGCGGGCGAGGGCGGCGAGGCGGTGACCGAGCGCGCCATCCGCGCGCTGCTCGTCGCGGGCCGGCCGGGCGTCGCGCTGCCCCCGCCGGTCTACGAGGGTGACGCGGCAGACGAGACGGCGATGGGCGCCGTCTGCGTCCCCGGCACCCCCGAGATCTTCGCCGGCTACTACCGCGGCGCCTCGGGCAACCCCGGCGGCTTCCGCGAGGACGCCGTCGCCGACTACACCGACCCGGGCGGCTACCGCGAGGGCTACATCCACCTGCGCGGCCGCTGGCTGGTCGACGCCGAGGCGGCCCGGTTCGTCGGGCCGGGCGCGGGCGCGCTGCGCGTGGCCTACCGCGGCGGCGAGGTGAACGCGGTCCTCGCGCCGGCCGCGGTCGAGGCCGTCGCCGTGCGCGTCACGACCCGCCGCCTCGACGCGCCGGCTGACCCACCCGCCGCCGCCCGGCGCGTCGTCGTGGACGCGCCCCGCCTCTACCCGCTCCTCGCCGGCGCGGGCGAGTCCCCGTCACTCCTCGCGCTCGCGCCCGAGGGGCCGGGACTCGCCGTCTATTCCTTCACGTTCGGGGCCTGCTCGCCGACCGGAGGTTGAAACCGCGCCTGAATGGCCTGCGGCCACGAAGTCCGCCTGCGCGGACTGGGATAAAGCCAACCCGCGCAGGCGGGTTTCGCGGCGAGCGGAGCGAGCCTCCAGCCGCGGTTTCAACCGCGGGCTTCAGCCTCCCGGCCGCGCGCTGCGCGACGAACTCTCCGGCGCCCCGCGCGACTCGTCGGCGCCTTCGGGCAGGTCGTGGCCGGGGATGCCCTCGGGCGGGATGGTCGGCCGCTCGCGGACCATCTGGTCCCCGGTGGCGCCGCGGGCCCGCTGCCCGGTCCGGCCGACCGGCACGGCGCGCGGCACGCCGGTCGGCGCGCCGGGGTTCGGCGTGCCGCCCCGCTCCGTCATCACCGCCTCCGGGTCGGGGTCGGCCGGCGACAGCGGATAGTCCTTGGTGTCCTTCGTCATGCCCGAGCCCGGGCGGCCCGGCACGGCGCCGCGCGCGGCGGCGGCCGGCGAGACCTGCGGGCGGTTGAGGCCGCGGACGGTCGGCGACTCCTCCAGCGTGTCGATCTGCTCGTCCTCGGCCTGGCGCTGCTCGCGCCGCCCGGCCTGCTCCACCGGCTTCTTACGCTCCTCGGCCTCGTGGCCGCGATACATCGACATGGGTCCCTCCTGAGCCGTCAGCCGTCGGCCTTCAGCCAGATCGCTGCGAGCCTCCCCGGCCGAGTCGGCGGCGGGGTTACCGCCCGACCACCGATCGCTGACCGCTACTCCGCTAGCGACGGGGCACGCGCTGTGCTATCGTAGCCCCCGGGCAGCAAGCGCACGTTCCGTGCCTCCCGGGCCATCATCGGAAACGCCATCTCCAGCCGGAGCGCCAACGATGTGTCGTGCGCCGCGCCCGCCACCCCGGGGGAGGGATCCGTGGACCGCTCCGCCACGCCCCTGAAAGTTGTCCTCGGCGGCCTCGCCGTCATCGTCGTCATCGTGCTCGCCCTGCTCGTCTCCCAGGCGGTCAACCCGACGATCAAGAACCCGCAGCCGGTCAACGGGGCAACCATGCCGAAGGGGGACATCACGGTCGTCGCCGACGTCTACGGCGTGGCCGACCTGCAGGGCGTGCAACTGGCGATCGACGGCAAGCCGGTCCAGCCGGTGATCGTCTCGCACAGCCAGCGCTACTGGACCATCCGCTACCAGGCGGCGCTGCCGAAGGGGCGGCACGAGGCGGCGCTCACCGCGACCGACCAGCGCGGCCGGCGCACGCCCTACACCTGGGACTTCACCGCGTCCGGCCCGGTCAGCCCGCCGAAGTTCGCCAACCCGATGCCGCGCCCGGACGCGCGCCTCGACGCGGGCGAGGCCCAGATCGCCCTCGCCGCATCGAGCGACGACACGACGGTGAAGACCTTCGCCCTCGAGCTCAACGGCGCGCCGCTGGCGACCGCGACGCCGAGTGGCAAGCCGGGCGAGCGGACGACCGCCAGCCAGCGCCAGACGCTCGCGCCCGGGAAGTACACCGTCCACGCGACCGCGACCGACGCCGCCGGCACGACGGCGACCTACGACTGGTCCTTCACCGTCGTGGCCCCCGGCGCCACCGGCTCGGACGCCCCGACCGCCCACTTCTTCCCCGAGACCGGCATCTACGTCTACGAGCCCTTCCTGAGCTACTGGAACGCGCACGGCGGGCTGGCGATCAACGGGCTGCCGATCTCGCCCGACTTCGAGCAGGGCGGGTTGACGCTCCAGTGGTTCGAGCGCGCCCGCTTCGAGCGCCACCCAGAGCTGCCGGCCGGCCAGCAGGTCGTGCTCGGCCGCCTCGGCGCCGAGTTGCGCCAGCCCGACCCGCCGCTGACCGCGCCGCCCGGCGGCGGTCGTCGCTTCTTCCCCGAGACGGGGCACAGCCTCGGCGGGCGCTTCCTCGCCTACTGGGACAGCCACGGCGGCCTGGCCCAGTTCGGCCTCCCCCTGACCGAGGAGGTCACCGAGGGCGGCCTGACGGTCCAGTGGTTCGAGCGCGCCCGCTTCGAATACCACCCCGAGTACGCCGGCACCCCCGCCGAGGTCGAACTCACCCAACTCGGCCGCCAGCTCTGGGAGCGCGGCGGCGGGCGGTGACGACGTGGAGCGTGGAGCGTGAGAGCGTGAGAGCGCGGGGTGTTGAGGGGCGCGGGCCGCGCAGGGGCCTACGTGGCGCTTCGTATCTTCAGGCGCCGGTCACTCTCTCGCCTACGCCATGCGCTCCCACGCTCCCACGCTCCCATGTAGACCAGGAGGGCTTCCATGTCCGAACGCGCGCAGGAACTGGCCGGGCGGTTCGAGCAGGCGAACGAGGAGTTCATCGGGGTCGTCGAGCGGCTGTCGGACGCGGAGTGGGCGGCGGAGTGCCCGGAGGAGCGCCGGACGGTCGCCGCCCTGTCGCGCCACATCGCCTTCGGGTATGGCCTCGAATCCCGCTACCTCCGCGCGATCGCGAGCGGCCGGCCGCTGCCCCTGGTGACCCGCGAGCGCCTGAATGCGCTCAATGCCGAGCACGGCGAGCAATACGCGCATTGCGACAAGGCCGAGGTGCTGGCGATGCTGCGGCGCGAGGGGGCCGCCGCGGCCGATTTCGTCCGCGGGCTGAGCGACGACGAACTCGCGCGCAGCGGCGACTACGTCGAGGGGCTGCCGACCTGGACGGTCGATACCTGGATCGAGCGCATCTTGATCGGCCACATCGGGATGCACCTCGCCAGCATCCGCGCGGCGGTCGCGTCCCCGACGGCCTGAAGGCGTCCCCGTACCGCGCCGGAATCCGCCCCCATCGCGACATTCCCGCCCCGCTCGGGAATCCGTCCCGTCGAATCGGGGCGCCGGTCCCGCGACGGCGGGAACGCCCGTCGCTACCCTACATGCAGGTCGGCCCGCCCGGTACCCAGCGGCGGGGGCGCGGGTAAGTCGAAGGTCACAGGTCCGAAGGCCACAGGCCAGAGTCAGAACAGTGCTGCCGGTGCGCGGCGTAGCACCCGCGGACCTTCGACATTCCGACCTGCGACCTTAGACTTGCCGCGCGCACCGCCCAACCTGGATGACGCACTGGGCAAGTACAGATGTCTCTTTGACAGCGCGTGACGGTGCAGGTATAGTCAGAATATCAAGGCATGTCGCGTACCCACGCCGCACCGACCGGGGTGCGGCGGCGGGAGGACGCGCAGCGGAAAATGGGACCACAGGGGGATCCGGCCGGTTTCCTCGCACGCCCACCGCGACGATGCCAGGGAGGGGAGTGCGACGATGCTGGGCCACGACCGGACGCGCGTGCTCATCCTGGGCGGCGGGCACGCCGGCGTCCACGCCGCCCGCCGACTGCTCAAGGCGCGCCGGCCGGCCGACCGGGTCGACGTCGCCCTCGTCGACTACCAGAACGCCGAGGTCTTCCACGGCCTGATGCCGCAGATGGTCGCGGGCGGGGTGCTGCCGCAGCACGCGCTGCTCCCGCTGCGCCAGATCCTGCCGGGCGCCACGCTCTACACCTACGCGGTCGAGGAGATCGACCTGCCCAACCGCCGGGTGCTCCTCGGGCGCGGCGACGAGCGCGGCCGGCTCGCGCTCGACTACGACTACCTCGTGCTGGCCCTCGGGTCGGTCACCGACCTCTCCCGCTTCCCGGGCCTGCTCGAACACGGCCTCCAGACCAAGACGATCGGCGACATCTTCCACCTGCGCAACCACATCCTCGACATGCTCGACCGCGCCTCCGTCGAGCGCGACCCCGTCGAGCGGCGCCGGCTGCTGACCTTCGTGGTCGCCGGCGGCGGCTTCGCCGGGGTGGAGATCGGGGCGCAGGCGAACGAACTCGTGCGCGGCGCGCTGCGCTTCTTCCCCGACATCGCCCCCGAGGAGGTCCGCTTCGTCCTGCTCGGCAGCGCGCCGCGCCTCCTGCCCGCGCTCGACGAGGGGCTTTCCCGGCGCGCCGCGCGCCGGATGGAGCGCTGCGGCATCGAACTACGCCTCGGCACCAGTGTGGCCTCGGCAACCGCCAACGCGGTCACGCTGACGAGCGGCGAGCAGATCCCGACCCGGACGATCGTCGTCACCGTCGGCATCGGCACGCACCCATTGGTCGCCGGCCTGCCGGTCGAGCTCACCCACGGGCGGATCGCCTGCGACCAGTTCTGCCGCGTGCTCGACTGGCCGGGCGTCTACGCCATCGGCGACAACGCCGCCATCCCGGATCTCCGGACCGGCCGGCCCTACGCCGCGACCGCCCTGCTCGCCTTCGCCGAGGGGGAATGCGCCGCGACGAACATCCTGGCGGAGATCCGCGGGCGCCGCCCGCGGGCCTGCCGCGCCGACGACGTCGCCGCGGCCCTCCTGACGCGCGGCTACGCGCTGGCCGAGATCAAGGGGATTCAGTTGGAGGGTCTGCCCGCCGCGCTGATCTGGCGCCTGGTCTTCCTGGCCCTGATGAAATCGTGGGACCGCCGCCTGGCGCTGACCGCCGGCTGGCTGCTCGACGCCGTCGGGCCACGAGACATCGCCCAACTCCGCGTCTCGCGCAGCGACACCATCCTGCCGATGCGCTTCGCGGCCGGCGAGGCGATCGTCCGCCAGGGCGAGCCCGGAAGCCGCTTCTACATCGTCACCGAGGGCGAGGTCGAGGTGGTGCGCGAGACGCCCGACGGCGAGGCGCCGCTGGCCCGCCTCGGCCCCGGTCAGTACTTCGGCGAAGTCGCCCTGCTGCACGACGTCGAGCGGACGGCGACGGTGCGCGCCGCGGTCGACACGCGCGTGCTCAGCATCGCGCGGCAGGATTTCAGCACGCTCGTCCGCCACCTCGGCCCGCTGCGCGACTCGATCGCGGCCGACGCCGCCAGCCGGCAGGCCGCCGCCGAGGCGGTCGACGACGACTGAGGCGCGCGGGCGCCAGACAAGGAGAATTGCGATGCCCTTCCCCCCGCCGCTCGACACGCTCACCGATGCCGAGAGCGCGCTGCTGAACCGCTACACCGAGCGGCTGACCTTCCCCGCGGGCGAGCGCATCTTCCGCGCCGGCTCGCCCGCCGACGGCTGCTACATCATCGAGGAGGGGCGGATCCGCCTCGAACTGGAGCGGCCAGGCATCGACAGCGACAGCCTCGACAGTGACAACATCCTCGGCTACCTCGAACCGGGCGAACTCCTCGGCGAGTTGAGCCTGCTCGACCGCGGCACCCGCTCCGCGAGCGCCTGCGCCGACACCGCCGTGACCGCCCGCTACCTCCCCGCCGCCGCGCTGGAGGAACTCTGCGCGCGCGAGCCGCACCTCGGCCTGGCGATCGTCCGCGCGCTCGGGCGCGACGCCGCGCTGAAACTGCGCGCGACGACGGCGCGGCTGGCCGAGTACCTGCTGCCCGAGGCGCACGACCCCGCGGTCGACGCCTGCGTCGCGCGCGCGCGGGCGGCGCAACGCGCCATCGAGGACTGGCCGGAGGAGCGGATCGACGGCCTGCTGCGCGCCGTCGCGGAGACGGTGGCGGCGCGAGCGGAGGACCTGGCCGCGGCGGCCGTGCGGGAGACGCACCTGGGCAACGTGCCGGACAAGGTGACGAAGATCCAGGTCGCCAGCCTCGGCGTCCTGGGCGCGCTGACCGGCCAACCCGCGAGCGGCCCGCTCGGCACCGACGCCGCGCGCGGCGTGACCGAGATCGCCAGCCCGATGGGCGTCGTCTTCGGCATCATCCCGGTCACCAACCCGGTGGCGACCGCGGTCTACAAGGCCCTGATCTGCCTGAAGGCGCGCAACGCGGTGATCCTCAGCTTCCACCACGCCTGCCTCGGCGTCGGCAATGCGACCGGCGAACTGATCCGCGAGACGCTGGAGCGCCACGGCGCGCCCGGCGACCTCGTCCAGTGGATCCGCGCGCGGAGCACCCGCGCGCAGACGGGGCAGTTCATGGGCCACCCCGGCGTCGCGCTGATCCTGGCGACCGGCGGCGCAGGGCTGGTCAAGGCGGCCTACAGTTCGGGCACGCCGGCGATCGGCGTCGGGCCGGGCAACGCGCCCGCGCTCGTCTGCGCCGACGCCGACCCCGACGCCGCGGCGCAGGCGGTCGTGCTGAGCAAGTCGTTCGACAACGGCCTGATCTGCGGCGCCGAGCACAACCTGGTCGTGGTCGAGGCGATCCGCGACCGCTTCGTCGCCGCGCTGGAGCGCGCGGGCGCGGCGGTGTTGAGCCCGACCGAGGCGGCACGGTTCGCCGGGGCCGTCGTCGAGGAAGGCCGGACCTTCCGGCCGCAGATCATCGGGCAGGACGCCGCGCGCATCGCCGCCGCGCTCGGCATCGAGCGCGACCACCCGATCCGCCTGATCGTCGTGCCGGCCGAGGTGGACTTCGCCAGCCCCTTCGCGGGCGAGAAGATCGCCCCGGTGCTCTCGCTCTTCGCGGTGCCGGACGAGGGGGCGGGCTTCGCCCTCTCCCGCCGCCTGCTGGAGCACCAGGGCGCCGGGCACACCGCGGTGATCCACTCCGGCTCGCCCGCGACGATCGAGCGCTTCGGCCTGGCGATGCCGGCGAGCCGGATCCTGGCCAACTCGCCGGCCGTGCAAGGGGTCTGCGGCGTGACGTCGGGGCTGGAGCCGGCCTTCACGCTCGGGTGCGGCACCTTCGGCGGCAACTCGACGACCGACAACGTCACCTATCGGAATCTGCTGAACATCAAGCGCCTGGCGCACTATCGCGAGCCGGCGACGGCCGTCGCGGGGTAGCGCGGGCGCCGGGGACAGAGCGGGCGGGCCGGGCGGGCGGGCCGCGCGGCCCGCCCGCCCGGCCGCCAGCGAGGATCGAGGCGCCGGCGATGGCAACGGTGGGCGATACTGATCTCTTCGCCGGGCTGACGGCGACCGAGGAGGATGCGCTGCGGGCGCGCCTGCGCGCGCGGCGCTACCCGCCCGGCGCGGTCATCCTCCGACAGGGGCACCTGAGCGGCGAACTGCACGTCATCCGCAGCGGCGCGGTCAGCGTGACCGCGGCCGACGCGCTCGGGCGCGCGAGCGAACTCGCCCGGCTGGGGCCGGGCCAGTGCGTCGGCGAGATGTCGCTGCTGACCGGCGAGCCGCACTCGGCGACCGTCACTGCCGCCTCGCCGACCGAGACGCTGGTGCTCGGCCGCGACGACTTCCTCGCGCTCCTGGCCGACTCGCCGGGGCTGGCCCGCAACATCTCGCGCATCCTCAGCGAGCGCCTGCTGCGCGCCAACCGCCGGCAGGTCGCGGCCGAGCGCGCGACGGTCGTCGCCATCGCCAGTCCCCTCCTGCCGGCCGCCGCGCCCGCGCTGGCGCTCAACCTGGCCGTCAGCCTGGCGCGGCAGGCGCGCGGCCGGGTGCTCCTGGCGGTGGACGAAGCGACGCTCGACGGCCCGCTCCGCCCGCTGCGCTGCGCGGCGCTGCCAGGTCTGGACGAGGTCGCGCGCGACCCCGGCGCGGTCGCGGCGCACGCCGCCGCGGAGCCGGGGCACCCGGCGCTGGCGGGCGCGCGGCTCTGCGCGGTCGGCGCGGGGTACCTGGAGGCGGCACTCGCCGCGCTCGCGCCGGTCTACGACCAGATCGTCGTCGCGGCCGGCGCCGGCGGCGACTGGGCGGCCGGGGCGACGCGCGCGCTCCTGCTGGCCCCCGCCGGGCGAGTCGGCGCGGCAACCATGGCGCGGGCGGTCGCGAGCGCGGCGGCGGCCGGGGCGGCGGTCGGGGTGGTGGCGACCGACCTGGGGCGGGCGCCGAGCGCCGGCGAGCGGGAAAGACTCGGCGCGCGAGTCGGCGCCCCGGTGCTGCGCGGGCTGCCGGTCGCCCTCGGCGCGCTGGCCGACACCTTGCTGCCGCCGCTGGTGCGCCGCGACCGGGCGGGCGCGGGCGCGGCCGGGATCGACTGGCTGGCGCGTGACATCGCCGGGCTGAAGGTCGGGGTCGCGTTCGGGGCCGGCTCGGCGCGCGGCTACGCGCACCTCGGGGTGCTGCGCGTGCTGGCGCGCGAGGGCGTCCCGCTGGACGTGCTGGCCGGGACGAGCATCGGGGCGATCGTCGCCGGCTTCGCGGCCTGCGGGCTGACCATCGAGGAGATCGCCGAAGAGTTCGTCGCCGTCGGGCGGCGGCTGCTCGCCCCGGGCGTGCCCTACTCGTCGCTTTTCAGCAACCGTTATGTCCGCGCCGCGATCCGCCGCTCGGTCGGCGCGCGCCGGATCGAGGACCTGGCCGAGCCTTTCGCCGCGGTCGCCGTGGACCTCGTGACCAGCGAGCCGGTCGTCCTGCGCCGCGGGCCGCTCTGGCGCGCGCTGCTGGCCTCGGCGGCGATCCCCGGCATCTTCCCGCCGGTCGTCCACCTCGACCGGGCGCTGATCGACGGCGTCGTGCGCGACCCGCTGCCGACCGACGTCGTGGCGGGCCTCGGCGCCGACGTGGTGCTCGGCGTGCGCCTCTCGCCGCAGCGCGAGCAGCTCGTCCCCACCGACGGCGCGGCCGCGCGGCCGAATCTGCTCGACGTGGTCTCGACGATGCTCGACGTGATGCAGGAGGCGATCGAGAGCCACGGCAGCCAGCGGGCGGACCTGGTGATCCACCCGGCGCTCGGCAAGGTGACGTTGCGCCAGTTCAAGGACGGGCTCGGGCTGATCGAGGCGGGCGAGGCGGCCGCCGAGGAGGCGCTGCCGGCGCTCCGCCGCCTGCTGCCCTGGCTCGGGCCAGGCGACTGAGCGAGCCGGACAGCCGGGGCCGCGCCCGGGGAGCGCCCGGTAGCCTGCCGCGATCTAGATGGCATCGGCGGCGGGGTGGTAGGGGCGACGCGGCGCGTCGCCCGCGTGGGGCGCCGACCGCGCGGAGAACACCAGTCGCACGGCGGGCGCCTCGTCCGCATGGCGGGTGGCACAGAAACAGGGCGACGCAGCGCGTCGCCCCTACCACCCCGCCGGAATCGCGCGCCGGATACGCCCAGCCCGGCGCCGGCCGGCGTACGAAGCCCGACCGGCGCCCCGCTGCACGCTACCCCCGCGCTCTCACGCTCCTACGTTCCTACGCTCTCACGTCAATCCGCCGGCAACTTCGCCGGGAGCGGGCGCGGCTGGCCGAGGCGGATCGGGTCGTCCACCGTCTGGCCAGTGCCGGGCACCAGCCAGTTGGCGGCGACCGCGGCGTCGATCGGGCACTGGCCGGCCGGGCAGACGTGGTCCCGGATGTGGGCCAGGAACTCGTCGCGGTAGTTCTCTACCAGGCTCAGGATCGGCGCCGGCGCGGCCTGGCCGAGCCCGCAGAGGGAGATGTCGATGATCTGCTTGCCGGCGTAGTTGATCAGGTCGAGGTCGCTCTCGACGCCCGAGCCGAAGCGGATGCGGTCGAGCACCTCGGTCATCGCTGGGCAGCCGAGGCGGCAGGGCGTGCATTTGCCGCAGGACTCCTCGGCGTTGAAGTTCATCAGCCAGCGCGCCCAGTCGACCGCGCAGGTGCGCTGGTCGAGGACGATGAAGCCGGCCGAGCCGAGCATCCCGCCGACCTCGTCGAGCGACTGGAAGTCGACGTTGAGGTGGAGCTGCTCGGGAAGCATGCAGGCGCCGGAGACGCCGCCGGTCTGGAAGCCCTTGAGGGTCGAGCCCTCGCGCATCCCGCCGTAGACCTCTTCGATCAGGTCGCGCGCCGACATGTCCATCACGATCTCGGCCACGCCGGTGTACTTGATCGGCCCGGAGATGGTGATCAGTTTCGTGCCGGTGGAGTGGTCGGGGCCGATCGAGTGGAACCAGTCGCCCCCCTTGATGACGATATCGGGCGCGTTGGCCAGCGTCTCGACGTTGTTGACGACCGTCGGCTTGCCCCACAGCCCGTACTCGACCGAGCGCGGCGGCTTGGTGCGCGGCTGCGCGCGGTCGCCCTGCACCGAGTAGATCAGCGCCGACGCCTCGCCGGAGATATACGCGCCGCCGCCGATGCGCACGCGCACCTCGCAGTTGAAGCCGGTGCCGAGGATGTCCTTGCCCAGCAGGCCCGCCGCCTCGGCGTCCTTGACCGCCTGCTTGAAGCGCTTGATGCCGAGCGGGTACTCGCCGCCGATGAAGCAGTAGCCGATCGAAGCGCCGACCGCGTAGCAGCCGATGATGATCCCTTCGAGGACCGAGTGCGGGTCGCTCTCGAAGGTGCGGCGGTCCTTGAAGACGTTCGGCTCGCCCTCGTGGCCGTTGCAGATGACGTACTTGGTGTCGCCGCGCGACTTGCGCCCCGACTCCCACTTGATGCCCATCGGGAAGCCCGCGCCGCCGCGCCCCTTGACGTTGGCCTTCTTGACCTCGTCCAGCACGTCCTGCGGCGTCATCTCGGTCAGCGCCTTGACGTAGCCCTCGTAGCCGCCGGTGGCGATGTACTGGTGGATGTTGTCGGGGTCGATGGCGCCCCAGCGGCGCATCAGCCAGCGCGACTGCCGCCGCATGAAGGGGTGCTCTTTGAGCGGGCGGATGCCCTGGTAGTCGGGCATGCCGCTGGTGTCGACCGGGGCGGAGGTGCAGGGCAGGTCGGCCGTCAGGCCCTCGTCGCCGATGTAGCCGAGCGCCTTCTCGGGCCAGACACCGGGGGTGGCGATCGTCTTCGCGACCAGTTCGGGGACGTCGTCGGGCGCGACGTGGCCGTAGACGACGGTCGGGGCGCCGGGGTGGCGCACCTGCACGATCGGCTCGGCGAACTCGAAGCCGAGGCTGCCGGTGTGCCGCAGGACGATCTCGTGGCCGTGCGTCTCGGTCTCGTAGCGCAGCCCCTGGTAGACGTCCTCCGCGCCGACCGGGATGCTGCCGCCGTGGATATTGACCGTGACGACGGTCTTGTCGCTGGCGCGCAGCGCCTCCCACTCCTTCGTGCAGTCCGCCTTGAGCGCGTCGAATCGGCTGCGGTCGGCCATGCGTCTCGCCTCCAGTGGCGGCCCCGCCGCCCGGTCAGTGCCCCCGCGACTCCGGCGCCGGGGTCCGCTCCAGCTCGTCGAGGATCGCGTCGACCTTCTCGGCCGTCAGGTCGCCGACGTACTTGCCGTCGACCTGCGCCAGCGGGCCGACCTGGCAGGCGCCCATGCAGCCGGACCAGATCTCGAAGGTAGTCTTGCCGTCGGGGCTGGTCTGCCCCTTGCGCGTGATGCGCAGGCGCTCCATGATCTGATCGACCAGTTCGCCCGAGCCGAGGGTGTGGCAGGCCGCGCCGTCGCAGAAGGTGAAGACGTGGCCGGCGCGCGGCGTGGTGCGCAGGTCGGCGTAGAAGGTGACCAGGGCGTAGACGCGCTGGAGCTCGATGCCGAGGTGGTCGGCGACGACGGCCGCGGCATCCTCGGAGACCCAGCCCCAATGCTCCTGGATGTCCATCAGGGCGAGGAGGGCGAGTTCGTTGGCCTCGCGCCAATCGCGCGGGTTGTATTCGTCCTCCATCAGCCGCTTGACCCAAGCGAGGTCGATCTGCGTCGACGGGTCGGTCATCGGCCGTTGCGCCGGCACCTGCTGCGACACGGGCATCTCCTCACGCTCACCGAGCGGCCGGGCGCGCCCCTTGTGACGCGCGTCACAGGCCCTGCCGCGAGTATAGCAACGGCCCCGGGGCCGCGCAAACGCTGGTGGCCCTCACCCCCCGCCCTCCTCTCCCAATTCTGGGAGAGGGGGTGACCCCATGCGAACGTCGCGCTGCTCTTCCAGATCTCGCACTGGTAGAAGCGTTGTTCCGCTACCCCCAATCGCGGGGAATAAGAAGCGTCCAATTGCAGATCCCTCCCTCGCCCAGGATTGGGAGGGGGGCCGGAGGGTGAGGGCCGCCGGCCGCGCGGGCTTGTGCCGTGTCTGGTCCCCTGCTACGCTGCGCGCATCGCGACAAGTGCTGGCGGCGCGGCAGGCGAGGTAGCGCCGGCCCGCCCCATCGCCCGCACGTCGGCGACACAGCGTTCGCGTGCCCGCCGGCCGCATCCCGCCGGCACGGTCATCCGCCGTCTGACGCGGCCGACGCCACGAACCTGGGCGACCTCTTCACGGTGCCGCCGGCCCTCTCCATCGGGCAGGGCGGCGCCCCGTGCGGGCGCGGCGTTGCCGCGCCCCACGCCATCCTGGCGACGCGCCGGGCGTGGAGCCGCCGCTGAACTGCCACGCCGGCACTGGGCGCTGCGCCGGCACACCGATTCACCGACGAAACCCGAGGAGGGTGGTATGCGTACTCGCGCAGTCTGGCTACTCCTGATGCTCCTCCTGGCGTTGCCGGTCGGCGTGCGCGGTGCGCCGGCCGTGGCTGCGGCGGGACAGTGTTTCGCGGAGACCGGCTTCTGCATCCAGGGCCGCTTCCTCGACTACTGGACGGCGCACGGCGGCCTCGCGATCAACGGCTATCCCCTCAGCGACGAGTTCATTCAGACATTAGAGGACGGCAAGCCCTACACGGTGCAGTACTTCGAGCGGGCGCGCTTCGAGTACCACCCCGAGAATCAGCCGCCCTACGACGTGGAACTCGGGCAGTTCGGGCGGCGCATCCTCGCGGCCCAACCCGCCCCGGCAGGCTGCGGGCCTTTCCCCGCCGGGCCGGCCGGCGATCTGCTCGCCCTCTACCGCGACCCGCAGGGGCGCTTCACGGCGCAGGCCCCCGCCGACTGGCCAACCCGCCGCGAGGCTGATGGGAACGTCAGCCTCGTGGCCCCGAACGGCGCGGGCGTGACCCTGGCGATCGCCGATGCGCCCGGCCGCACGCTCGATGAATACACGAGCCAGATCCTGCAGCAGGTCCAGCAGCCGGCCGCCGCGAACGGTCGCTTCGAGCTCCTCTGCCAGGACCGCGTGCAGGTCGGCCCGGTCCCGGCCTCGCGCCTGCGCTTCGTCCACAACCGCGTCGACACGGCGGATGGCCACCCGGTCCCGGAGGAGATCGACCGGATCATCGCCCTGTCGAACGGGCGCGCGCTGAACGCCGTCGGCTTCATGGTGCCGGGGGACCAGGGCGACCTGGACACGATCGAGCACATCGCGGCGAGCGTCGTCTTCGGGCCGTGATCGCCGGTCAGCGGGTCGCCTCCTCCCCGAGGGTAATGCCGATGTCGAGCGCCAGCAGGCAGACGTCGCGGCGCTACCCACCCGGGTTCCCGGCGGCGCCGACACGCGATGTTCGCCGCGGCGTCGATGCCGCCGGGCGCCGCCCATCCCGCAGGGCAGCGGAGCGATCGGTTGTGCTGAGAGAAGATCCGCTCCCTCGCAGGTGAGGGCCAACGCCGTGACGCCCGCCCGGCCGGCTGTTACACTCGGCGGAGGCGTGCGCGGCGGCGCGCCGCGCGACGTGATTGTGTGACGACGGAGGCTGTTCCTTGACGGGCAAGCAGAGCGGCGAACCGCTCACCCTGATGGCCGTCCACGCACACCCCGACGACGAGTGCATCGGCACCGGGGGCGTGCTGGCGAAGTACGCCGCCGAGGGCGCGCGCACGGTGCTGGTCACGGCGACGCGCGGCGAGGAGGGCGAGATCCACGACCCCGACCTGACCGAGGAGGAGGCTCGCCCGCGGCTGGCCGAGATCCGCGAGGGCGAGCTGCGCCGCGCGGTCGCAATCCTCGGCGTCGGCGCGCTGGAGTTCCTGGGCTATCGCGACTCCGGGATGATGGGCACGCCGGCCAACGAGCACCCCGACAACTTCCACAACGCCGACCGCGGCGAGGCCGTCGGCCGGCTGGTGCGCCTGATCCGCCAGTACCGCCCGCAGGTCATCGTGACCTACAACGTCGACGGCGGCTACGGCCACCCCGACCACCTCCAGACGCACCGCGTCACCTGGCGCGCGTTCGACGCCGCGGGCGACCCCGCGCGATACCCCGAGGCCGGCCCGCCCTGGCAGCCCAGCAAGCTCTACGCGACAGCCTGGTCGCGCGAGGGCTGGCAGAAGATGATCGCCGAGCTCCAGCGCCGCGGCCTGCCGCTCCCCTTCGAGGACGACGAGCCGGCCGAGCAACCGGCCGAGGGCGCGCCGGCCGCGGCGGAAGCCTCAACGGAGCAATCTTCGCCCGAGCGCAAGGAGGACGAGCAGGAGGAGTGGGGCCAGCCGGACGACTCGATCACGACCTTCGTGGACGTCGCCCCCTACTGGCGCGCGGTGCGCGACGCGCTGCGCGCCCACCGCACCCAGTTCGCCCCCGATAGCCGCTTCCTAAACATGCCCGACGACCTCGCCGCGCTCTCGAACTCGACCGAACACTTCGTCCTGCTGCGCTCGCGCGTCCCGACGACGCGCCCGGAGGACGACCTATTCCAGGGCGTTAGGGGGTAGGCGTTAGGCGTTAGGAGCTAGACGGTAGACGGTAGACGGTAGGCCCTCGGGGCAGGGCGTGTGCTCATCCGGTTGGCCGCTGCCCACACACAGCCCCCTAACGCCTAACGCCTAACGCCCAACGCCTCGTCACCGCACCGCCGTCTGACGCTTGCGCCGCCGCCGGGACGCGGCGGGCTTCTTCTCGGCTTCGAGGACGCGCTTGGCGCCCTGCAGGCTCTGCTCGACCGCGCGGCCGGCGAGGCGGTGGACGAGCAGCCAGTCGAGCGGGCGGCCGAGCGGCCCGCCCGGCAGGCGGTAGTCGAGCGTCCAGCTCAGTTGAGTCCGGCGTTTCTGCGGCGCGACCGTCTTGGTAAGCGTGGCGCGGAGGATGGCGCGGATCTCCTCGGTGTACTGCCGGGGCGGCTCGAACTCCGTCACCGTGTCGCGCACCCTGATAGGGATCTTCAGGACACGCATGCGCCAGCGGAACGTCGCGTCCTCGGCCAGCGTCGCCGGCCCTTCGTCGAGCCCGGCGAAGCCGGCGACCCACTCGCCGAACCGCCCGGTGTCGGCGAGGAGAGCGAAGACCTCCTCGGGCGCCCTGTTGATGACCACGCTCCGCTGGATGTGCCCCATCTCGCCCCCATCCTCCTTCGTGCCGCGCGCCGCAGCCCGGCCCGCAGCCATTGTACCGCTATAGACGTTTCGCCCTCACCCCCCGACCCTTTCAAGACCACCACGCTCGTTATGTCATGGTGAATGACGCGCAGCACAGGTGGCGACGAGGGCCATCCCCCCGAACAAACGATCTACCCACCCCGCTGCTCTGCTATACTGTCGGTACACCGGCCCGCGCGGGGCGCGCGGGTGAGAGGGGACGGGTGAGGGCGGGATGGCGCAACAGGCGTCCGCGGCGCGGCCGGCGCCGGAGCGGGCGCAGCAGGCGAAGACGCTCGAAGGCGTCGTCGAGCGGCTGACCTACGTCAACCCCGACAACGGCTACACCGTCGCGCGCCTCCAGCCGGCCGGCCAGCGCCACGTCGTCACCGTCGTCGGCAACCTCCCCGCGGTCAACGTCGGCGAGAGCGTCGAACTGACCGGGCGCTGGGAGCGCCACGCCTTGCACGGCTGGCAGTTCCTCGCCGACAACTGCCGCGTCGTCCTCCCCGCCACCGTCGAGGGCATCCGCAAGTACCTCGGCTCCGGCCTCATCAAGGGGATCGGGCCGAAGATGGCCGAGCGGATCGTCGACCGCTTCGGCGCCGACACCCTCGCCGTGATCGACGAGCACGCCGAGCGGCTGGTCGAGGTGCCCGGTCTCGGGCCGCGGCGCACCGGCCTGATCCGCGAAGCCTGGCGCGAGCAGCGCGCGATCAAGGAGGTGATGGTCTTCCTGGCCGACCACGGCGTCTCGACCGCGCTGGCCGTACGCATCTACAAGCAGTACGGCGACGCCGCGATCGCCGTCGTCAAGAACGACCCCTACCGGCTGGCGCGCGACGTCTTCGGCATCGGCTTCAAGACGGCCGACAAGATCGCCGCGCAACTCGGCATCCCCCCCGACGCGCCGGAGCGCGCGATGGGCGCGGCGCTGCACCTGCTCTGGGAGGCCGCCGACGAGGGCCATGTCTATCTGCCCGAGGACGAGCTGGTCCGCCGCGGCGTCGAGATGCTGGCGGTGGACGAGGAGCTCGTGCGCGACGCGCTCGACCGCCTGCTCGGCACCGACAACATCCGCCGCGAGCGCGTCGGCGAGCGCGAGGTGATCTACCTGACGCCGTACTATTTCGCCGAGGGTGGCATCGTCAACCGCGTCCGCGCGCTGCTGCGCTCGCCGGCCGACCGGCTGGCCGCTTTCAAGTCGGTCAATTTCAGCAAAGCCTTCGCCTGGTACGCCCAGCGCCACGGCATTGCGCTGACCGAGGCGCAGCGCGCGGCGGTCAAGATGGCGCTCACCAGCAAGGTCAGCGTCCTGACCGGCGGGCCGGGCGTCGGCAAGACCGCGACGACGCGCGCGGTCGTCGCGCTCCTCCAGGCACGCCACGGCAAGCCGCTCCTCGCCGCGCCGACCGGCCGCGCCGCCAAGCGCCTCTCGGAATTGACCGGAGCGCCCGCGCAGACGCTGCACCGCCTCCTCGGCGTCCGCTTCGGCGGTGAGGCGCAGCGCAACGCCGACAACCCGCTCGACGGCGACCTCCTGATCGTCGACGAGGCGTCGATGCTCGACACCCTCCTGGCGAATACGCTCCTCAAAGCGGTGCCGAACGACGCGCACGTCCTCTTCGTCGGCGACGTCGACCAGTTGCCGTCGGTCGGCGCCGGGAACGTCCTGCGCGACCTGATCGCCTCCGGCCAGGTGCCGGTGACGCACCTCGACGTGATCTTCCGGCAGGCGCAGGACAGCGGCATCGTCACCAACGCGCACCGCATCAACAAGGGCGAGCGCCCGGTCACGCGCGGCCTGCCCGACTTCTTCTTCCTGCCCGAGGACGACGCGCAGGCCGCGGCAGACGTCGTGGTGGACCTGGCGCAGCGCCGCCTGCCGCGCCGCTACGGCCTCGACCCGCGGCGCGACATCCAGGTGCTCTGCCCGATGCACGGCGGCGCGCTCGGCGTCGCCGCGCTGAACGAGCGGCTGCAGGAGGCGCTCAACCCGCCCGCGCCGGAGAAGCGCGAGCGCCGCGCCGGCGCGCGCCTCTACCGCGAGGGCGACCGGGTGATGTGCATCCGCAACGACTACGACCGCCAGGTCTTCAACGGCGACGGCGGCTGGATCGAGCAGATCGACCTGGTCGAGCAGGAACTCCTGGTGCGCCTCGACGACGAGCGTCGCGTCACCTGGTCGTTCAGCGACCTCGACGAACTGACGATCGCCTACGCGGTGACGGTCCACAAGAGCCAGGGGAGCGAGTACCGCGTCGTGCTGATCCCCTTGCACACCTCGCACTATATGATGCTCCAGCGCAACCTCCTCTACACGGCGGTCACGCGCGCGAAGGAACTCGTCGTCCTCGTCGGCTCCTGGCGCGCCCTCTCGATCGCGCTCAAGGGCGACCGCGTCGGCGAGCGCTACACCTCCCTGGCCGACCGCCTGCGCGCGGCGGCGTAGGGCACGGGGGGCGATTGCAACCGGAGCGCGCCCGCGGTTGCAACCGCGGCTAGGGGCTCGCTCACGCTCGCCACGAAACCCGCCTGCGCGGGTTGGGCGGAAGGACCGCATCCTAGGTTCTGTTGACGAGAATTGCTAGACTCTTCTCTCGGGCACGGTGGGGTGGTCGCTGGGGAGGGATGATGGAGTTATTCTTGAGCGAGGCGCAGTTCGCGCGGGTGTACGGGCT
>DASSSV010000229.1:0-14098 GCA_035708265.1 Thermomicrobiales bacterium | reverse complement strand
CCGCCCCAGCAACTGACCGTCCGCGAGCACGAGGTCCTGCGCCTGCTGGCGGCGGGGCTGTCCGGCCGGGAGGTGGCCGCCCGGCTGGGGCTGAGCGCCAAGACGGTGGACCGCCGCCGCGGCGACGTGCTGCGCAAGCTCGACGCCGACTCGATCGCCGCGGCGGTGTCGACCGCCTACCGCCTCGGCCTCCTGGGCGGGCGGGCCGCGTCCCTCGCGGGTGCTGACACCCCGGGTGCGGGCCCTGCCGGCGAGGAGGGCGGGCGATGGCGAGGCACCCGGGCGAGCCCGCCCGCGAGGGACGCCGGACCACTGCCGCCCGCCGCGCGCGCGCGGCGGATCTGAGCGACGCCGCTTACGCGCGGGACATGCCGCCGCGGGACCGCGTCGAGGCCGCGCTGCGCCGGCTGGACTACCTGGCGTGGAAGCTGGGCCGGTGGAAATGTGGCGCGCCGCGCTGAGGCGGCTACGCCGGCGCGGTGCCGAGCTGGTCGGCCTGCTGCTTGGGGTGCTGGCAGGCAGGCTGCTGGTCTGCCTCGCTTGGCCACAGGCGGCCGTCGCGAGCGACGCGCTCTGGCTGCCCGGCGTCGTCCCGCGCGGCCTCGCGGGCCTGGTCGCCCAGGCGCTCTGACTCCACGGCGCCGCCTTCGGGCGCCGCGCCGGGCAGACGCTGGCCGCGCGGGCGCGCGGGCGGTAGCGCCCCGCGCTCGACCGGCGGCCCCACGTCAGTGGCGGGGATCGGGCGCCAGGCGGCGCCCGTCCCCGCCGGTGCCGAGGCCATCGCCCGACCGGCGCGCGGGGCCGTCCATGCCGGGCGGCCGATCCGGCGTGGTAGGTACGGCGGCGTCCCGCGCGTGCGGCGGCGCGGACTCCGTCGCCTGGCGCCAGTCCCAGGGGGCCTTCCGCCAGCCCCGTCGGTGCGTCTGCGTCGTGGCCGTCATCGCGCGCTCCGCTCCCAGTGAGGCGTCAGTCCGCGGCCGCCGCGCGCCAGGCGCCCGGCGCGACGATCTCCAGCCTAGCCCCTCGCCCCTCGATGGATCAAGGGGAGAAATCCCCAAGTATGCGGCGTACGGATCGACGGGACCGCCGGCCTCAGCGCCCCGCCTCCGCCGCGTCCCGCCCGGCCAGCGCTGCGGCCAGCGTCGCCTGGAGCCGCGCCACCGCCGCGCGCTCCCCGTGCAGCGTGACCGTCTCCGCCGCCTCGCCCGCCCGCGCGCGGATGACCAGGAGCGCCTGCGGCACGCGCACCACCCCGCCAGTCTGGCCCCACATCCGCAGTCGTGCCACCTCGATCCCCTCTAGGGGCCGCAACGCCACCCCGCGCACCGCGGCCAGGGGCAGCGCGTAGCGCCGGCGGCGGCCGAGGAGCCCGCCTTGGGCGAAGCGCACCGCATCAGTCGCGACGGCCACGGCGACGCGGTCGCCGCGCCGCCCCACCGGCAGACCGCGCAGGTAGTACAGCGTCCGCTCTGCCATCGCCCCGCCCCCGCGCCCCCGCCGACGAGACGCGAGAAACCCGGCCCCCATCGGGGAGCCGGGCCATGGATGCCGTGCTCGCGTCGGCGGTCAGACCGCGCGGCTGCGGGAGACCAGCCGTAGCAGCAGGATCAGGATGCACGCGCCGATGAAGGCCACCAGGATCGAGCCGAGATTGAAGCCGGTGACGCCCGGCTGGCCGGTGAACGCGCTGAACAGGAACCCGCCCAGCAGCGCGCCGACGACCCCCACGATGATGTCGCCGATGACGCCGTAGCCGCCGCCGCCCATCGCCATGCTGGCCAGGAAGCCGGCGACGAGGCCGAGGACGATCCACGCCAGGATGCCCATCGCTCCCTCCTTCGCGCCCCGCCGCCCCGCCCGCGCGGGCGGGCGCCGGGGCAGTGATGGGAGCGGAAGTATGCAGGACGCGTGCCACCGTCGGCGGGCGGGCTCAGTCGCGGCGGGGGCGGGCGAGGCGCAGCAGGCCGACGGCCAGCACCGCCCCGGCGACGGCGCCGAGGGCGGGCGGGCCGCCGATGGCGAGCAGGGCGACGGTCAGCAGGGCGAGCGCGGTGTATTCGATCCACTCCAGGCGGGACATCAGGGTCTCCTTCGCCGGTCCGCCCCGCGCCGCCGGCCGGGCGGGCGCGGCCCCGCCCTCCACCATACCGGCGCCGACTGCGGGCGGCAAGGGGCGGCAGCCCGAAGCGGGACCTTCGTACCAGGCCACCAAGCTCGCCCTCGTGGCGCGCGTTCTCACCGGCGACCACCCGCCAGGCCACGGCCCGGCGATGTGCTCCCGGGCATCGCCTCGGCGTTCTCAGGAAAGGCTTGATTAGGACGTCTTCTGGACCGTGCCGGAAGGTGTGCGCCGCCCCGATGGCCGGCTCGCCGCTCGTCAGCCGCGGACTCTCGCCTCGCCGTCGTCGGTCGTCGTCAGCGCGGCAGGGAGCCACAGGCGCAGCGTGGTCCCGCGGCCCTCGCCGGCGCTCTCGGCCCACAGGCGCCCGCCGTGCAACTCGGCGATGCGGCGGCTGATATGCAGGCCCAGGCCCATCCCCGGCAGGCTGCGCGCGGTCGCGTTGGCCGCCCGCCCGAACGGCTCGAAGATGTGCTCGGCCGCGCCGTCCGGCAGGCCGATCCCGTCGTCCCGCACCGTCACCGTCGCGCCGTCCGCGCCCGGCGCCAGCGCCACCGCGATCGCGCCGCCCTCCGGGGAGTATTTCACGGCGTTACTGAGCAGGTTGTCGAGCACCTGCTCCAGCCGGCCGGCGTCGCCCGCGACCGGGAAGGGCGCGGCGGGCAGGTCGAGCGTCAGCGTGTGCGCGGGGCCGAGCCCCTCGGCGTACTGCTCGGCGACGCCCCGCACGAGCGGCGCCAGGTCGAGCCGCTCCACCCGCAGGGCGAGCTGGCCGCTCTGGAGGCGCGACACGTCCAGCAGATCGTCGATCAGCGCGGCGAGCCGGCCCCCCGACCGCTCGACGACGCTGAGCGCCTTCTCGGCGCGCGCCCGATCCAGCGTCCCCTGCTCGCGCCGCCGCAGGGCGAGTTGGGCCGTACCCTTGATCGCCGCCACCGGCGTGCGCAGCTCGTGCGCGGCGATGGACAGGAACTCGTCGCGCGCCCGCACCGCCGCCTCGGCCGCCGCGCGCGCGGCCCGCTCGCGCGCGAGGATCTCGGCGCGCTGGGCCTCGCTCTCGGCGCGCGCGAGCGCGATGGCCGCCAGATAGGCCAGCGCGCCCACCAGATCCCGCTCCCGCCAGTCCGGGCGGCCGGGTGCGCGGTGGTAGACCGCGAAGGTGCCGAGCACCCGGCCGTCCGCGCCGCGGATCGGCGTGGACCAGCAGGCGCGCAGGTCGTGCGCCAGCGCCACGGCCCGCCAGTCGGCCCAGAGCGGGCTGGTGGCGATGTCCGCGACGACGACAGGCATGTTGCGGTAGGCGGCCGTCCCGCAGGAGCCCGCGGCTGGCCCGATCGCCAGGCCGTCGATCGCCCGGTTGTACTCGTCCGGCAGGCTGGGGGCGGCGCCGTGGCGCAGGCGCCGCCCCTCGCGGTCGAGGCGCAGGATCGAGCAGAGCGCCCCGCCCGAGTCCTCCTCGATCGCGCCGGCCAGCGACGCGAGGACGTCCCCGAGCGGCGCGCCCCGCGCGATCGATTCCAGGATCGCCCGCTCGCCGATCAGCAGCGCCTCCGCGCGCCGGCGCTCGGCGACCTCCGCCTCGAGCGCCCGGCGCGCCCGCACCTGCTCGGTGACCTCGTAGGCGTGGACGAAGAGCCCCTCCGGCGCCCCGTCGGGCCCGCGGAACGGCGCGTAGACGAAGTTGAAGTAGACGTCTTCGGGCACGCCGTCCCGATCGAAATCCACCCGAACCAGCAGCTCGTCGCCCACGAACGCCCGGCCGGTCTGATAGACGCCATCGGCGAGCTCGAAGATGCCTTGCCCCGCGAGTTCGGGGAAGACCGCCCGCAGCGACTTCCCGAGCACCTCCGCCGGCTTTCGGTTGATCAAGGCCAGGTAGCGGGGATTGGCGAGCGTGTAGACGTGGTCCGGCCCGTCGAGCAGGCAGATCGCCGCCGGCGCCTGCTCGAACAGCGCGCGCAGCCGCTCGCGTTCGGCATCGTCGCGGCGGCGCGCCGCCGCGCGCAGCCGGGCCAGGGTCACATGCGTGCCCACGCGGGCCAGCAATTCGCGCGCGGTGAAGGGCTTGACCAGGTAGTCGTCCGCCCCGGCCTCTAACCCCTCCACCCGCGACTCCTCGCCCGCGCGCGCCGAGAGCAGGACGACCGGCACGTCGCTCGTGCGCGGGTCGGCGCGCAGCGCCCGGAGCAGCCCGAAGCCGTCGAGCCGCGGCATCATCACGTCGGTCAGCACCAGGTCGGGCGGGCGCGCCCGCGCGGCCGCCAGCGCCGCCTCGCCGTCCGCCACCGCCTCGACCGCGTAGCGCTCGCCCAGCAGCCGCGCGACGTACTCGCGCATGTCGGCGTTGTCGTCCGCCAGTAGCACCCGCCCCTCCGCTGCCGTGGGGGCGGGCGCGCCCGCGTCCGGCCCGGCCGGCCCCTCCCGGACGTGCGGGGCCCAGTCGGCGGCCGCGTCGCCCGCGCCCGGCAGCCAGCGCAGCGCCTCCTCGACGAAGGGCGCGGCGCCGAGCCCGGTGGGCTGGAGGGTCCGCGGCGCCTGGATGCGGTCGGTCGGCAGGTGGGCCGCGCCGGTCGGGATGCGGACGGTGAAGGCGCTCCCCTCGCCCAGCGCGCTGGCGACCTCCACGGTGCCGCCGTGCAGGCGCGCCAGCTCCTGCACCAGCGCCAGCCCGATGCCGGAGCCCTCGTAGGTGCGCGCCCGCGTGTCCTCGACCCGATGGAAGCGCTCGAACAGGCGCGGCAACTCTGCCGCGGGGATGCCGACGCCGGTGTCGCGCACCTCGAGTTCGACGTCCCCGTCCGCGCCCCGCAGCGCGACCCGGATCTCGCCGTCGAACGTGAACTTGAAGGCGTTGGAGAGCAGGTTGAGGACGATCTTCTCCCACATGTCGCGGTCGACGTAGACCGGCGCGGGCAGCGGCGGGCAGTCCACGACGAGGCGCAGGCCGGCGCGCTCGATCGCCGAGCGGAAGACGCCGGCCAGCTCCGCGGTCGCCGCCGCCAGGTCGGTCGGCTCGTAGCTCGCCTGGATCCGCCCGGCCTCCAGCCGCGAGAAGTCGAGCAGGGAGTTGACGAGTTTGAGGAGCCGGAGGTGGTTGCGCTGGACGATCTCCAGCCGCCGGCGCTGCTCCTCGGGCAGCGGGTGCGCAGCGTCGGCCAGCACGTCCTCGACCGGGCCGAGGGAGAGCGTCAGCGGGGTGCGGAACTCGTGGCTGACGTTGCTGAAGAAGACCGTCTTGGCCCGGTCGAGCTCGGCCAGCGCCTCCGCGCGCCGGCGCTCGTCCTCGTAGGCGCGCGCGTTCGCGATGGCGGTCGCCACCTGCGCGGTCGCCAGTTCGCAGAAGCCGCGGTAGAGGTCGTCCAGCGCCAGGCGCGCGCTGATCCCGAGCACCAGCAGCCCGGCGAGGCGGTGCTGCGTCGTCGACGGCACCGGCAGCACCAGCGCCTGCGTCGGCGGGTCCGCCCAGGGGCCGACCGGCGCGCCGCCGAAGCGCTCCGCCAGCCCCTCCACCGGCCGCGGCTCCTCCGTCCGCAGCACCTCCGCCAGTGGCCAGGGCGACGACCCATCCGGCGTGGCGAGGTCCACGACGTCCGGGCTGAGCGCCTCGCCGGCCCCGACGCCCGCCGCGCCGGCGAGGCGCGCGGTCCGCTGTTCCGCGTCGAGGAGGTAGAACAGGGCGAACGGGACGTCCTTCGGGTGGCGCTCGAACGCCGCCATCGCGACCCGGGCCGCCTCCTCGGCGGTCCGCGCCTCCGACGTCCCCGCGCCGAGATCCCGCAGCACGGCCAGGCGGCGTTCCTGCAACACCTGTTGCGTGATCTCGTGGACGGTGGCGAGGACGCCGCCGATGCCGCCCGGCGCGGTGTCGTCCGGGACCGGGCTGTAGGCGATCGTGAAGTGGGTCTCCTCGACGAACCCGTGCCGGTTGAGCTCCAGGAAGAGGTCGTCGTCCCAGGTGGCGGGGCCGCCGCGGTAAGGGGTGAGGATCAGCGGGCCGATGATGTGCCAGATCTCTGGCCAGCACTCGCGGGCGGGCTGCGCCAGCGAGCGGGGGTGCTTCGAGCCGAGGACCGGACGATAGGGGTCGTTATAGAGCTGATGCTGTTCTGGCCCCCACCAGAGGAGCAGCGGGAACCGGTTGGCGAGGAGGAATCGGACCATCGTGCGCAGGCTGGGCGACCAGCCCTCCGGCGCGCCGAGCGGCGTCGCGGCCCAGTCGAACGCCCGCATCAGGGCGGCCATCTCGCCGCCCCCGGCGAAGATCCCCCCCGATTTCTCCGCCGCGCCCGCCATGGCCCCCCTCGCGTGTCCACGAGCCGCGCCGCCGGGAAACCGACCCGGCGTTGGCGGCGCCATTCTAGCATCGCCGGGTTCGGGCCCCGAAACGAGCAGCGAGTGAGCAGGCTTTGGGCTGGAAGGTGAGCAGCCGCGCGGCGTAGCCTACGCCCGATGGCCCGTGACGCGCATCGCCGCATTCGTCGAAAGGAGTTCCCCCATGCCCATGCCCGCGAATCCGCTCGACGTCACGCTCAGCCGCAAGGGCTTCCTGCGATCCCTCGCCGTCGCCGGCGCCGGCCTCGCCGCCCTCACCCCCCTCGCCGCGCTGGCCGACGAGGGCCACGACCACGACGGCCCCGGCCTCGCCGCCGGCGACCGCCAGATCCTCATCGCCGCCGAGATCGCCGAGGCCCTCGCCGTCACCACCTATAGCAACATCATTGCCAGCGCGCCCTTCTTCACCCGGCTGGCCGAGGACGACCAGGGCTATCTCCGGGCGGCGCGCCAGGAGGAGATGTCGCACTACCTGCTGGAGCAGAGCGTGACCGGCCAGCCCTCGCCCTTTGATGCTTTCTACTACCCCCACGGCATGTTCGCCGACGCCCAGACCACGCTCAACGTCCTGGTCACGCTGGAGGACGCCTTCATCGCCGCCTACCTCGTCGGCGTGCGCAACTTCACCCAGCGCCGGCTGCGCGTCACCGCCGCCCGCATCATGGGCATCGAGAGCGACCACCGCACCCTCGCCCGCGTCGTCGCCCCCGGCGTCGCCGCCCAGGACGGCGGGCCGATCGAGGCCGTCACCGGCATCCAGGGCGTCGCCGAGAGCGTCGACCCGCCGAACAACAACGGCTACGAGCGGACGCTCGGCTGGACCGCCATCGCCCAGGCGGTCGCCGCCCTCACCCTCTTCGCCGACCAGGCCGCGGCGGCGAAAGCCGGCTTCGACACCAGCAAGACGTACCCCTTCCAGCCCTTCACCCCGACGCTGCCGACCGACCTCGGCGCCTTCCACGGCTTCGGCGGCTGACGCCCCGCGGAAGCCCTCACACCAGGGGGATCGCCATGAAGCGCTTCGTCCGACTCGGTTTCGCGATCTGCCTCGGCCTCGCCGCCGTCCTGCTGGCCGCCGGCCTCGTCGCGGCCGCCGGGCCGCCGGCGACCTGCACCGCCGCCCTCACCATCGCCACCACCAGCGTCGGCGACGTCGGCACCGCGGGCCAGGTCACCCACTACCGCGACAGCGGTGTGGCCGGCGCCTACGCCTCCGGCCCCCTCGCCGGCTACACCTTCAGCGGCGCCCAGGACATCATGGTCAACAACGCGACGCAGCAGTCCGAACTCCAGGGCCAGTACACCGCCACCGGGCCGGGCGGCACGCTGACCATCCGCTACACCGGGCACGCCGACCTGACCACCGGCGCCGCGACCGGCCACTTCGTCGCCACGGACGGAACGGGCCAGTTCGCCGGCTTCCACTGGGAGGGCGACATCGCGGCCCAGCTCGTCGCGGCGGCCCCGCCCACCTTCCAGGCCACCGACAGCGGCCCTTGCCACACGGGCGGTTGAGACCGCGCCGGCGATTGCCATCGCCGCTACGGGCCCGCTCCGCTCGCCGCGAAACCCGCCGGCGTGGGCCGGGACGAACCGCCGTCCCAGTCCGCGCGGGCGGACTTCGTGGCCGCAGGCTATTCCGCCGCGGTTTCAACCGCGCCGGCCCCCTGGCCCGCGATTCTCGCTCGTGCTACAAACGGGGCACGGCCGGGATTGGAGTAGAGGGGGGGGCGAGCATGAAGATCGCGCGGATCGAGACGTTCCTGGTGCGGCCGGACAACCGCAACTACATCTTCGTCCGCGTCTGGACCGACGAGGGGCTGTACGGGATCGGCGAAGCCTACTCGGTCGGGCCGGACGAGGCCGTCGCGGCGGTCATCGCGGACTTCGAGCAATGGCTCGTCGGCCGCGACCCGCGCGACGTCGAGTTCCTCTGGCAGCTCATGTACAACGTCTCCCGCTTCCCGGGCGGGGTCGTCACCAACGCCGCGATCTCGGGGATCGAGCACGCGCTGTGGGACATCAAGGGCAAGGCGCTCGGCGTGCCGGTCTACGAACTCCTCGGCGGCAAGTGCCGCGACCGCGTCCGCGTCTACGTCCACGCCCACGGCGCAACGCCCGGGGCGCTGGCCGAGGACGCCGCCGCCCGCCTGGAACGCTACGGCTGCACCGCCGTCAAGGTCGCCCCGCAGCCGCCCGAGAGCGACCGCCTGCCCTTCGCCGCGGTCGTCCGCCAGGCCGTCGCGCGCCTGGAGGCGCTGCGCCGCGCGCTCGGGGACGGCGTGGACATCGCGGTGGACCCGCACGCCAAGATCTTCGAGCCGGTCCGCGCGCTCCAGCTCGCCCAGGCGCTCAAGCCCTACAACCCCTTCTTCCTTGAAGAGCCGCTGCGCCCGGAGAACATCGACGCGCTGGCCGCGCTGCGCCGGCAGGTGGACCTGCCGCTCGCGACCGGCGAGATGCTCTACACCAAGTACGCCTTCCGCGACCTGCTCGTCCGCGGCGCGGCCGACATCGTCCAGCCCGACGTCTGCTGCGCGGGCGGCCTGCTGGAGCAGAAGAAGATCGCCGCGATGGCCGAGGCGTTCTACGCGACGATCGCGCCGCACAACCCGCTCGGCCCGGTCGCGACCGCGGTCAACGTCCACCTCGCGGCCGGCACGCCGAACTTCCTGATCCTGGAGTACCTGCCCGACGACACCCCCGGCCGCCGCGACCTGGTGGACGAGCCGATGCGCCTGGTCGACGGGCACCTGGAACTGCCGACCCGCCCCGGCCTCGGCCTCGACCTGAACGTCGCCGCCTTCGCTGCCTACCCGCCCGCGCGCTGGCGCCGCGCCGTCCCGCTCCGCGCCGACGGCTCGCTCGGCTATCCGTGAGTCGGCAGACGGCAGACGGCAGACGGCAGACGGCAGTACCGGCTGTGCCGCCGTTGCCCGCGTTGCCTGACGGAGACCGTCTCTGCCGTCTGCCGTCTGCCGTCTTCGTCAGAGGACGCCGTACCGATCGTAGACCGCCCGCAGCGGGTCGCCGCGCTCCAGGTCGGCGCGGGCCCGGTTCTCGCCCGCGACCTTCTCCCGCGCCCGCGCGATCACCTCCTGCTCGACGCCTTGCGGGATGGCGACGAGGCCGTCGACGTCGCCGAAGACGATGTCGCCCGGCCGGACGACCACGCCGCCGCAGTTGACCGGGATGTCGTGGGCGACGACGAGCCCGCGCCCGAGCGAATCGATCGGGCGCATCCCGGTGGCGAAGACGGGGAAGCCCATCTGCTGGATGCGGCGGATGTCCCGCACATGCCCGTCGATCACCGCCCCGCGCGCCCCGCGCGCCCGCGACGCGGTCGACAAGAGCTCGCCCCACAGGCAGGTGCGCGTCGAGTTGCCGGTGGCGGCGACGAGGACGTCGCCCGGCTTGAGGCTATCGATCGCCGCGATCTCGGCCGTGTAAGGATCATCCGGCAGGCTGTAGACGTCGCAGGAGAGGACGGTGTGCGCGCGCCCGACGACGACCGCGTCGGGGTAGACCGGCCGGATCGTCGCGGCCATCGCCTGGTCCCGATACCCCAGCCCGTCGAGGATATCGGACACGACCGAGACGTAGAGTTCGCGCTCCATCGCGTCGAAAAGTTCGCGATCCGTCTGTTCGCTCACAATCCCCTCCAGTGACGAGTGACGAGTGACGAGTGACGAGTGATGAGCGATGAGCGATGAGCGGGCGAAGGCAGAGGAGGGTAAGACGGAGGACGGAGGACAGATGCCCTTTCGGCGCTCGTCCGTCTCCCGTCCCCTCGTCACTCGTCACTCGTCACTCGTCACTCATCGTTCGTGCTCGCTCTGCTCGCCGCGCAGCAGGTCGAGGCCGTGCGGCAGGGCCGGCAGGATGACCGCCAGCGTCTCGCGGACGGCCTTCGGGCTGCCGGGCAGGTTGACGATCAGGGTGCGGCCGCGGGTGCCGGCGATGCCGCGCGAGAGCATCGCGAAGGGCGTCTTGGCGAGGCTGGCGGCGCGCATCGCCTCGGCCAGCCCCGGCACGGCGCGCTCGATCACGCCGGCCGTCGCCTCCGGCGTCACGTCGCGCGGCGCCAGCCCCGTGCCGCCCGTCGTCAGCACCAGGTCGAGTGCGCCGCCGTCGGACCAGGCGAGCAGCCGCGCGGCGATGGCATCGCGCTCGTCCGGCACGACCGCGTACTCGCGGACCTCGTAGTCGCCGCCCGCCAGGCCCTCGCGGATCGCCGCGGCGCTCAGGTCGTCGGGGCGCTCGCCGCGGCTGCCGCGGTCGCTGACCGTCAGGATCGCCACCCGGAAAGGCATCGCCGGCTCCTTCGCTGGGGCGCGCCATGGCGCGCGCCGCCCGTCCCGCGGCGATTGTACCTTAGCGGCCCCCCTGTCCCCCCAATCCTGAGGGGAACCTACCTTCAACGCCGTAGCGGCGGGGGCGCGGCCAATCTGGCCCGGCCCGAAAGAATCGGCATCCCCAGCGCCACGGCGTTGCTGCTGGTTCCCCCCAGCATTGGGGGGACAGGGGGACCGCGCTCACCGCGCGTCGCCCGCCTCGTCGGGGTCGCTGTCCCATAGCCGGCGCAGTTCGTCGCATGAGACGAGGAGGTCCGACAGCGTGCCGGTTGCCGCCACCCGCCCGTTCTGGAGGACGACGATCTGGTCGGCGCGGCGGAGCACGGCGCGCCGGTGGGAGACGACCAGGCAGGTGGCGTCCCCGCGGGCGGTGAGGCGGTCCCACAGCGTCCGCTCCGTCTCCACGTCCAGCGCGCTGGAGAGGTCGTCGCAGACCAAGAGCTCCGACGCGCGCACGAACATCCGTGCCGCGGCGGCCCGCTGCACCTGCCCGCCGGAGAGCTTCACGCCGCGCGGCCCGACGACCGTGTCGAGGCCGTGCGCGAGCGTCGTCGCGTCGCGCTCCAGCGCCGCCGCTCGGATGGCCGCCGCGACCTCGCCCCCCGTCGCCGCCAACCCGAGGAGGATGTTGTCGCGCAAAGTGTCGCTGAAGAGGCGCGGCACCTGCGGGGTGAAGGCGCTGCGCGGCGGCACGAAGAAGATCGCCGGGTCCGCCACCGGTTCCCCGTTCCAGCGGATCGCCCCGCGCTCGCGGGGCAGCAGGCCGAGCAGCGCGTGCAGGAGCGTCGTCTTACCGGCGCCGACCCGCCCGGTGACGACCGTGAAGGAGCCCCGCTCCAGGCGGAGACTGACGCCTTCGATCCCCCGGCCGGACGCCGGGTGGCGGTAGGTCAGGTCCGCGACGGCGAGCGCCGCCAGCCGCGGCCGGGCGGCGGCCGGGCGGGTCGGCGCGAGGGGCGGCGGGCGCCGCAGGGGCACGGGTGCCGGCGCGACGAGCCGTTCGGGCGGCGCGTCCGGCAGGAGGTCGAGCAGGCGGCCGAGGGCGACGTCGGCGGCGCGGGCGAGGCCGAGGAGGACGCCCGCGCTGCCCGTCAGCCCGGCCGTGTAGTCGAGGAAGTAGACGAAGAGCGCGAAGTCGCCGACCGTCAGCGCGCCCGAGCGCAGCCCCCGCCCGGCGAGGAGCAGGATCACGCCGGTGCCCAGCACGCCGAGGTGGCGGTAGACGGCGTTGAGGACCTCCGCGAAGACGGCCTCCCGCCGCGCCGCCCGCCGGCGGGCGGCGTCGAGCGGGCGGAGCCGGGCCATGGCCCGCTCCTCCGCCCCGGCGACCTTGATCGCCTCGACCGCCCCGAACAGCTCGCCGAGCGCGGCGGCGACCTGTCCGGTCGCCGCGCGCGTGGCCGCGTGGTAGGCGCCCAGCCGCTCGCCGGCGCGGCGGGCCACCAGGGCGGCCGCCACCATCGGCGGGAAGACTCCGAGGGTGACGGGGACGCTGATTGACAGCATCAGCGCCAGGGCGGCGGCGCTGAAGAGCCCGAGGGCCGCGGTGTTGCAGGCGGGGCTGACCAGCGCCGCGACGGCGCCCGGGTCGTCGCGGAGGCGGTCGAGCGCCTCGCCGGCCGGGACGGCGAGGGCCAGCGCGCCGGGACGGTCGAGGAGGCCGGCCAGGAGGTTGTGGCGCAGGGTCGCGGCGACGACGTGCCGCGCGGCGACCTCCGCGAGCGGGAGCCCGGCGGCCGCGGCGACCCGCGCCAGCCCGGCCGCCGCGAGCAGCGCCGCGAGCGTGGCGAGCCCTGGTCCGCCCGGCGCGGGGCCGGAGACGGCGTCGAAGATTGCGCGCGTCAGGAGCGCCAGCGCCATCGCGCAGGCGTAGGTGAGGAGGAAGGGGAGCAGCGTCAGCGCGGCCAGCCCGGGATGGCGGCGCAGCAGGCGGCGGAGCGTCCGGAAGGCGGTCACGCCAGCACCCCCTCCCCGCCGGCGCGCAGCAGCCGGGCGAAGGTCGAGGCGGGGTCGGCCGCCAGCGCGGCGCGCGGCCCGCGCTCGACGACGCGCCCGCCGTCGAGGATCAGGATCTCGTCCACGCGCCCGACGGTCGCCAGCCGGTGGGCGATGACGACGGCGGTGCGGCCCGCCAGCAGCCGGTCCACCGCGCGGGCGAGCCGCGCCTCCGTCGCCGGGTCAAGGCGCGACGATGCCTCGTCGAGGATGACCAGCCCCGGGTCGCGCAGGAAGGCCCGCGCGCAGGCCAGCAGTTGCGCCTCGCCGGCCGAGAGCCCGCCCCCGCCGGGCGGCAGCGGCGTGTCGAGGCCGGCCGGGAGCGCGCGGCACCAGGCGCCCAGCCCCACGGCGTCGAGCGCCGCCAGGAGCCGGTCGTCCGGGACGCCCCGATCGAAGAAGGTCAGGTTGTCGCGCACGCTGGCGGCGAAGAGCCGCACGTCCTGCGTGACGACCGCGACCCGCCGGCGCAGCGCCGCCTCCCGGACGGTGCGGAGGTCGCGGCCGCCGAGGGCGATCGCCCCGGCCTGCGGGTCGTACAGCCGCAGGAGGAGGCGGGTGAGCGTCGTCTTGCCGCTGCCGGTGCGACCCAGCAGCCCGAGCGTGCGCCCC
This sequence comes from Thermomicrobiales bacterium, assembly GCA_035708265.1. Taxonomy (GTDB): domain Bacteria; phylum Chloroflexota; class Chloroflexia; order Thermomicrobiales; family CADCWN01; genus DASSSV01. Next base: position 685 of record DASSSV010000229.1, on the reverse strand, counting down.
GCCGCGAGGCGGAACGAGACGTCGCGCAGCACCGGGACGGCCGGGTCATAGCCGAACGACACGACCTCGCACGCGACGGCGAGCGGGCCCGCCGGCAGGTCCGCCGTCCCCCACCGGATCGCGCTCCGCGCCCGCGCCAGCTCGCCGACGCGCCGGACGCTGGCCTCGGCCGCCTGGAGGTGCTCAACCTCCCGGCCGATGCGGGCGAGCGGCCCGAACAGCGTCGTGGTGTAGGCGTAGATCAGGACGACCGTGCCGACGCTGACCCGGCCGCGCAGCGCGAGCCAGCCGCCCAGCCCCAGCGCCGCGGCGCTGGCGAGGGCGAACAGCGCCAGCAGCAGGCTCTGCGGGAGCGCCGACCGCCGCCAGGCGCGGGCCTCGGCCGCGAAGAGCGCCCGCTGCGCCCGCGGGAGCCGCCCCAGCGTGTACCCGACCGCGCCGTTGGCGCGCAGGTCGACGGTGGCCGCGATGCGCTCCTCCAGGAACCCAGCGAGGGCGGCGCTCGCCTCGCGCGCGGCCCGCCAGGCGGCGACGCCACGCGCCCGCAGGCGGGTGAGGGTGAGCAGGGCGGCGCCGACGAACAGGGTGAGCGCCGCGCCGACGCGCCGGTCCACCAGCCAGAGGGCGACCAGCACCCCGGCGAGGAGGAGCAGGTTGCCGAGGATCTGCAGCACCAGGCGCGAGA
>DASSSV010000228.1:0-3896 GCA_035708265.1 Thermomicrobiales bacterium | reverse complement strand
GCCCGCCGTCGCGGTCACGCGAAAGGTCCCGTTCTGCCCCGAGATCACGGGGCCCTCGTACTGGGCCGAGGCGACGGCCGGCATGACCGCCAGCAACAGCAAGAAGACCGGCACGGTGGCGATGCGAGTCAGGCGCGGGCGCATAGGCTTCTCCCTCGCGTGGCGATATATAGCCGCAAGACGACAGAAGGCGGCGACGCCGACCTCCTTTCCGAGATCATCAGCGCCGCCGCCACGCCGTCTCCGCGGGGGAGAAGCGTTGTTGGCTCGCGGCCGGGTACGCCACTCGCTCGCCCCGCCCTGAGGCGTCCAACTACTGAGGCGGGGGTCGTCACGTCCGCTGATGATGCGATTGTCCGCGCGGGGCCGCGTGGTCGGCCACGACGTCGCCCCCGCGCACTCCCGACTCTACCCCCGCTGGCGTGCGGCGCCCATCCCCTGTCGGGACCAATTATCACGGGACGATAGTCTGATCGACATCGGGTGTTCGCCAGACCTTCGTACCACGAGATACAGGGGCGGACGGGGGATAGTCCTTGCCGTCGTCGCCAGCTACACTCGGGGGCGACAGGGGAGCGAGCACCGCGCGCCGCGGCCGACCCGAGGTCCGCCGTCGCGCCCAGCCGGAGCGTCACCGCGCGGACTGCGCCACCCGCGCCCCTGGACGGTTCTCGGATGTCGTACGGCGCGGTAGGCGGACGGTGCGGCGGGATCCCCCCGGGTCATGGTCGACACGCTTCTCGGAGGGTGGCTGAAGGTGCCGGGCCTCGGCCGGCGCGGGCGGCGCCGCGCACCGGCCGACGGCGACGGCTGTCCGCACGCCGAGGCCCGGCGCCGCATGCTCCTCTCCGCCACGCTCGCCACCGCCACCTGCGAACTCTTCGACCTCCGGGCGGCCCAGCGCGACCTCCGGGCCGCCGTCCTCGCGCACGAGCGGGACGGCGACGGGGCCGCCGCGGCGCGGTTGCGCGCAGAGGAAACCCGCCTCCAGGCGCGGCTCGCGGTGGCCGAGGCGCTGCGGCGGCGCGCCGCGGCGGACCTCGACGCCGCCGCGCGGGGGCGGCGCTACGCGTGAGGCGGGCGCCGCGAGACGAATGGCCCGCTCCGCGGGCCGTTCGGCCGGCGGCGATGCGGGAAACCTCTCGGGACACGCGGGGGATTCCCCCCGGCCCCACCCGCTGCTACGCTGGCGGCAGCGGACGAGAGCGACGAGCGCGACGGAGGACGCAGGATGCAGATCGACGTGTACCGGGGGCAGGAGCGAGTGGCGACGTTCGCGCACCGGCAAGCGCCGGTCTACCACGGCGCGGCCGGCGAGGCGCTGCGCGCGCGGGTCGAGGCGGCCGACGCACGGCGCAACCGGGACACCGGCGACCTCTTCGCCCGCAGGCACCGCGACACCGCCGCGACCTGGGTCGCGCACCTGCTGGAGACCATCCTGGCGCACCCCGGCTACGAGGCGCGCGTCGTCGGCGCCGCGGCGACGCCCCTCGGGCGCAAGCCCCTGCCGATGCGGCGCGCCGGCTAGTCGCTCGCGTGGCGGCCCGGCGCACGGCGGGCACGCGAATAGGTGGCCTGGCGGGATGACCTCATCGGGCGCCCGCCTGCCCGTCCCGCGTGTCCTCCCCCAGCCCTGCAGCCACGTCCGTGAGGTGCTCGTCGCAGTCGAACGGCTTTGCGACGAAGCCGGCGAAGTCTCGCAACAGTCTAGCTCAGCCGAGCCTCAAGCCGACGAGTACGGTGCCCCGAGGGAGTGATCGACTCGCCGATCGTGGCGGATGCGACCGCGCGGAGGGGAGCGGGCGATGCCGACCGCGGCCGCGGTGCTGCCGGGCAAGGCGGCCCTTGACGTCGCGCGCGTCGACGGCGTGCTGCGCAACAAGTGCGGGCAGTCGTTGCCGCTGCCGGGCGGCGCGTCGACGTCATCCGGCAGCCGCAAGGCTGGGCCATCCCCTCGCCGGCGAGGCGAATCGCGATGACGGCCGCCTCCCGCCCGCAGCACGAGGCGCTCCCGCCTCCTTGACCTGAGCCCGGAATCTTGGTCCATCCGGAGGGTTAGCATCCCGGTCAGGGGACGAACGCGAAGGAGGACGCCGTGAAGAAAGGACAGTTCACCGCGGAGCAGATCGTCTACGCGCTGCGCCAGGCCGCGGCGGGCACCGCGGTGGCCGACCTCTGCCGCCAGCTGGGGGTCAGCGAGCACACCTGCTACCGCTGGCAGCGCACGTTCGCCGGGCTGGGCATCGCCGAGCTGCGCCGCCTCAAGCAGCTGGAGGAGGAGCATCGCAAGCTCAAGCAACTGGTGGCCGACCTGAGCCTGGACAAGCACCTGCGGCAGGAGGCGCTCCGCAAAAACTGGTGAAGCCGGCCCAGCAGCGCGAGGTGGTCGCGTTTTTCCGGGCCGGCTTCACAGTCAGCGAGCGGCGGGCGTGCCGGGTGGCCGGGGTGCCGCGCGCCAGGTGCCGCGACCGGAGCCGGGCGCAGGACCAGCCGGCCCTGCGGCTGCGCCTGCCGGGTGCCCTCTGGGCGTTGGCGGGCGCACGCGTCCGCGATGGCGATCGTCGGCTGCCCATCCTGCTAGCACGCGAGGGCTGGCACAGCACCCACCAGCGCGTCTCCCGGCGCTACCGGCTGGAGGGGCTGTCGCTGCGGCTGAAAACGCGGGAGAAGCGCGCGAGCATCCCGCGCGTGCCGCAGCCCCCGGCCGAGCGGCCCAACCAGCGCTGGAGCAGGGACGTTGTCGCCGACCGGCTGGCCGACGGGCGGCGCTTCCGGATCCTCACGGTCGTCGATAACGTCAGCCGCATGAGCCCGGCCCTGGCGGCCGACTGCTCCCCGACCGGGGAGCGTGGTGGTGTTGTCCCGGACCGCCTGACGGCGAGCGGCGGCCTGCCGGAGGCGAGCGGCGTGGACAACGGGCCGGCGTGCAGCTCGCGCGCCCTGGACGACGGGGCGCACCGCAACGGGGTGCAGTTGGCGTTTTCCCGTCCTGGCAGGCCGACCGACAACCCCTGCATCGCGTCGTGCAACGGCCACTGCCGCGAGGCATGCCTCGACCAGCACTAGTTCGCCAGCCTGGCGGAGGCCCGAGACGCCAGCGAGGCGTACCGGGTCGAGGACCATGAGGAACGCCCCCACAGCGCCCTGGACAACCGGACCCCGGCCGACTTCGTGGGTGCGTGGGAGCAGTGGGCGAAGGCCGGCGACTAACCGGCCGGGTGGACCACTTTCGGGTGCAGGTCAACCCAGGGCTTTGAGCACGGTGACGCCCAGGGACGATCCTCTCAGGCGCGGTCGCGCCCCGCGGCCGCCGCGGCGCCCAGGCGGCGGGCGCACTCCTCCAGCGCCGGGCACTCGCAGCGCAACCCGGCCTCCAGGATGGCGTGCATCGCCTGCGCCCGCGCCAGCAGGGCCTCCACCGCAGGCAGCTTCGCGGCCGCCAGCGCCTGCCAGCGGGCGGGCGGCGGCGCGGCGGGGGCGAAGCCGTGCAGGAAGGTCCGCGTCTCGGCCACGGTGAAGCCGGCGCGCTGCGCCAACCGGATCACCGCCAGGCGCCCCAGCACGCCGGCGTCGTAGCGCCGCCGGCCGCCGACGCGCGGCGGCGGGTCCACCAGCCCCGCGGCCTCGTCGCAGCGCAGCGCCGAGGGCCGCCGCCCCGCCCGCCGCGCGACCTCGGTGATCGTCAGGGTGTCCATCGTGCCTCCCTGGACTTCGAGCGCGCTCGAACCAGTATCGTGCCGCCAGGCGGCCGCCGCGAGCGCGGCCGGCGAGGCCGCGAGGCCGGAAAGGAGCATGCGGGATGCCCGCGGAGACCGCGATCATCGAGGGGCTGCCGATCGTCTGCCGCCTCCTGGCGCCGGCGCTGCGGGCGCGGGAGGCGGCGCTCCAGCGGGAGG
>DASSSV010000227.1:0-2819 GCA_035708265.1 Thermomicrobiales bacterium | reverse complement strand
GTTCTTGAGCCAGACGGTGTAGGCCTCGAAGACGGTGGGGGTGAGACTCGCCGTCGTTTTCGGGCGGCGGCTGTAGGTCAAATAGCGGTCGAAGTCCCGGAAGGTCGCCTGGTAGTGCAGAATCTGATGGATCGAGTGGTTGAGGCTCCGGTGGTGCTCCAGGAACCGGGCTTGGGTATCGTCCAGTCTCATCTCCGTTTTCCTCGCGACAGTCGAAAGCCGTCGCTTCGAGGATGCCATGTCTCCCTCCTTGCGGATATTGCCCGACGGGCAAAAACGTGAGCAACTGCCACCGAGCCTTACCAGCACATGCCGGTTTGGATGGTGACAGCGTGTCGTTTGTGGCGTAAAACCTGGGGATTCCGCTCTAGAGGGAGGCGACTAGGCCCCGATCATGAGGAACTGCCGATCCGACAACTCCTGGGCCACCGCGACCTGCCGGAGTTCGTCGGGAACATCGACGACGAGGCGCCTTACCTGCCGGAGTGAGGACGGGCGCGCGGCCGAGGCCGCACCCGGGCCGCTGACGTGGCGCGATGCCCGGCGCGCCGGGCCGGGCGGCATTCGGTGCGCGACCTCAGCGGGGTGGTAGGGGCGGCGCGCCGCGTCGCTCACGTGGGGGCACCGACCGCACAGCGGGTGCTGATCGTGCCGTGGCGCCCTGCCCGCGGGCGGGCGTCAACCGGGCGCCGTGGCGCCGCCTGCACCTCCGATCTTCGACCTTCGACCTTCGACTTTCAACTCACCCGGTCAGCCCCGCCGCGGCTAGTTCCTCCTTGAGCGCGCGGAGGCTCTTGTGGCGCTCGCGGAGCGCGCCGAACTCGGTGCGCCACTCCTCGTCGCGGCCCTGGCGCGCGTAGAGGTCGCGCACGCGCGCGAGGTAGCCGGCCGCGGTGCGGTAGTTCTCGCGGCCGCGCTGGTCGATCAGGCGTTGGGCGGCCTGCCGGTAGATGTCGCGCGCGCGGTCGGGGTAGTCCCGCTCGGCGGCGCGGGCGACGCGGATGCGCAGGTCGGGGATGCCATAGGCGTAGCCGTAGCCGTAGGGCGAGGCCGGCCTGGCGCGCTCCAGCTCGGCCAGCGCGGTCAGCGCCTCGCGCGCCTCCCCCTCGTCCAGATAGATCGTCACCAGGTCGGCCCAGGCGTCGCGCTCCTCTAGCGCGACCAGCAGGTCGGGGCGCAGGCGCTCCCAGGCGCCCGCGGGCTGGCCGGGCAGGTTCGCGGCCGCCTTGGCCGCCCCGTAGGTCTGCGCGCCGGGGCTGACCCGGAAGTGGCGCCGCTCGGCGTCGAGCGCCCGGCCGGGCCGGCCGAGGGCGGCGTACTGCCGGCCGAGCCAGGTGAGGTACGTCACGAGCGCGTGCCCGGCGTCCGCCCGCTGCGCCGCGTCCGCCCGCCCCTCGACGAATTCCGTCGCCTGCCGTGCCCGGTCGCCGCCGAGCGCCAGCAGCCGGTCCGCGAAGGCCGTCACGTCGGCCGGCTCGGTCAGCCGCTCCTGGGCCAGGGCGACGGCCTCGTCCACGCGGCCGCGGTCCAACAGCAGTCCAGCCAGGTCGGCGTAGAGCGCGGCGCGGCGGTACTCCTCCAGCAGTTCCTCGTCGCTCGGGCCCGCCAGCCGTATCAGGAAGCCGAGCGCGGCCCGGTTGGTCCATTGGTGGTGGAAGTCCTGGCCCGGCACGATCTCGCCGCGCAGCCGGCGCTCGAGCCGCGCCCGCTCCTCCGGCGTCGCGTGCTCGACCAACGCCTCCTCGATCGCGTCGGGGTCGCCGACGTACTCGTGGGCGAAGTGCCAGAGGTCGTAGAGCGTGTCGAGCAGGTCCTCGCGCGCCTCCTCGCCCAGCCGGTCGGCCGGCGCGAGGGCGTCCTGCGCGGCGAGGCAGGCCAGCAGGCCCTCGGCCGACTGCACGACCGCGCCCGCGATCTCACCGCCCTCGTCGTCGCCCAGCTCTTCGTAGTGGTCCACGACCTCCTCGACCAGCGCGGTGTACACCGCCTGGGCGTTGGCCCACTGGCCGGCCTGCGCGTAGGCCGCGCCGGTGCGGACGACCTGCTCCAGATCGGAGGAGATCTCGTAGTCCGCGCCCCAGCCGTAGTCGTCGTAGCGGTCGTAGCGGCTCTCGCGGAAGATGTTGGCGACCTGCCCCTTGATCCGCGCCGGCTCGACCGTGCGCTTGCCGGCCAGGCCCGGCGCGGCCTCCGGCGCCGTCGGTGCGAGTTCGACCAGGTCGGCCAGGTCGGGGTAGCGCTGCACCATCAGGTCGACCAGGTCCAGCAGTTCCTCGCGGCTCTTCGCGGCGAGCAGTTCCGCCAGTTCCGGCCGCACGGCGAACGCCGCCGGCCGGTGGATCCAGGTCAGCAGCAGCGCGACGACGTGCTTGCAGAAGCCGCCGCGCGGGCAACTGCAGCGCCAGCCGGCCAGCGGCTCCGCGCCCGGCGCGCCGGCCGCCTGGAGTGTCGCCTCGACCTGATAAGGCCCGCCGCTCGACCCCTGGCAGAACGCGCGCAGCACGGGGCCGCGCACCGTCGTGTCGGAGATGTAGCCGCCGCGCTCGTAGGCCGCGCCGCGGTCGTAGCTCGTGTCGTCCGTGTGCGCCCGGATGGCCGCCTCGGTCAGCGGCTTGAACGCCGCGCGCACCTCCGCGCCGGTCGTCGCGGTCTCGGTCATGGCGGTGTCCTCCCTTCGCGTTACCAGAAGTATAGCGAAGTGGGAGGATCGCCCTCACCCCCCATCCCCCTCTCCCAATCCTGGGAGAGGGGGCCTCGCGGAGACAGGGTGCTGGTCTTTCAGAAATCTGGCCGGGGATGTGGGCAGGGCGTCGCCCGGC
>DASSSV010000226.1:0-2068 GCA_035708265.1 Thermomicrobiales bacterium | reverse complement strand
GCGTGGGCGCGCCGCACCGCCTCGGCTTGCGCGCTCTCGTCCAGCCGCTCGGCCGCGTACTCGCGGATCGTCTCCAGCATCGCGAAGCGCGGCTCGCCGCCGCCCTCCTCCGCGCGGTGCAGCAGGCTGGCGCGCACCAGCGCGTCGAGGCCGTCCAGGAGGTCGAGCGAGTCGGCGTCCCCGGCGCAGACCGCCGCGATGGCGTCCAGCGTCGCCCCCCTCGCGAAGACCGCCAGGCGCGCGAAGAGGACCCGCTCGGGCACGGCGAGCAGGGCATGGCTCCAGTCGAGCGTCCGGCGCAGGGTCCGCTGGCGCGCTGGCGCGTCGCGCGGCCCGCCGGTCAGCAGCGCGAGGCGCGGCTCCAGCCGGGCCAGCAGCGCGGCCGGGGGCAGCAGCCGGGCCCGCGCCGCGGCCAGCTCGATCGCCAGCGGCAGCCCGTCCAGGCGGGCGCAGATCGCCGCCACCGCCGGCAGGTCCGCGTCGGTGGCGACGACGTCGGGCGCGACGGCCCGGGCGCGCGCCAGGAAGAGCGCGACGGCCGGATACCGGCGCAACGCCTCCAACGGCAGGCGCTCCGAGGGGCCGGGCAGGGCCAGCGGGGGCACCGGGTACTCGTGCTCGCCGGCGAGCCCGAGCGGCGACCGGCTGGTGGCCAGCACCGCCAGCCCGGGGCAGGCCGCCAGCAGGTCCCCCGCCAGCCCCACGCCGGGCAGCAGGTGCTCGCAGTTGTCCAGCACCAGGAGCAGGCGCTGGCGCCGCAGCCGCGCGCGCAGCGTGGCCGCCAGCGGCTCGCCGCCGCGCTCGGGCACCCGCAGCGCCCCGGCGATCGCCGCGGGGACCAGCGCCGGGTCGGCCAGTGGCGCCAGCGCCACCAGCCAGGCGCCGTCGGGGTAGGCCGGCGCGAGGTGCCGCGCGACCGCCACCCCCAGGCGGGTCTTGCCCACCCCGCCCGGCCCGGTCAGCGTCACCAGCCGCGCGCCGTCCGCGTAGAGCAGCGCGGCGACCGCGGCCACCGCCTCGTCCCGCCCCAGCAGCGGGGTGGTCGGCGCCGGCAGGGTGTCCAGCGGCGGGGCCGGGTGGTCGTCGGCGCGTGCGCCCGGGTGGGCGGCGGCGCGCAGTTCGGCCGCCGGCGCGGGGGGTAATTCCAGCGCGGCGAGCAGGAGGGCGACGGTCGACTGGTAGGGCACGCGGGCGCCGTCGCGCTCCAGGTCGCTGACGGCGCGCGCGGAGATCCCCGCCCGCTCGGCCAGGCCCTCCTGGGTCAGGCCGGCGGCGAGGCGGTGGCGCCTGAGCAACGCCCCGAAGGACGGGGATTCCGCGGCCATGTCAGCCCCTGCTGCTCCCGGCGCGGGCGCTCCGGTCTCGACGCTCCCCTCACGATGCCCCCAGCATAGCACGTCCGACAGTCGGGCGGTAGCCGGCGCCCGGTCAGAACGGTGAGTCAAGACGGTGAGCGGGCGGTGAGCCGCCGTCGTGGTGCGGGGGCCGACCGGGGCGCAGACTGGGGCGCAGAGGGTGAGGCGCCACACAGAAATGAGGAGGCCCGCGATGGCGAAGCTCGATGCCGTTAGCCCGACGACGCCGGACTCAGTAGAGGAGACGACGATGACACCGACGCGCACCACGCAAACGCGACGTCTGCACGCGCGCAGACTCGTCGCCCTGGCTGCGGCAGTCGCGCTGCTCCTGGCGCTGGCGACGGCCGCGGCGGTGCGCCAGGCGCGCCCCGCCGGCCCGGGGTCGCGCGCACCGGTCGCGGCGCCCGCGCTCGCGCACGACGGCTATGTGCCCGCCGGCCTGGACTACCGTGAGGACCATCGCGCGGCGGCCCCGGCGAAGAGCGAGGGCAGCGTAGGCTACCGGGAAGCCCACGGGCTCGACGCCCCGGCCGCCGCGCCGGGCGCCCTGCCGGGCCTCCCCCCGTGCCTGACCGGGGGCGGCGCGCTCTGCGGCCCGCCGGCGCCGGGCGGCGACGCCCCCGCCGGCAGCCCGCCCCCGGCCCCCGCGCCGGGCCAGGCCCCCACGGCGCCGCACCTCGTGCCATGAGCGCGGCCGGCCTCGGCGCTCA
>DASSSV010000225.1:0-3531 GCA_035708265.1 Thermomicrobiales bacterium | reverse complement strand
GCCGGCTCCTCGACGCGGCCGGCTGGGCGCGGGGCGCCGACGGCCTGCGCCGCCGCGCCGGGCAGCCGCTCGCGCTGACCCTCCTGGCGCCCGCCGCCGACCCGGCGACGCCGGCGCTGGTCGAGCGGCTGCGCGGCCAGTTCGCCGCCGTCGGCGCGGCGCTGACCGCGCGGGAGGCGCCGGCCGCCGCGCTGCTCGCCGCGGACGGCCCGGCCCGCGCCGGGCGCTTCGACCTCCTGCTGACCGACCTGCGCCACGGCCCGGACCCGCTGCCGGCGCTCCGCGCGCACGTCGGGTGCTACGCGCCGACGCCGATCGCGTCCGTCGCCCCCGGCCCGGCCAACTACGGCCACTGGTGCGACCCCGCCACCGCGGCGCGGCTCGACGCGGCGACCGGCGCGGCGACCACTGCCGGCCGCGCCGCCGCCGTGCGCGCCGTGCTGGACCTCATCGCGGCGGAGGCGGCGCTGCTCCCGCTCCTGACGCGCTCCCACCTGCTGGTGCGGCGGGACCCGCTGCGCGGCGTCGCGCCGGCGCGCTGGGCGCCGCCCACCTGGAACGCCGGCGCCTGGTGGCGCGCCCCGGCGCGGGGATAGCGGGCCGCGGGCCGTGGGACGCAGTCCGGGATAGAGTAAGCGCCGTCCTCCTTGTCGGGGCCGGCCCCGACGACGAGATGGTCGTTGCCCGATCCCTCACCTGGCGGTCACGGCCGACGCTCTACGGCCCACGGCCCACGCCACTTGCGGCCGTCGCGTTTTGCGTGCTAGAATGCGGTGTTGTCGCCTCGGAGGTACCAGAACACAAGCGAAGCGGTCGCGCTACGTCGAAGTAGACTCCGCGGTTGATGGTGCGCCGGCGCAGGTCGTGGCTCCCGCCCTGATGCGGGTCGCTCGCTCGTGCGTCCGTTCGCCCCTTCCCCGGCCGGAGTCCGCCGCGCTGCGCCTGTCGCCGGCGGCCGGTCGGGCGCCGCGGGCGGGCGCAATTGGCTCGCCGACGGCGCCGGACGCCGTCGCGAGCACGCAGACCGGCCCCGGGCGCTCGCCAGCCCGGCCCGGTCGGATGGGTGGCACGATCGGTCGCCCGCGCGGACGGCCGTGGTGTGGTGGGGTAGCGGCGCGGTCGGGGGGCCGCGACGGCCGGGGCGTCCCCGGCCGCAGGACGGCAGGGTACGGAGGTTGAGCGATGGCCACGGAATCCGAACCTCGGGCACTAATGCGGCAACTGATGGAGGGGCAGCTGAGCCGGCGCGCGTTCATCGCCCGCGCGGCGGCGCTCGGCTTCTCCGCCTCGGCGATCGCGGGCTTCCTCGCCGCCTGCGGCGGGTCGAGCCCCACCGCGACGAGCGCGGCGGTCGCCACGACCGCCCCGACGGCCGCCGCGGCCGCCACCACCGCCCCGACGGCGGCCGGCGCCGCGGCGACCACCGCCTCGACCGCCGCGGCCACCAAGGCGCCGACGGCGGCCGCGGGCGGCGCGGCCAGCCCCTCCGCCGCGGCCGCCAGCCCCGCGACGTCGGGCAGTCCATCGGCCAGCCCCTCGGCCGCGGGCGGGAAGGTGATCGGCGCGGCGACGACCCACGCGCTCGGCGCGGCCGGCGGCTGGGGGCCCGGCCCGACCAAGCGCGGCGCCGGCGGGACCGTGAAGATCCTCTACTGGCAGGCGCCGACGATCCTCAATCCCCACCTCGCCCAGGGCACCAAGGACGCCGACGCCGCGCGTCTGGTGATCGAGCCGCTCTTCGACTTCGGCCCCGACGACTCGCTCGTCCCCTGGCTGATCGACGAGGTCCCCTCGCTCGCCAACGGCGGCGTCGCCAAGGACGGCATGAGCGTCACCTACAAGCTGAAGCAGGGCGTCAAGTGGAGCGACGGCCAGCCCTTCTCGGCCGGCGACGTCGTCTTCACCTGGCAGTACGCCACCAATAAGGACACCGCGGCCGGGACGGTCGGCAACTACATCGCGGTCGACAAGGTCGAGGCGGTCGACCCGAACACGGTCAAGATCACGTTCAAGGCGCCGACGCCGGGGTGGTATCTCCCCTTCTCCGACGGCATCATCTCCAAGCACCAGTTCCAGGCCGGCATCGGCGCGGCGGCGAAGAACTTCCCCGGCAACCTCAAGCCGATCGGCACCGGCCCCTACGTGGTCGACTCCTTCGCCCCGGGCGACAGCATCGCCTACTCGGCCAACCCGAACTTCCGCGACCCCAATAGCCCGGCCTTCGACAAGGTCCAGTGGAAGGGCGGCGGCGACGCCACGTCGGCGGCGCGCGCGGTCTTCCAGACCGGCGAGTACGACATCGCCTGGAACCTGCAGATCGAGCCCTCGATCCTCAACCAATTGACCCAGGCCGGCGCCGGCAAGGCGCAGCTCGGCTTCCAGCCCGGCCAGGGCGTCGAGCAGATCCAGCTCAACGAGTCCGACCCGAACAAGGAGGTGGACGGCCAGCGCTCGCACTTCGGCACGCCCCACCCCTACCTCTCCGACGTCAACGTGCGCAAGGCGCTCAACCTCCTCGGCGACCGCCAGACGATCGCCCAGACGCTCTACGGCCCGGCCGCGGCCCCGATCTCGGTGCTCCTCAACGCGCCCGAATCGATCCTACCGCAGCCGTCGGACGTGCCGTGGGAGTTCAACATCGACAAGGCCAGCGCGGCGCTCGACGCGCTCGGCTGGGTCAAGGGCTCGGACGGCATCCGGGCCAAGAACGGCGTCAAGATGACCGGCGTCTACTCGACGACGGTCAACTCGGTGCGCCAGAAGGAGCAGCAGATCGTCAAGGACGCGATGGGGAAGGCCGGTGTCTCGATCGAGCTCAAGAGCGTCGACGCCGGCGTCTTCTTCTCCAACGACGCCGGCAACCCGGACACCGCGGCGCACTTCTACACCGACATGGAGATGTTCACCAACAGCGCCGGCAGCCCGGACATCCAGAGCTGGATCGAGATCTGGACGACCGACCAGATCAACCAGAAGGCGAACAACTGGAGCTTCGGCAACAACGCGCGCTTCTCCGACCCGGCCTACGACGCGCTAGCCAAGCAGTCGGCGGGCGAACTCGACCCGGTCAAGCGCGGCCGGCTCTTCACCCAGGCCCTCCAGATCCTCTACAACGACGCCGTCTGCATCCCGCTCGTCGGGCGCAAGCTCGTCTTCGCCGCCAAGAGCGGGATCGCCGGCTTCAACGGCGGGCCCTGGACCGGCCTGATGTGGAACATCGCCAACTGGACCAAGTCGTAGCGCGCGATCGGCCCTGACACCCGCGCGGCGGGGCGGCGAAAGGAGGGAACTGCCGCCCCGCCCCCCGCATCCGCACCACCGCATCACCTCACCCGGCTCCCTCGCGCCCGGCAACCCGATGGCGACCAATGGTGTTCGCGTCCCGGCGTACAGTCGCACCCAGAACACGGAGGGAACCACCGACATGGACACGATCCGCGAGCCACGCGACCTGATGCGGCAACTCACCGCGGGACAACTCGGCCGGCGCGACTTCGTGCGGCGCGCGGTCGCGCTCGGCTGCTCCGCCTC
>DASSSV010000224.1:0-20915 GCA_035708265.1 Thermomicrobiales bacterium | reverse complement strand
GAACTCTCGCGGCGGCAGCCACCGCCGGCGCGGGCGCGCCGCAACGCGGGCAGGCGCCCGCGCCGGGCGGGAGGTCGTTCAGGCAGATCGGGCAGCGCGGCGTCACGGTCGGTCCGGCCCTCCTGACACGTCCTCGGCGTGTCCCATCGCGGGCACGGGACGTGGCGGACACGGCCGGCCGCGGGATCGTCCTTAATTGTGCCACGCCGCGCGGCCGGCTACCACTTCGGCCGGGGATTCCGCCGCGATTGTTGACGTTCTTGATACGGAACCTGTACCATCCGCCGCACGCCGGCCGGAGCGGCGCGAGACGACGAGGAGGGAGCGAGCGATGGCGACCACGCCCACACAGCCGGATGAACTGGTGCGACGCCGGCGGCCGAAGATCGCCGCCGAGGCGACCGAACTGATCGGCAACACGCCGCTGGTGCGGCTCAACCGCGTGACCGACGGGGCCGGCGCGACCGTCGTGGCGAAACTGGAGTCCTTCTCCCCCGGCTTCAGCGTCAAGGATCGCATCGGCGTGGCGATGGTCCTCGACGCCGAGCGGCGCGGCGAGATCGCGCCGGGGCGGACGACGATCGTCGAGCCGACCAGCGGCAACACCGGCATCGCCCTGGCCTGGGTCGCCGCCGCGCGGGGCTACAAGATCATCCTGACGATGCCGGAGACGATGAGCGTCGAGCGCCGCCTGCTGCTGAAGGGCTACGGCGCCGACCTCGTCCTCACGCCGGGCGGCGAGGGGATGTCCGGCGCGGTGCGGCGCGCGGAGCAGATCGTGGCGGAGACGCCCGGCACCTGGATACCGCAGCAGTTCGAGAACCCCTCCAACCCGCAGATCCACCGCGAGACGACCGGCGTCGAGATCTGGCAGGACACCGACGGGGCGGTCGACATCCTGGTCGGCGGGGTCGGCACGGGCGGCTCGATCACCGGCGCGGGCGAGGTCTTGAAGTCGCTCAAGCCGTCGGTGCGGGTCGTCGCGGTCGAGCCTTCCGGGTCGCCGATGCTGACCGACGGGCGGGCGGGGCCGCATAAGATCCAGGGCCTCGGGGCCAACTTCGTCCCGGCCGTGCTCAACCGCGAGGTCTACGACGAGGTCGTCCACGTCACCGACGACGAAGCGCTGGCGATGGCCCGCCGCGTGATGCGCGAGGAGGGTCTCCTGATCGGCATCAGCGGCGGCGCGGCGATCGCGGCGGCGGTCGAGGTGGCGAAGCGGCCGGAGAACGCCAGCAAACTGATCGTCGTCATCACGCCCGATACCGGCGAGCGCTACCTGAGCACCGCCCTCTTCGCCGACCTGCGCGAAGGCTGATCGGGGACGGAACCACAGAGACACAGAGAAACGAAGAGAGGACGAAGGAACATTCAATCCTCGTCCTCTCTCCTCGTCCTCCGTGTCTCTGCGCCTCTGTGGTTTGGTCCCCTTAGCGCGGGCGGGCGATCTCGGCGTTGACCTGGTGGCCGCGGATGGTGGTGCGGGAGAGGATCTGCACGACGCGCTGCGCCTCGCGCTGCGGCACCTCGACGAACGAATAGGTGTCGAAGAGGTCGATCGCGCCGATGTCGCGGCCGGGGATGCCGGCCTCGTTGGCGATGGCGCCGACGAAGTCGCCCGGGCGCACGCCGTCCTGGCGGCCGATGTTGACGAAGAGGCGGGCCATGCCCGGCTCAGCGCCGCGGCCGTCGCCGGCGATCGCGTGGTCGTTGCGCCGCTGCTCCTCGCGCGCGGGCGTGCCCGGCGCGCTCACGCCGGTCGCCAGCTTGATCGCGGCGGCGGCGATCTCGGCCGTGTCGTACTCCTCGGCCAGTTCGTCCACCAGCATCAGGTAGGGGTCGAGGCCGTCGCCGCTGAGGGCCTCGACGATCGACGCCTTGAACGCCTGGCGGCGACGCTCCTCGACGTCGGCCAGCGAGGGGACGCGCATCGGCTTGAGTTTCTTGCCGACGCTGCGCTCGATGAAGCGCAACTGCCGCAGCTCGCGCGGCGAGACGAGGGTGATCGCCTCGCCCTCGCGCCCCATCCGCCCGGTCCGGCCAATGCGGTGGACGTAGGAGTCGGGGTCGTCGGGCACGTCGTAGTTGATGACGTGGCTGACGACCGGGATGTCGAGGCCGCGCGCGGCGACGTCGGTCGCCACCAGCACCTCGGTCTGCCCCTCGCGGAAGCGGCGCAGCGTGCGCTCGCGCTGGAGCTGGGTGATGTCGCCGTGGATCGCCTCGGCGGAGTAGCCGCGGCCCTGCAACGACTGCACCAGCTCGTCGACGTCGCGCTTGGTGCGGCAGAAGATGATCGTCGAGCCGGGCTCCTCGACGTCGAGGATGCGGCCGAGCGCGTCGAGTTTCTGGCGCCCGCCGACCTCGTAGTAGGTCTGCCGGATGTTCGGGACGGTCAGCTCGTTCCTGTTGACGCTGATCCGCTCGGGGTCTTTGAGGTAGCGCCGGGCCAGCGCGGCGATGCGCGGCGGGATGGTCGCCGAGAAGAGCGCGGTCTGCCGCTCGGCCGGCACCCCTTCGAGGATGAACTCGATGTCCTCGACGAAGCCCATGTCGAGCATCTCGTCGGCCTCGTCGAGCACCGCGAAGCCGACGTCCTCGAAGGAGAGGGTGCCGCGCCGCATGTGGTCCATGATCCGCCCGGGCGTGCCGACGACGATCTGGACGCCGCGGGCCAGCGCGCGGAACTGCCGCTCGATCGGCTGGCCGCCGTAGACCGGGGTGACGGTGATCTGACGGTACTTGCCGATCGCGTGGATCGCGTCGGCCACCTGGATCGCCAGCTCGCGCGTCGGGCAGAGGACGAGCCCCTGCACCGCGCGGCGGTGCGGGTCCACCCGCTCGACCATCGGGATGCCGAAGGCGGCGGTCTTGCCCGAGCCGGTCTGCGCCTGCGCGATCACGTCGCGACCGGCCAGGAGGAGGCTGATCGTCTGCTCCTGGATCGGCGTCGGCTCCTCGTAGCCGAGGTCGACCAGGGCGCGCAGCACCTCGGGGGTCAGCCCCAACTCCTGAAACGACTTCATCGTCGCGGTCATCAGTGTCTCGTCATCCTTCCCGGTCCACTCCGGCCCGCGCGGCTCCCCTCCGCGCGCCGCGCAGGCGCTTAACCTCACCAAGTATAGCAAAAAGCGATGAGCGATGAGCGATGAGGGGAGTGACGAGTGACGAGAGGCGGGCGGGTGGGGGGGACGGGCGGCTGAAGCCGCGGCTCGGGGCGCCTACTCTTTGACTGAGGCGATCATCAGAACCTGGCCTGCGGAGGCGGGTTTCGTGGCGGGGGGCCCGCTCGCGGGCCAGCCGACAGGCGCGGCTCCGGCCGCCAGCGCTCCGCCCGCGTTCGTCCGCGGCGCATCCCCACAGGTCGCTGCCCGCGTCTCGCAGATTGCCTGGAAAATCGCCTCTCCACCCTCTTGACAAAATAGAACATCCGTTCTAAGATGCGAACAGGTCAGGCGCGAGCGCCGCGGGCGCTCCGGGCGCCGATAGCGAGGCGGGGCGGGCGTCCGCGCACCGCCAGGGAGGAGACTCATGGACACGCGATCACCCGGCCGCGCGGATGGGCTGACCGCCGAGCACGCCGACGCGTTCGTGCGCCGCCAGGCGCTCCTGGCCCGCCTGCTCGACCTCTTCCGCCAGCACCGGCCGACCTCCGAGCAACTGGAGCAGGTCTCCACGCTCGCCGAGGTGGCGATCGACCAGGTCTTCGCCGCGCGCCAGCTCACCGCGGCGCAGCGCGAGGAGCGGCACGCCGGGGTCAAGGACTACGCCGAGTGCGCCGCGCTCTACGGCTACGTCCTGGGCTACTGGCAGGCCCGGCAGGAACTGGCCCGGCAGGGGCTCGCGCTCGCCGCGACGCCGCTGCTGGCCGAATCCTGACCGCCGACAACGCTTACTTCTTTCCCTACCCTATCCCCCTTATCCCCCTTTTCCCTACCCCACGGGCGGCCCTTCCCCCAGGGCCGCCCACCCCTTTGTCCGTGGGCCGTGGGGCGTAGGCCGTAGGCTGTGACGTCCGACGCGGGATTGGGGAATCGCGACACCCTTGCCGGACCCGGCCCCTACGAACCCTCGGCAATTCCCCGATCGCCGACAACGTCAGGACGGCCCACGGCCCACGACTCACGGCCCACGCCCCGCGTCCTCACGGTATACTACTTGCGGCGGGAGGCCGGCAGGGCCGCGCGGGGCGCGGCCGGAAAGGGGCACGGCGGGACATGGCTACCTCGGCGGCGCGCGGCGTCATCCTCGGCGGGTGCCGCACACCGTATGGCAAACTCGGCGGCGCGCTGGCGGCGCTCTCCGCCACCGACCTCGGCGGCATCGCCATCAAAGAAGCGATCCGGCGCGCCGGTGTCGCGCCCGAGGACGTCCAGCACCTCCTGATGGGCATGGTCGTCCAGGCCGGCACGGGGCAGATCCCCTCCCGGCAGGCCGGCTTCAAGGCCGGGCTCGGCCCGACCGTCACCTCCGACACCCTCAACCGCGTCTGCGGTAGCGGCATGCGCGCCGTCACCCTCGCCGACGTGCTCGTCCGCGGCGGCGAGTACGACGTCGTCGTCGCGGGCGGCATGGAGAGCATGTCGAACGCGCCCTACCTGCTGGATCACGCGCGCTTCGGCTACCGCCTGGGCGACGGCGTGCTGATCGACGCGATGGTCCGCGACGGCCTCACCTGCGCGGTCGCCGGCGTCCACATGGGCGTCCACGGAAGCAACGTGGCGGCCGAGGAGTGCGTCTCGCGCGAGGAGCAGGACCGCTGGGCGCTGCGCTCACATCAGCGCGCGGTCGCCGCGACCGAGAACGGCGTCTTCACCGAGGAGATCGTGCCGGTGGAGGTACCCGGCCGGCGCGGCGCGGTCACCGTCGTGGACCGCGACGAGGCGCCGCGCCCCGATACCTCGCTGGAGCAACTGGCGAAACTCAAACCCGCCTTCGACCCGGCCGGCACGGTCACGGCGGGCAACGCGCCGGGCGTGAACGACGGCGCGGGCGCGCTCGTCATCACTTCGGCCGACTGGGCGGCGTCGCGCGGCCTCACGCCGCTGGCGACGATCGTCGCGCACGCCACCGCCGCCTGGGACGTCCCCTACCTGGCCTACGCGCCCGCCTTCGCGGCGGAGAAGGCGCTCGACAAGGCCGGCCTCACCCTCGACGACATCGACCTGATCGAGATCAACGAGGCGTTCGCCAACGTCACCCTGATCGCGTCGCGCCGCCTCGGCCTCACCGACGAGGAGCGCGAGCGCCGCGTCAACGTCAACGGCGGCGCGGTCGCCCTGGGCCACCCGATCGGGGCCAGCGGCGCGCGCCTGGTGCTAACCCTCGCGCTCGAACTGCGCCGTCGCGGCGGCGGCCGCGGCCTCGCCGCCATCTGCAGCGGCGGTGCCCAGGGCGACGCGATCATTATCGAAATGCGAAGGACTGAGGACTAAGGACTAAGTGGGCAACCGCTTTGACGGATGACGAGCGGCCATCCTGAGAACACGTAGTCCTTAGTCCTCAGTCCTTAGTCCTCTGGAGGGGACCGTGCTGCTGGCGCTGGGGGACAAGCGGCCGCGGGTGGCGCCCGACGCCTACATCGCGCCGACCGCGACGCTGATCGGCGACGTCACGGTGGAGGCGGGGGCGAGCGTCTGGTTCGGCGCGGTGCTGCGCGGCGACACCGAGCCGATCCGCGTCGGCCCGCGGAGCAACGTGCAGGACAACGCGGTGCTGCACGCCGACCTCGGCTTCCCCACGACGATCGGCGCGGGCGTCACGATCGGGCACGGCGCGATCGTCCACGGCGCGACGCTGGAGGACAACGTCCTCATCGGGATGGGCGCCGTACTGCTCAACGGCTCGCACATCGCGACCGAGAGCCTGGTCGGCGCGATGGCGCTGGTGACGGAGGGCAAGACGTTCCCGCGCCGCTCGCTCCTGCTCGGCGCGCCGGCCAAGGTCGCGCGCGAGCTGGACGACGCCGCGGTCGCCGGCATCTACGACAGCGCGGCCGGCTACGCCGCGCGGGCACAACGGTACCGCGGAATGACGAATGATGAGTGAGTGAGGGCGAGTGGCGAGTGCCTGTGCCGGCGCATGGCGCCTCAACGCGCACCCGGCTCGGAGACTTATTCGTACTTCGTACTTCGTCATTCGTACTTCGGAAGGGGGGAACGATGGCCTTTGTGCGGCGCACGGTCCGATTCGGCGCGGGGTTGGTGCTGGGGGCGGCCGTGAGCACAGCCGTGTCGATGCTGCTGGCGCCGCAGAGCGGCGCGGAGCTGCAAGGGGCGATCAGCGATCGGTTCGAGGAGGCCGAGCGCGCGGGCGAGGAGGCGGAGATCCTGGAGACCGAGCGCCTCAAGCGCGAGTTCCGCACGGCGGTCAACGACCCGGCCGCGCTGACCGGCAAGTACGGCAAGCAGAAGGAAGCGGAGCCGACGCCCGAGGAGGCCCGGCAGGCCGCGCACGACAAGGCCCTCCAGGAGGCGCGCGAGGCGCAGGAGGAGGCGGCCAAGGACCGCCGCGCGGCGGCGAAGGCCCGCGCCGAGGCCGAGCAGAAGCAGCAGGAGGCGGCCGAGGCCGAGCGTAAGGCGACCGAGGCCCGGCACAAGGCGACCGAGACGACCTGAGCCCACCCTGTCTCAAGGAACAACAATCCGTCGGCGGGCGTATCTTGAACTGAGCCGGCCACCGCCCGACACGTGGCGGTGGTATGCTCTCGCGGATGTGCGCCGCGCGGGTCGCCGGCGTGTGCCGGGCGTCCGGGGCTGCTCCGGCGACGATGGCCCGGCGGGGGCGAGGAGCGAGTGCCGCGCCCCCGCCATGGTGAGGGGTGTGCGTGGTCGGGCTGGACTACCGGCAGATTCTCGACGGGTTCGCCGATCCGGTCGTCGCCGCCGACGCGGCCAACCGGATCGTCTATTGCAACGCCGCGGCCGAGGATCTCCTGGGCTGGCCGGCCGGCGAACTCGCCGGCCAGCCCCTCACGACGATCGTCCCGCCCCGCCTGCGCGCGGCGCACAGCGCAGGCTTCGCGCGCTACTACGCCACCCGCGCGCCGAAATGGCTCGGCCGCCCGATGCGCGTCCCCGCCCTGCGGTGCGACGGCAGCGAGGTCGACATCGAACTCGTCCTCAGCGCCGTGCGAGCGGACGGGCGCGACCTGGTCGTCGCCGCGCTGCGCGACCTGCGCGACCGCGTCGAGCTGGAGCGCCAGGTCACGGTCGCGCGCTACCTGCGGGCGACGACCGCGGCGGCCGCCCGGCTGACCTCGCGCTACGACCTCGACAACGTCCTGCGCGTCGTCGTCGACACGCTGGTCGAGGACTTCGGCGGCGCGCTCGCTCGCGTCTGGCTCTACGAGCCGGCCACCGACACCCTCCACCTGCGCGCCAGCGCCGGCCTCACCCGCGAGACGGTGGCGAGCAGCCGCGCGCACATCGCCGTGGCGACCTACCCCTACAAGGTCGGCGCGGTCGCGCGCGGGCGCAAGCCCTTCGTCGCCAACGACCTCGCGGGCGACCCGCAGTTCGATCAGGACTGGGTCGCGCGCGAGGGCATCGCCGCGGTCGCGGTCTTCCCGTTGGAACTGGCCGGCACGTTGCACGGCGTCCTGGTCTACTTCGCGCGCCACCCACTGCCGGACGACCTGGTGGACGTGCTCGGCGCCTTCGTCGCGATGGCGACGACGGCGATCAACGACGTCGGGCTCCTGCACGCCGAGCAGGCCGCGCACGCGGCGGCGGAGGAGGCACGCCGCCGGCTCGCCTTCCAGGCCGAGGCGAGCGAGGCGTTGGCGTCCTCGCTGGACTACGCCACCACCCTCCAGCGCGTGGCCCGCCTGGCCGTGCCGGCGCTGGCCGACTGGTGCGTCGTCGACGTCATGCCGGACGACGGGGCGCCCGAGCGCCTCGTCGTCGCCCACGCCGACCCGGCCAAGGCCGCCTGGGCGCGCGCACTGGAGCGCCGCTACCCGCCGCGGTCGGACCCGGAGAACGTGGTGTCGCGCGTCTACCAGTCGGGCCGGTCGGAACTGGCGACCGAGATCCCCGACGCCTTCCTCGCGGCGAACGCGCGCGACCCCGAGCACCTGCGCATCCTGCGCGGGCTCGGCATCGCGTCGCACATGCTCGTGCCGATGATCGCGCGCGGCCGCACGCTCGGCGTCCTCACCTTCGTCGCGGCCGAGTCGGGCCGCCGCTACGGCCCCGGCGACCTGGCTCTGGCCGAGGACCTGGCGCACCGCGCCGCCGTGGCGGTCGATAACGCCCGCCTCTATCGCGACTTACAGGAGGCCGAGCGGCGCAAGGACGAGTCGCTGGCGCTGCTCGACACCCTCTTCGCGACCGCGCCGGTCGGCCTCGGTTTCTGGGACCGCGACCTGCGATACGTGCGCATCAACGACGCGCTGGCCGCGATCAACGGGCCGGCCGCCGCGGACCACCTCGGCCGCACGCTGGAGGAGATGATCCCGCAACTGGCGCCGCAGGTCGAGGCGCTCTTCCGGCGGGTGCTCGACACCGGCGTGCCGGTCGTCGACCTCGAGGTCAGCGGCGAGACGCCGCGCGCGCCGGGCGAGCAGCGCCACTGGCTGGCGAACTATTACCCCGTGCGCCGGCCGGATGGCGCGATCCTCGGCCTCGGCGGCGTGGTGACCGAGATCACCGAGCGCAAGCGGGCCGAGCAGGAGCGCGCCGACCTGCTGGCGCGCGAGCGGGCCGCGCGGGCGGAGGCGGAGGGGGCGCGGGCTCGCCTCGCCTTCATCGCCGAGGCGAGCGCGCTCCTGGCCGCCACGCTCGACTACCGCACGACGCTGGAGAACGTCGCGCGCCTGGCCGTGCCCCACCTGGCCGACTGGTGCACGATCGACATCGTCGAGGAGGATGGCCGGATCGTGCCGCTCGCCACCGCGCACGGCGACCCCGCGCGGCTGGCGCTGGTGGAGGGGCTGCGCGAGCGCTTCCCCGACTTCGCGAACCCGACCGAGGGCGTACGCGACGTCCTGCGCACGGGCCAGTCCGAGCTGGTGCCGGCGATCCCGGCCGACTACCACGGCGGCAGCCCGCGCGCCGAGGAGTTCCTCGACGCCATCCGCGAACTCGGCTTGGTCTCCTACATGGTGGTGCCGCTGCTGGCCCGCGGGCGGACGTTCGGCGCGATCACCCTCGCCGCCGCGGAGTCCGGCCGGCACTACGGGCCGGCCGACCTGGCGCTGGCCGAGGACCTGGCCCGCCGCGCCGCCGTCGCCGTGGATAATGCCCGGCTCTATCGGGAGGCGCAGGAGGCGGTGGCGGCGCGCGACCAGTTCCTCACCATCGCCGCGCACGAGGTCCGCACGCCGATCACGACCGTGCGCGGCAACGCCGAACTCCTGCTGCGCCGGGTGGAGCGCGAGGACCGGCCGCTCGACCGCGACTGGCTGGCCGTGCGCCTGCGGCGCCTGATCGCCGGCACCGAGCGGCTGCACGCGCTCACCGCCCGCGTACTCGACCTGAACCGGCTACAGGCCGGCGTGCTCGACCTGCAACCGGCACCCTGCGACCTGGCCACGCTCGTCGCCGGCGTGGTGGAGCGGACACGGCTCGCGCGCCTGGCCGGCACCGCCTCGACGCTGACCCTGAGCCGCCCGGAGGGCCCGGTGGTCGGCGAATGGGACCCGGTGCGGCTCGAGCAGGTGGTGACCAACCTCCTCGACAACGCGGTCAAGTATCAGCCGGCCGGCGGCGAGATCGTCGTGACGCTGGAGGCGACGGCGGACGAGGCGGTCATCCGCGTGCGCGACCGGGGCATCGGCATCGCCGCGGGCGATCTGCCCCGTCTCTTCGCCCCCTTCGCGCGCGCCGGCACGGCGACGAGCAGCCAGATCGGCGGCGTCGGCGTGGGGCTCTACATCGCCGACCAGATCGCGCGCCTGCACGGCGGCTCGATCGCCGTCGCCAGCGAGGTCGGCGCCGGCAGCGAGTTCGTCGTGCGCCTGCCGCGACGGGGGGCGGGGGACGAGAGGGGAGGGTGAGGGGGCGACGTGCCGGGGGCGCACGGGCGGTTGGGGGGGCGCCCGCGGTTGAAACCGCGGGTTAGGCCGCCCCGCCGCTCACCCCCCGGCCCCCTCGACCGCCACGGCCGCCGGCGCGCCGGGGGCCGGCTCGCGCACGCGCATGCCGACGACCGCGGCGACGGCGAAGAGGACGACCGCGGTGACGAGGAAGACGGCGCGCAGCCCGGCCGTCGCGCCGACCACGCCGCCGACCAGCGGCCCGACGGCGAAGCCGCTCAACTCGGCCGACGCCAGGAAGCCGTAGGCCGCGCCCTGGCGCGCCGGCGGCGTCGTCAGGCTGACCAGCGCGCTCACGGCGGGGAGCGCGACGCCCAGGCAGATGCCCATGCCGGTGCGCACGGCCAGGAGCTGCCAGACCGCCCCGGCCATCGCGGCCGGGATCGAGAAGAGGCCGGCGAAGACGAGCGCGGCGAACAGCGTGCGCCGGTAGCCGAAGCGCGTCGTCAGCCGCCCCGCGCGCCACGCCGCCACCGTCGCCCCGAAGCCGGCGACCGCCAGGATCACGCCGACCATCGTCGCCGTCTGCGGCTCGCCGTTGACCACCGGCACGCCGGACAGCTCGGGCACCAGCAGCGGCAGCACCGGGGACGGCGCGCCGCTACCGAAATTCGCCATGAAGAGCACCGACGCGAGGACCGCCAGCCCCGGCACTGCGGCGATCGAGCCGATCTCGGCCAGCGGGTGCCGCACCGGGCCGGCCGCGGCGCGGCCGAGCGGCGGCTCCTCGACGCGCAAGCCGACCAGCACGGCCCCGCTGAGGAGCAGCCCCGCGCCGACGGCGAAGGTGCCGTGGAAGCCGAGGTGGTCGTTGAGGACGCCGCCGACCAGCGGCCCGGCCGCGCTGCCGAGGAAGACCGAGGCTTCCATCAGCCCCATGCTGTAGCCGAGGTGCTCGCGCGGGCTGATCGAGGCGACCAGCGCGCGGGCCGGCGCCACCGTGCCGGTCACAAGCCCCTGGAGCACGCGCAGCACCAGCACGACCCAGACGTTCGGCGCCAGGATCAGCAGCGCGGTGATCGTCGCGCCGCCGCCCATCGCGCGCATCAACATCGGTTTGCGGCCGTAGCGGTCGGCCAGCGCGCCCCAGACCGGCGAGGCGAGGGCGAGGGTGAGCGAGCCGCCGAAGGTGATCACGCCGGACCAGAGCACCACGGCCGGCCCGGTCACGCCGAGCGTCTGGATGTAGAGCGGGAAGAAGGGGAAGACGCAACTGAAGCCGATCAGGGTGAGCACCTGGGCGGCGAAGATGATGTAGAGGGTGCGGCGCCAGGGGTGCATCGCCAGCCTTTCGGTATGACCGTCGTCGTCACGCGGCGGACGCCGCTGTCCGCCCGGCCGATATGGGGCCGGGCGGAATTGTAGCAAGCCGGGCGGCCGCCCGGCCCGGTTGCCGCCGGGGCGGGCGCCGGGTATGATGCCCGCGGCGGCCGCGCGACGGCCGGCCATGCAGCGACCCCAGCGACAGCACGAGCGGCACGGAAGGCTGGCGATGCGGACTATCCTGCTGACGATCGCGATGCTGCTCGTCGCCTACTTCGTCGGGTCGATCCCCAGCGGCTTCCTCGTCATCAAGGCCCTCACCGGCAAGGACATCCGCCACTACGGCAGCGGCAACATCGGCATGGCCAACGCCTACCGCGTCGGCGGCGCCATCCCGGCGCTGCTGGTGCTCCTCGGCGACGCGCTCAAAGGGGCGATCCCGGTGCTGGTGGCGCGCTGGGCGCTCGGCCTGCCCGACCTCGCGGTCGTCCTGGTCGGGCTGGTGGCGATCGTCGGCCACGACTTCCCTGTCTACCTGCGCGGCCACGGCGGCAAGGGGGTCGCCACCTCGATCGGCGTCATCACCGCGCTGGTCTGGCCGGTCGGCGTCCTGGCGATGGCGATCTGGGTCGTCGTGATCGGGATCTGGCGCTTCTCCTCGCTCGCCTCGCTGCTGATGCTGGCGGCGGCGGCCGTCTTCATGTTCGCCTACGAGTGGCTGACGGACGACCACCACCCGCTTTTCGTCGTCTTCGTCGTCGCCCTCCTGGTCGTCGCGCTGATCCAGCACCGCACCAACATCGACCGCCTCCTCCACGGGCGCGAACTCAAGATCACCGACCCGGTAAAGCCGGAGAAGCCGGCGTGACGGCCGCGCCGCCCGCGCGCGTCCTGGTCTACGGCGCGGGCGCCGTCGGGCAGTTCGTCGGCGGCGCGCTGGCGCTGGCCGGCCACGACGTCACCCTCCTCGGCCGCCCGGCGCTGCGCGACGCGCTCGCCGGCCGCCCGCTCGCCGTCGCGCGCCCCGGCGCGCAGGAGGCGGCCGCGCCCGTCCGCGCCGTCGCCGCGCTCGACGGCCTCGCCGCCGCGCCGGATCTGGTGCTCCTCACGGTCAAGAGTTACGACACCGCGGCCACCCTGCCGGACCTGCGCCGGCTGGCGGCGGGGGGCGCCGCGGTGCTGACGCTGCAGAACGGCGTCGGCAACGAGGAGGCGCTGGCCGAGGCGCTCGGCCCCGCGGCGGTCCGCTCCGGCGCGCTCACCGTCAGCGTGAGCGCGCCCGCGCCGGGGCGCGTCGTGGCGCACACCGCGCGTGGCGGCCTCGGGTTCGCGCCGCTGGCCGGCACGGCGCAGGACCTCGCGCCGCTGCTGGCGCTCTTCGCCCCCGCCGGCCTCCCGGTCGTCACGGCGCGGACCCACCGCGTCCTGAAGTGGTCGAAACTCCTGCTGAACCTGCTGGCGAACGCGCAGTCCGCGCTGCTCGACCTCCCGCCGGCCGCGCTCTTCGCCGACCCGCGCGCCTTCGCCGTCGAGCGCCGCGCCTTCCGCGAGACGCGCGCGGTGATGCGCGCGGCCGGCATCGGCCTGGTGGACCTCCCCGCCTACCCAGTGCGCGCGCTGGCGGCGGCGGTGGCCCTGCCGGCGCCGCTGGCCCGGCGGCTCCTCGCGCCGCGCGTCGCCCGCGGCCGCGGGGACAAGATGCCCTCCCTCTGGCTCGACCTGACCGCCGGCAAGGGACGCAGCGAGATCGCCTGGCTCAACGGCGCGGTCGCGGCCGAGGGCGCGCGCCTCGGCGTCGCCACGCCGGTCAACGCCGCGCTCGCGCGCCTCGTCGCCGAAGCCGCCGCCGACCCCGCCGTCCTGGCGACCTACCGCGGCCGGCCCGACCGGCTGCTGGCGGCGGTGGGGTAAGCCGCCCCCCTGCCCCCCCAATCCTGGAGGAAACCCAGCCCACACGCAGCGGTCAACGGGCGCGCGGTAAGCCCGCCGCGCCGGCGGTTGAAACCGCCGCGAGGGGCTCGCCGCGGCTCGCCGCGAAACCCGCCTCCGCGGGTTGACGAGGCCCCAGTCCGCGCAGACGGACTTCGTGGCGCCGGCGGCGCCCTTAGCGGCGACTTCAGTCGCCGGCGCGCCGGCCCTCTGGCTGCGCTCCCCCTCACCACGGTGTCCACGGCGGGTTCCCCCCAGCATTGGGAGGGATCGGGGGGGCCGGTTTGCCCCGCGCCCGCGCCCGGGCTATACTACGGACCCGTGGGCGGCACACGGCGGCGGACCGACTGCCCGGCGAGGACAAGGGCGAGGTGGCGGCCGGGCGGCGGGGCGGCATGGCCGCGCGCGCTGGCCCTCGTCGTGCTGCTCGTCCTCGCGCTCCCCTTCCTGGCGGCCTTCAGCGAGCCGGGGCTGCTGCCCGGCGTGACGCCCGGCGAGGGCGTCGTCACCGCGAGCGATCTCGCCCGCCTCAGGAGCCAGCCGGTCCCGCCCGCGATCACCGCGCGCAACGCGATCGTCTGGGACGTCTCCAACGGCGCCGAGCTCTACTCCAAGGCGCCCGACGACCGCGTCGCCCCGGCCAGCACGACGAAGATCCTCACCGCGCTGCTGGTGATCGAGTACGGCCACCCCGACCAGCGGGTGACGATCGAGCAGACCGACATGGTGCCGCAGGACGAGTCCGCGATGGGCCTCGCCCCCGGCGACACCGTGACACTCGACGACCTCCTCTACGGGATGCTCCTCGTCTCGGGGGGCGACGCCGCCAAGGCCGCCGCGCGCGTCGTCGGCGCGACGATGCTCAACGGCGCGCCCGGCGACCCGGTGGCGCGCTTCGTGCAGGCGATGAACGACCGGGTCGCGCAGCTCGGCCTGAAGAACACCCACTTCGTCAACCCGGACGGGTACGACGCCGACGGCCACTACAGCAGCGCGCGCGACCTGCTGGTGATCGCCAACACGGCGCTCCAGAACCCGACTTTCGCGCAGATCGTCGGGACGAAGGAGGCGACGCGCCACACGGTCGACGGGGGCAAAGCCTTCCCGATGACCAACACGAACGAACTGCTCGGCCAGCGCCCCGGCATCCACGGCGTCAAGACCGGCACGACCGACGCGGCCGGCGAGTGCCTGGTCGCCGCCCAGTGGACCGCCTACGGGCGGATCATCTCGGTGGTGCTCGGCAGCGCCGACGACCAGGCGCGCTACACCGACACGACGGCGCTGCTCGACTACGCCAACGCGGCCTACGGCTGGATCGCGGTCGGACAGGGCGCCGACCAGCCGCCCGGCCTCGCGCCCGCGCTGGCCCGCTGGGGCGTCGCCTTCCGCGACCGCCGCACCGTCGTCGTCCAGACCTGGGAGGCGCCGACGCTGAGTTACCGCCTCCTGCTCGGCCCGGGCGGCGCGAACGCGACCGACGCGCGCGGCAAGGTCGTCTTCACCGTCGGCGGGCGCGACGTCCTGACCCTCCCGGTCTACCCGGCCGCGCCCGGCGCGCCGGCGACGCCGACGCGGTAGACGGTAGACGGCAGACGGCAGTACCGGTCTCGCCATCGTTGACCGGGTCGACCTACGGAAGCCGCCTCTGCCGTCTGCCGTCTACCGTCTGCCGTCTTAGAGGAACCATGGCCGAACGCCTGCAGAAAGTCCTCGCCGCGCGCGGCGTGGCGTCGCGGCGCCACGCGGAGGAGTTGATCCTGGCCGGGCGGGTCAACGTGGACGGCCGGGTGGTGCGCGAGCTCGGCACGAAAGTCGATCCCGAGGCGGCGACGATCCGGGTGGACGGCCACCTCCTGCGCCCCGAGCGGCCGCGCTACCTCCTGCTCAACAAGCCGCGCGGCTACGTGACGACGGCGCACGACCCGCAGGGTCGGCGCACCGTCTTCGACCTGCTCGACGTGCCCGAGCGGGTCTTCCCGGTCGGGCGGCTCGACCTCGATAGCGAGGGGCTGCTCCTCCTGACCAACGACGGCGAACTCGCCAACCGGGTCGCGCACCCGCGCTACCGGCTCGACAAGGAGTATCATGCCCTGGTGGACGGTGCGCCCGGCCCCGGCGCGCTCGACGCGCTGCGGCGGGGCGGGCTGCCGGTCGAGGGTGGGGTGAGCGGGCCGGCGGAGGTGGCGCTGCTCGACCGGGAGGGCGGCGGGACCTGGGTGCGCGTCGTCATCCACGAGGGGCGCAAGCGGCAGGTGCGCCGGATGCTGGAGGCGGTCGGGCACCGGGTACGCCGGTTGCGACGGGTGCGGTTGGGGCCGCTGACGCTGGCTGGCCTGCCGCCCGCGGCCTCCCGCGACCTGACGCCGGTCGAGGTCGCGCACCTGCGCCGGGCGCTCGGCCTGGCGGCCGGCGAGTCCGCGGCGCCGCGCGAGCCGGCCGGGCGGGAGCGGGGCGGACGAGAGACGAGGGGGGAGCATGGAGCGGAGCGCGCGCGCGGCGGACGGGGCGAATGGCCCGGACCCGACCGCGCGGCGGGCGGCGGACCGGGCCACCGGCCGCGACGCCCTGCCGCGCACCATCGCGATTGACGGCCCGGCCGGCGCGGGCAAGAGCACCGTGGCGCTCGAACTCGCCCGGCGCCTCGGCTATTTCTACTTCGACACCGGCGTGCTCTACCGCGCGGTGACGCTGGCGGCGCTCCGCCGCGGCGTCCCGCCCGCCGACGAGGCGGCGCTGGCGCGGCTGGTCGCGGAAATCCACATCGACGTCTTCCCCCCCACCGTCGCCGACGGCCGGACCCAGACGGTCCTGCTCGACGGCGAGGACGTGACCTGGGCCATCCGCGCGCCGGAGGTGGACCGCAACGTCTCGGCCGTCAGCGCGCAGCCGGCGGTGCGCCGCGCGCTCCTCCAGCGCCAGCGCGCGGTCGCCGCGCGCGGCGGCGTCATCATGGCCGGGCGCGACATCGGCACGGTCGTCCTGCCCGACGCCGACCTGAAGATCTACCTGGAGGCGACGCCGGCCGAGCGCGCCCGCCGCCGCGCGGCCGAGGAGCGGGCGCGCGGCGTGGTCCGCCCCTTCCCCGAGGTGCTGGCCGAGATCGAGCGGCGCGACGACATCGACGAGCACCGCGCGCTCTCGCCGCTGCGTCCCGCGGCGGACGCGGTGATCGTGGACACCGAGGGGCTGGACATCGCGGGGGTGCTGGCGACGATCGAGGGGCTCCTGGCGGCGCGGCGGCAGCGGGTCGAGACGGGGGGCTAGCGCATGGGGCGCACCGGCGAAAAGCCCGCGGCGGTGGCGGTCGCGCGACGGCGCGGCCCCCGGCGGCGGGTGAAATTCGCGCTCTACCAGGTCATCCGCGCGGTCGTCAACGGCTTCCTGCGCCTCGCGGCCGGGATGCGCACCACCGGCGCGCGCAACATGCCGCGCAGCGGGCCGGTGATCGTCGTCGCCAACCACCTGCACAACTTCGACCCGGTCGTCGTCAGCGCGGCGCTGCCCCGGCCGGTCTTCTACATGTCCAAGCGCGAGCTCTTCGCGCACCCCGCCTTCGCCTGGCTGATCCGCAACTTCGGCGCCTACCCGGTCAACCGCGGCGCGCCCGACCGCGCGGCGTTGCGCCAGACCCTCCGCCTGCTCGACGAGGGGCTGGTCGTCGGCCTCTTCCCGGAGGGCACGCGCAGCGTCACCGGCACGCTCGGCGACGCCTACCCCGGCGTCGCCCTGGTGGCGTTGCAGGCGGGCGTGCCGCTCCTGCCGGTCGGCGTCCACGGGACTGAGGACCTGCCGCTCGACGCCAAGGCGGCGCGGCGGCCGCATCGCGGCCGCGCCCGCGTCCGGGTCGTCGTCGGCCGCCCCTTCATCCTCCCGCCCCGGCGCCCCGGCGAGAAGCCGGACCTCGACGCCGTGACCGACCGCATCATGCGCGAGATCGCCGCGCTCCTGCCGCCCGAGTATCGCGGCCGGTATGCAGCGAGTGACGAGTGACGAGTGAGGCCGCGACAGAGAGGCGCCGCGATCAGGCCGTGGTCGCGGCGGCGACGCGCAGGATGGCGGCCAGGCTCCGCTCGATATCGTCCGCGGTAGTGGCCCAGGAGGAGACGCTGATGCGCATGGCCGCGCGCCCGCGCCAGATGGTGCCGCCGCACCAGCAGGTCCCGTCCACCTGGAGGCCGGCGATCACCCGCCGGGTCCTCGCGTCGTCGCCGAAGGCGACGAGGACCTGGTTGAGCACGACGTCGTTGAGGATGTCATAACCGGCTTCTCGAAGCCCATCGGCCAGGCGCGCGGCGTGGCGGCAGCAGCGCTCCACCAGGTCCGCCAGCCCGACGCGGCCGAGCGACCGCAGCGCGGCCCAGATCTCGGTGCCCCGCGCGCGACGTGAGAGCTCCGGCGTGTACTGATCGGGCTGGCGCACGTCGCTCGTCGGCAGGTAGGCGGCGGTCGCCGCCATCGCCGCGCGCAGCGCCGCGCCGTCGCGCACGAAGGCGAGCCCGCTGTCGTAAGGGACGTTGAGCCACTTGTGCGCGTCGGTCGCCCACGAGTCGGCCGCGGCGACGCCGGCGACGAGGTGCGCCCGCGCAGGCGCGGCGGCCGCCCAGAGGCCGAACGCGCCGTCGACGTGGACCCAGGCGCCCGTCCCGCGCACGCGGGCGCAGATCTCCCCCACGGGGTCGCAGGCCCCGGTGTTGACGTTGCCCACCTGGGCGCAGACGATCGCCGGCCCGTCGAGCGGCGGCAGCGCCTCCGCGCGTATCCGCCCCTGCCCGTCGGCCGGCGCCCGCACGACCCGCTCTCGCCCGAGGCCGAGCAGGCCGAGGGCCTTGAGGACGGACGGGTGGACCTCTGCCCCGACGACGACCGTCACCGGCGGCGCGCCGCAGAGCCCGTCCGCCTCGACGTCCCAGCCGGCGCGCGCCAGGACGGCGTGGCGGGCGGCGGCCAGCGCGCTGAAGTTCGCCATCGTCGCCCCGGTCACGAAGGCCCCGGCGCAGTCCGGCGGGAGGCCGAGGACGTCGAGGAGCCAGCGGAGGGCGGCCGCCTCCAGCGCGGCGCCCGCGGGGGAGGTGGCGACATTCCCGGCGTCCTGGTCCCAGGCGCCGGCCAGCCAGTTGGCGGCGAGCGCCGCGGGGAGCGACCCGCCGACGAAGCCGAAGAAGCGCGGCCCGGCCGTGGCGATCGTGGCGGGCGAACCGAGCTCATCAAGGAGCGCGAGGACCGTCGCAGGGTCGGTCGGCCCGGTCGGGAGCGGCCCTTCCAGTTCCGCCAGCCGGGCGAGCGCCGCGGGCGTGGGCGCGCCGTCGCGCCCCGGCAGCCCCGCGAGGTAGCGCGCGGCCCGCTCGGCGGTCTCGCGCAACAACTCCTCCATCATCCGCACCTCCTCGCACGCTCGCGCCGCGATGCCGCACAGTCTAGCATCCCGCGGGGCCCGGCCGAGCAACGAGCGATGTTCTGTCCCTAGCCCGCGCAGGCGGGCTTCGTGCCGCGGAGCGGCCCCGAGGCGCGCCCCCCGCCGTTCCACGATCGAATCCCTCCGTGGCGCCGCCGACACCCTGCCGCACCCCACGTCAGGGGACGAGATCGAGCGGGCGCTGGACGACGAGCGCGCGGCGGCGTACCGCGCGAGGTTCGGCGCCGGACCGACGGCGTAGACGGGCCTACCCGCCAATACATCCCTCACCCGCCCATCCCATACCCGGAAATCGTAAAGAAACGACGAAATGGCTTGCGGGCCGCCGAATCCGCGTGGTATGGTAGGGCGGATTAAGTGCCTCTGGGATGCGCAATCATCGCGGCCGGCCCCTTCGGCATCTCGGCGCCAGCGGGTCCGTCGCGGCGGGCTGGCGCGGACGGGCGGCACTGGACGAGCGAGGTCGACGGCCGATGAGCCACGCCGCCTACATGCCCGATGCCAGCCTCCTCGGCCTCGCCGCGGCGGGTGATGGGGAGGCGCTCGCCGTCCTGGTCGCGCGCCACGCCCCACTCCTCTACGACACCGCGCTGCATCTGACCGGCGACCCCGCGCGCGCGGCCGACCGCACGGTCGCGGCCTTCGCGGCGCTGGGGCGCGGCACCCTTCCGCTCGCGACGCCGCCGATAGTGGACGACCTCCTCGCCGGGCTGGCCGGCGCGGGGGAGCACCCGGCCGCGCCGTCGCGCGTGCGCGCCCTGGCCGGCCACGGGCCGCTGGCGCCCTTCACCCCGGAACTCGGCGCGGACATCCGCTGGCGCGTCCTCCAGACGCTGCCGCCCGAGCGCCGCCCGAGCGCCGCGTTCCCGGAGCCCGTGGTCGCCGAGCCCGGCCCGCTCGCCGGCGCCCCCGCGCGGCTGGACGAGCCGCCCGGCGCGCCGGACCCGGCCGCGCTCGGCGTCCCGGCCCCGGTGCTGGCGCCGGCCGGGCCGGCGCGCAGCGCCCGGCGCGACCCCTATCGCCACCTCGACCGCCGCTCGCCGCTGCGCGTCCTGCTGCCGCTGGCGCTGGTGGCGGCGCTGGTCGCGCTCGCGGCGGCGCGCTGGGTGCCGGCGCCGCCCGCGACGCCGACGCCGGGCACGGTCGCCGCGGCGGCCTACGCCTGGCCCGCGCTGCCGCCCCGCCCCACCGCGACCGCGACGCCGACCGCGCCGCCGCCGACGGCGACCGCCACGGTCACCGACCCGCCGACCGCGACGGCGACCGCCACGGCCACGGTGAGCGCCACCCCGACCATCCCGCCGACCGCGACCGTGCCGGACGTCGCCGCGCAGGAGGCGCCCGCCGAGACGCCCGCCCCGGCGCCGCCCGCGCCCCCGACCTTCGCGCGGCAGGCCCCGACGCCCGCCCCGCCGCCACCGCCCACCAGCACGCCGACGGCGGCCCCGACCGCCACGGCGACCCCGGCGCCGGCGCCGCGCCTCGCGCTCGTCACCACGTCGCTCGACCTCGGCCTGGAGGCGGGGCCGCGCCCGCTGCGCTTCAGCAACACGGGCGCCGCGCCGCTGGACTGGCGGGTCGCCGCCGATAGCACCTGGCTGACCGCGACGCCGCCGACCGGGACGCTGGCGCCGGGCGCGACCGTCGAGGTGGCAGTCGCCGTCGACCGCGGCGCGCTGCCGGTCGGCGCCTACGCCGGCAACCTGGCGATCGTCGCCGCGGGCGACGAGACGCGCGTGCCGGTGACGATGCTCGTCACGCCGACCCACACGGTCGTCAGTTCCTTCGCCGAGCCGGCCGACCCGATCAACGCGGAGGGCTGCGCCGAGCCGACGACGCAGGAGGTGACCGCCGACGTCACCGGCAGCGTCCCGCCGCGGCAGGTGGCGGTCTACTACGCGCTCAACGGCGGCACCGAGGCGACGAAGACGCTCACCGCGCAGGGCCAGCACTACCGCGGCACGCTCGGGCCGTTCGCCGAGCCGGGCACGCTGGTCTACTCGCTCGTCGTCACCCAGGGCGACGGGCAGGTCAACCGCTCGGCGGCCTACTCCATGGCCGTGCAGGACTGCCCCAGCCGCGTCCACCTGCTGCCGGTGACGCTCCCGGTGGCGCAGCGCTTCACGCTCGGCCCGACCGGGCACAACGTCTACACCTTCGCGGTGGCGCAGCCGGGGATGATCGTCGCGCAACTGAGCTGGTCCGGCACGGCCGCGCGCCTCTCGACGCTCCTCTACGGCCCGCAGCACACCGACCAGCCCTACGAGC